>JBGSPJ010000344.1:0-28486 GCA_041738655.1 Rhodothermales bacterium | reverse complement strand
TCGCCATCACGAGCTACAGCACGCCCGACGCACGCGCCTGCCTGCTCTGGTGCCGGCGCCACGGCCGACCGGCCATCCTCATGACCGAAACCAAGGAGGACGACGCCGACCGCATCCCGTGGCGCGAATTCGTCAAGCGATCGCTCGTCGGGCTTTACGACGCCGCACTCGTCGGCGGCGCACCGCAGCGCGCCTACCTCGAAAAGCTGGGCATGCAGACCGAGGCCATCTTTCTTGGATTCGACGCCGTCGACAACCGCTTTTTCGCCGAGGGGGCGGAGGCGGCCCGACGCGCGCCGGAGTCCTGCCGGCACCTGGCCGGCCTCGCGGATCCCTCGCCGTTTTTTCTGGCCTCCAATCGCTTCATTCCGCGAAAGAACCTCGGCCGACTCATCGAGGCCTACGGCCAGTATCGCCAGCAGGCGGCAGCACCCTGGCGATTGCTGCTGCTGGGCGATGGGCAGGAACGGCCGGCACTGGAAGCGCTTGTTCGCACACAGGGCATCGATGGGGTCGAATTCTGCGGCTTCCAGCAGATCGACGAATTGCCGGCGTATTATGGGCGCGCCGGCGCGTTCGTCCATCCCGCCATCGTAGAGCAATGGGGCCTGGTCGTCAACGAAGCGATGGCGGCCGGTCTGCCCGTGCTGGTCTCCGATCGCGCCGGGTGCGCGCCGGATCTGGTTCGCTACGGGGTCAACGGATTTACCTTCGACCCGTTGGATATCTCCGAACTGGCCCGCCTATTGGGCGTTATCTCCGGGTCCGCGCTCGATCGTGCCCGCTTCGAAGCCGCCTCCCGCGCCATTGTCGCGGAGTGGTCGCCCGAACGGTTCGCATCCGGGCTCTGGGCGGCGGCCGATGGGGCAGTGCTTCGTCGCGCGGCGGGAGCACCCCTCGGCCTGGCGCTCCTCTGGATCATTCAGCGCCTCGGCAGGCGCGTTCACTCGTTCCACTCCCTGCGCGACTGATGCGCCTCCTCGTCCACGACTACGGCGGCTACGCCTTCCCCTACCAGCTCAGCCTGGAGCTCGCCCGACGAGGCCACTTCGTGTGCCACGCCTACTGCGCCGATCTCGTTACCACCCCACAGGGCGTGCCCGAGGAAGCGGACGAGCCGATCAACCTCTCCGTCGAACCGATCTCGCTCGGAGCGCCCATCGAGAAATACGACTTCTTCACGCGCTGGAGACAGGAGCGCGCCTACGGCCGGCTCATCGCCCGCCATGCCCGCGACTTCGGGCCCGACGTCGTCCTCTCGGCCAACACGCCCCTCGATGCCCAGCGCCGCCTCCAGTCCGTTTGCACCCGCGACGGCGTCCCGTTTGTCTTCTGGCTCCAGGATCTGCTCGGCCTCGCCGCGCATCGCATCCTCCGGGATCGGATTCCCGTCGCCGGTGCGCTCATCGGGCGGTATTACCTCCACATGGAGCGCCGGTTGCTGCGCAGGAGCCAGACCGTAGTCGCCATCGCGCCGGCATTCCTATCCCTCCTCGCCGAATGGGGCATCCCCCCGAAATCATCCGTTATGATCCCCAATTGGGCACCGTTGGACCGGCTGCCGGTCGACGAAAAAGCGAACGCATGGAGTGAACGAGCCGGCCTGGACACGACCTTCAATTTCCTCTACGCTGGTACGCTGGGGATGAAACACAACCCCGAACGGCTGCTGGAACTCGCCCGCGCGTTTGCGGACACCCCGGAAGTCCGCATCGTCGTCGCCTCCCAGGCGCAGGGAGCCCGCTGGATCGAGGAACGCGCCGAAGCCGAAGGTCTCGGCAACGTGGTGGTCCTCCCCTATCAGTCGGTGGATGCCCTGCCGGCCATGCTCGCCGCGGCGGATGTGCTTGTGGCGCTGCTCGAGCCAGACGCCAGCCTGTTTTCGGTGCCATCGAAGGTCCTGGCCTATCTTTGCGCGGAACGCGCGCTGCTGCTCGCCGTACCCGGCGACAACGCATCCGCGTGTATGGTACGCGACGCCGGCGCCGGCCTGGTTGTGGAGCCGTCGGACGCCGCCGGCTTCATCGAAGCCGCCAGGCATCTCCATGCCGATTCGATCCTTCGCGCGGAGATGGGCCGGCGCGCCCGCGCCCATGCCGAGGAAGCGTTCTCGATACCCGTCATCGCCTCCCGATTTGAAGCGATCCTCGAATCCTCGATGGCCGCCGCCATGGCCGGCACCCCATGAACCGCATCAGTATCGCTGGGTACTTTTCTCCTCCGATTACGGGGCAAACGATGGCCACCGAGCGCCTCGCCTCGTTGCTCGAGGAGGCGTTCCCAGTAACCAGGCAGGCCCTCAACGATGGGCATGAGGAGCAGGTTGAAATCACGCCCGGCGTGCGTCTGAGCAAAATACGCGGCTACTTGAGCGCAGGCCGGCGGTTACGCGCCGCACTTCGGACCGCGCCTCCGGACGTTCTGTTGTGGCCTGCCGTGTCGCCACAGGCGTTCGGTCATGCACGCGACCTGCTGACCGTCTTGCCGGCCCTACCTCTGGCCCGACGCCGCTACGGGGTAGTCCATTGGGGCAACTTCGCCATGCTTTTCGAATCCGCACTTACCCGATTCACGGCCCCACGGCTCGTCCGCTCACTCGATGGGTTCGTATTTCTCAATCCATCCCTCGCGGAGCGCTGCGCCGCATGGATACCGCCGCACAAACGCATCGCGATCCCGAACACCATCGATGACGCACTCTGTTTCAGCGACGGGGAGATCGCCGAGAAACAGGTGGATCGCCGGCACCTGGAACGACCCCTGCGCCTTCTCTTCGTCGGCAACATGATTCCTTCGAAGGGGTACGACGACGTGGTTGAAGCCGCGGCCCTCCTTCGCGCGCGAAATAGTGCGGTTGAATTGCGTCTTGCCGGCCGCTGGATCGACCGGGCCGACCAGCGGGCGTTCGAGACACGCATCGCCGGCGAACTGGCGCCGTGTGTCACGCATCTCGGGCCACTAACGGACAGAAACGCCGTGCGCGCCCTCCATCGCTGGGCGGATGTATTCTTGTTTCCTACTTACTATCCTACCGAGGCACAACCGCTGGCCTTACTCGAAGCCATGAGCGCTGGCACCCCCATCGTCACGACAGCGCATGCTGGCATACCAGACATGTTGGCGGCAGACCGAGAGGCACTGTTTGTCCCGCCCCGCGACCCGAAGGCCATCGCCGACGCGGTCCTGGCCTTTTGTGATGCCGATCGGTGGCAGCGTCACTCGGTTGCTGTGCGCGATCGGTTCCAGGCTGATTTCAGCCCCGATGCCGTCCGCCGACAGTGGACAACGCTCGTGGCCGGCGCGGCGCCCGACTCCCATTAACTCCCACGACCACCCATGGCGCAGTTGCTCCAAGGCCTTCCCTCTACGCTTTCCGTCGCGTTCCGCCTGTGTCGGCTGCTGGGCGTGCTCCTCGCGGTGGCGGTCCCTGCCCGTTCGCAATCGTGGACGTACGAGGCCGGCCTTCACGTGGCCGGCGCGACCGAACGGACACTTCCTTTCTGGCTGGCTACCAATCAGTACGGAATCGTGGATCCCAGGAGCGCCAATGCGCTGGCAAGCGGCCGTGTGGGGTATGCCCGCCGACTCTCAGACCGGGCGGACTATACTGTGGGCACGCGTGTGCTCGCGCGGGGGTCCGACCATGCCGCGATCTATGTGCATGAAGTTTTTGGTCACTTGCGCTTCGGCGCCGTAGTGCTGAGCGCCGGCCTGTTTGAAGACCAGTACGGCATGGCCGATTCCCGGCTGTCCCTGGGCTCCATGATCTGGAGCCGAAACACCACGCCCATGCCGAAGATCGCCGTGAAGACTGCCGGGTTTGTCACCGTACCCCGTACGGGAGACTTCCTCGCCGTACGCGCTCGGCTCGGGCACGGCTGGTTTCCGCGAGACGCCTTCGTCGACCGCGCCCTGTTGCACGAGAAGTACTTCTATCTCCGCCTGTTCACCGAAGATTCGCCCATACGGCTTTTCGGGGGCGTGATCCACGATGTCGTCTGGGGCGGCGTCCACCCCGTCGAGGGAGACCTCGCCACCGGGGCGATCGATTATGTGCGCGTGGTGATGGCCCGCGCCGGCGACGAGCTTCAGTTCGAGGCGGACAACTCGCTGGGCAACACGGTTGCAGCCTACGACACCCGGGCCGAGTTCGATCTTAGACGGGTAGACATCGCCGTCTACCGTCAATTTTACATCGAAACCGGCGCCTCGCTCTTGTTCCGGAATGCACTCGACGGCCTCTGGGGGCTCCGTCTGGATTTTAAGCAGCCCATCGGACCCTTCGACGCGCTGCTCTGGGAACACGCCAACACAAAAAAGCAGAGCCGGCGCGCCGGCACGACCGATACGCGGGGACGCGATACCTATTTCAACAACGCCTTGTACAGGGATGGCTGGACCTACCGGGGCCGCACGATCGGCTTGCCCCTGCTCCGTCCCGACGGTGTCCGCCCGGGAGTGGTGAATAACATCCTTGTCGCCCATCACATCGGGTTGTCCGGCCATGTTGGCCCTTCGATTCCCGTTTTGGTGATGGCGACATATAGCCGGAACTACGGCGCCGGCAACATCTGCGCGGATGCCGCGTGCCTGACCGGGACATCCGAAATTACAGAGCGGCGCGACCAGCTTGCGCTGCTCCTTCAATTGAGCGCCCGGCCGCTTCGCGAAAAAAACCTGCATCTGGATGCCGCCATCGCCGCCGATGTCGGCCCCTTTGCCCCCGAGACCTTCGGGCTTTCGATCGGGGTGCGCTGGACGGGCACGTTGAACCAGAGCCGGCCGGCGGCCCGGCTGTAACCTTCGTTTTTGCTGGCGCGTACCTCCCTGCACATACCGGCCAACCGGAAATCGTTCATGGCGGGCACGATCGACTCGCGCCCCTACACGCGTTCAACCCTATGACGCCTTTTTACCGCATTCCCACCCTCTGCCTCGTGGCCATCGCGCTCTTCGTTTCCCCCTCCCGAGCGCAGGAAGCAGACACCACGGCCGCCGACTACGCCGCCGAGCGGCACCTCATCCAGTCCACCCTCGGCACCCTCGTCAAGGTCATCAAAACCGCGACCTTCCGCGACGAGGACGACGCCGTGGGCGACCGGCTCCAGAACCTGGCCCAGCAACTGAGCACGATTTCGGCGTCGATCCCCTCGGCCGAACCGCTCACCCCGGAAACCGGTGCGGCCACCCTCACGCCGGCTTCCTCGACGATCCAGCCGCTCGCGCTGGATGACCTGCAAACGCTCGAAAGCGCGTTAAACGACCTCTACGCGCAGGTCCGTGAACTCCGCGCTACCCTGGAGGCCGACGAATCCTACGCCCTGGCTGAACAGATGGCCGTCATCGAGGACGGACTCGACCGGGCCGTGGTGCAGACGCGCCGGATTGTACGCCGGCAAACCCAGGCCACGCTGGCGACCAACGAGGCGATCGACGCCCCCGTGGAAGATGTCGAGCCGGCCGATGAACCTGTAGTAGAAACCGAGCCGATGCGCGAAGGATGGCTTCGCCCGGGCGTCTATGAAGAAGGCGAGCGTACCGCAACAATCGACGATGACGAGGACGATCTGAACGTCCACCTCGCGATGGATGATGTGCGGCGCGAGGTGGAAGAAGCCCGCTCGACGGCCGCGCATGTGGCCCGAGACGGCAGCCGGACCACCTACCGTTACCGCAACGATCCGTTTGACCGGTACGACGAGGCCGAGGCGTTTGTCGGCGAATTCTACAACCGCTGGCCGTACCGCGAAACCGGTCTGTATCGCCCCATCCCCCCTATCCGTTACAACCGCGTGGAGGGCCTGGTGCTTGGCGCCCGCTTCCTGCCGCTGGAGTGGGGCGACTTCGAGCAGGCCAAAGTTTTCGGCCAGGCCGGCTATGCGTTTGAGTTGCAGGACATTCGGTACGAGGTCGGCGCTGAATTTGCACCCTTCTACCGGGGCAACGAGGACTTCGCGTTTAAGCTCGGCGGGTCGTACCGGCAGAATACGAGCACCAACGACCTCTGGAAGATCAGCTGGGTGGAAAACACCCTCGCCGCGATGTTCTTCGAGTACGACTACATGGATTATTACGAGGTCGAAGGCTATTCCCTGTACGCCATGCAGCGCCTCACGCCCTTCGCGCAGCTCAGCGCCGGCTACCGTGCCGAGGACTACAGCAGCCTGTCAAACAACACCTCGTGGTCGTTATTTGGCTCGCGCGATTTCCGCCTCAACCCGTTGATCGACGCCGGCCGGATGGAATCCTACGTCTTCGCTCTCGAAGGCGGGATGCTGGCGCATCTCTCCACCTACCCGCGCGGCATGGCCTACCGGGTGGAAGTCGAAACCGGTAAGTTTGACGGGCAGACCTTTAACCGTTATCTGGCCGACGCCCGGTTCTACATCCCGACGGGCTACCAGAGCACCCTGGCGCTGCGCCTCCGCGGCGGCATGGCGTCCGACGACGCGCCATTCCAGAAGCTCTTCTCGCTCGGCGGCGTGGGCAGCGTCCGCGGATATCCACAGAACGGCTATATCGGGTCGCGGATGTTACTCGCCAACGGGGAATTCACCATCGCGCGGATCTCTCCCCTAAACGACATCTTCGACGACGTACAGGTTTTTGGCTTCGGGGATGCGGCCTGGACGAACACGGTCGCCGGCACCGACACCGTCGACCTCAACAACCTGTTCACCTCCGCTGGATTCGGGATGAGCTTCGCCGACCGCACGATCCGCCTCGAACTCGCCTGGCCACTGACCGACCTGCCGGGCGTCGAACGCGAGCCGATGCTGTGGCTGCGGCTGACGCCGACGTTTTGAAAAGGGTTTAAGGTTCGAGGTTTAAGGTTAAAGGTGCTCTTCCTTAAACCTTGAACTTCAAACCTTAAACCCCTGTTGACCCGAACCCGCCGGCGCCGCGCTCGGTGGTTTCCAGCGACTCGGTTTGGTCCCAGAAGATGCGGGCGTGGCGGGCTATGACCAGTTGTGCGATCCGCTCGCCGCGACTAATCACGAAGTCGGCCGCGCCGTGGTTGATCAGGATGACCTTGCATTCGCCGCGGTAGTCGCTATCGATCGTTCCCGGGCTGTTCAGCACTGTCACGCCGTGTTTCGCGGCAAGGCCGCTGCGGGGCCGTACCTGGGCCTCGTACCCCGGAGGGAGCGCGATCTGGAGACCGGTCGGTACCAGCGCATAGGCACCAGCGCGAAGCGTAAACGGCGCGTCCGCCGGGACGGCCGCGCGGAGGTCCATGCCGGCGCTCTGCGCCGTGGCGTATTCGGGCAGATCAATGCCTTCGGCGTGTGGAAGGACCTGGATGGCGACACGGAGGGAGTCGGGCATAGGTGGGGATAAAACCTTGGTGGATTGGATCAGCGGGGAGCGTTAAAACGCGACCGCAGGTAGTCTTCGTCGATCGCCACTCCATCCGCTTCGAGTTTGAGCCAGGGCCAGAGCCCGCGCGGCAGCGCCGGCCGGAGGGCGACCATGGCGAAGGAGTTACACTGGCGCGGGGCGACCTTGGTCGCTAGCCAGAGGAACGGCCGGGCCAGGTGCAGCACGAAAAACTTGAGCCGGCTCTTTCGCATGGCCGCCTGACTGAAAGGCAGATTAAATCCATAAAAATAAGAGAAGGCATGCCGGCACTCGGGCGCATAGGACGCGATGGTCTTCTCGAATTCGCGCTCCGTCCACCGGTAAATGTAGTTTGGGATCGCTGTGTTATTCACCCCGCCATACCGAAACTCGTTGCCGACCACGGCCTCGAGCTCGTAATCCGGCGTCAGCCCGAGCCCGGCCGCGAGGCGCATGAGCAGGCTATCGCGCGACTCGACCACGACGATGCCTTTCTGGCCCACACGGTACATTTCGAGCAACGCGCGATGGGGAGCATCACAATGGTGAAGGCCGTCGGCTACGAATACGAGGTCAAAGGAGCCATCGGCATAGGTGAGCGACTGCACGTCCTGGTACTCCCAGCGATACGGCGCGAAGGCGTCCGGCGTCATCCGCTCGTCGAGGTTCGACAGGGTGACGTTTCGAAAACCCAGTTCGGAAAAGACGTCGCGCTCCGCCTCCCCCGCGCACACCGCCAGGATCGAGAACTCTTTCGAGATCACTCCCCGCGCCAGCAGTCGATTCAACACGTCGCGCACAAAATCTCTTCGCATACACTCGCTAGACTGACCCCCGTCTCACGACAGGTCACGGTTTCTGTAAACTGGCCGAATCGTTGAAGAAGGGAGCCCAGGTTTCAGGCGAGGGCTTCGGTGTAAGCAGACTGACGCCGACAAGCATCAACAGCGAAGACGCGACCGCCGGATAGGTGACTTCCTGGAGGAACGGGCTCCAGGTGGCGTAATAGGGTTGGCCGCTGAAATAAAACGTCCATACCATCGTCACCGCGCTGCCGGCGATGATACTCGACACGGCGCCCTGCCAGGTGGCACGCTTCCACAGGAACGCCGCCAGCAACGAAGGTGTGATGGCCGCCCCATAGATAAGGTAGGCCGTATACGCGGCGTCCAGAATCGTTGGAAACTGCTCCACCAGCAGGTAGGCGACAAACCCCAGCAGGAGCACCCAGCCACGCCCCATCAGCACAACGGCCTTTTCGCTCATGTTCGGGTTGATGAATCGCTGCACTACATCGCGTGTGAGGTTGGTCGCCGGCACCAGCAGGAAAGAATCCGCCGTCGAGACGATCACCGCCATCATGGTCGCCACCAGAATCATCCCCAAAAACATGGGAAAGACCTGGCGAGCCGCGGCCGGGATGATGTTCTCTGACGCCGCGCGGCCCGTGGCATAGAGATCCGTTATGAGCCCCTGATCCACCGCCAGGCTGCCCGTCAGGCCAAAGAACTGGATGGACGTCTCGAGAAACACGACGCCGATCACCCAGAAAAAGACCGCTTTCTGGGCCTGACCGCCGTCCTGGGCGCTAAAGATGCGCTGGTACATATTGGCATCGCCAAGCAACAGCAACATAGTGGGAATCAGAAAAGAGATGGCGATGATGGGGCCGGAGTCCACGTTGGCCCTTTCCTGAGACCAGTTACCAAAAAGCGTCCACTTGCCGGCCTCCTTCGCTGCGCCAATCACCTCCTCCACCCCGCCGACGGCCACGATGAGAAACATCATCCCCATAAAAATGCCCACCAGCATGAGCACCCCGTTGACGACATCGGTATAGACGACCGACAACATGCCGGCCAGCACCGTGTACAGAATGGCGAACACCGCCGTGATGATGATGCCGGTTTCGACGGTAACCAGCCCGTTGGTCATGATCTGGAGCACCCGGCCGCCCCCCTTGAACTGGTAGGAGACGATGGTGATGTAGGCCACGACCGTGATGAGCGTAGCAAGAACGCGCGAGATCTTCCCGTACCGCGCCTCGAAAATGTCCGGCACCGTGACCTGACCAAAGTTGCGGATCCGCTTGGCAATGAAGTACACCAGGACGATGCCGGCCCAGGCTCCGGCGCTGTGCCACAACCCGGCCAGTCCGTTACGATACCCCAGGCCGGCGCCGCCAAACAAGGAGCCGTTTCCCATCCAGGTAGCCAACAGCGTACCCACCAGCACATACCAGGGCAGAGAACGGCCGGCGACCATGAAGTCCGCACTGGTGTTCACCGCCCGGCTCTTGTAATAACCGACCAGGATGAGCGCCAGTAGATAAACGAGCGACGCAACGATGTAGGGATTGCTTACAATTGCCAGCATGTATACTCCAGCTGTTTCGATGAGAAGGCCGTCGAGCTCCCCCGCCCGTCGCAAGACGCCACGCCGAGGATCCTTGAACAGCCCTTCCGGGTTGGCGCGCAATCTACAATCCAAAATCGATTTTTCCGCGAACAAACCGACCCAGTCCTCGTTGGGCCGTATATTTCAGCCTCTTTTCAAGCCCGAGCGGACGTACCTTCAGCCCATGGAAACACCCCGATCCAACCAGAAAACGACCTTTGACTTCCACGGAGAACGCACCCACACGTGTGGCGCGCTTCGCGAGAATCAGGTGGGGCAACAGGTCACGATCAAAGGATGGGTCGATACCCGACGCGACCTGGGCGGAGTGATATTCATCGACCTTCGGGACCGCCATGGGCTCACGCAGGCCGTCCTCTCACCGCAGGACAATCCGGAGGCATACGCCGTCGCCGAACGGCTGCGCACGGAAGATGTGGTCTCGATCCAGGGCGTTGTTCGGCCTCGATCCGAGGAGACAGTAAATGCGCGTCTGCCAACGGGCACCGTGGAAGTGCGCGTTTCCAGCCTGATCCCCCTTAATCGATCTGAGCCGATCCCGTTTCAGGTGTCGGCCCACGAAGAAAAGCGCAAAGTGGCCAATGAGGAGCTTCGGCTCCGCTACCGGTACCTGGACCTCCGCCGGCCCGAACTTCAGCGCAACCTCATCATTCGCCACCGGCTCTGCCAGGTCGTCCGCCGCGTGTTCGACAGCCACGGCTTCCTGGAGATCGAAACGCCGGTCCTGATGAAGTCGACCCCGGAAGGGGCGCGGGATTTCCTCGTCCCCAGCCGGCTGCATCCGGGCCAGTTCTACGCCCTCCCCCAGTCGCCCCAGACGTACAAACAGATTTTGATGGTGGCCGGCTTCGACCGCTACTTCCAGATCGTAAAGTGCTTCCGCGACGAAGACCTCCGCGCCGACCGCCAGCCTGAATTCACGCAGGTGGACGTCGAGATCACGTTCGCCACCGAGGCCATCGTCCAGCGCATTATCGAAGATGTGATCACGACGGTCTGGCGCGAGATCAAGGGGGTCGAGCTCGTCACCCCGTTCCAGCGCATGCCCTACGCCGAGGCGATGTCTCGCTATGGCAGCGACAAGCCAGATCTTCGTTTCGGGCTCGAGCTCCACGACCTGAGCGCCGCGTTCCAGGGCTCGGGCTTCCGCGTGTTCGAGAGTGTGCTGGAGACCGGCGGCAAGATCGTCGGGATCCGCGTGCCGGGCGAAGGAGATCGTGGCCGCGGCGCCATGGACCGGCTCGACAAGGAGTTCGTCCGCAAACGCCTCGGCGCCGGCGGGCTCGTGTACTTCAAGCTTCCGTCCGATGGCTCGGAGACCTTTGCTTCCGTTAAATCCGACGTGTTACCCACGGCTTCCGTCGAAGCAGCTCTTGCCAGCATCGGCGCCGAAAAAGGCGACCTCGTGCTCGTCCTCGCCGGGGCGGCCCCGAAGGTCTACGAACAGATGGGCGCCCTGCGCCTCCACATGGCTCGCGAGCTCAACCTGCTCCCCGAAGGCGACCAGGGTCCCTGGGCCTTCCTCTGGGTGACGGAGTTTCCGCTCCTCGAATGGTCGGAAGAGGACAAACGGTTCGCCGCGATGCACCACCCGTTTACGTCGCCGCACCCGGACGACATGGACACGATGTTCGACAACCCCGGCGCCACCCGCGCCCGGGCGTACGACCTCGTACTCAACGGCAGCGAGGTGGGCGGCGGATCCATCCGTATCCACAATCGCGAAATCCAGCAGCAGATGTTCCGATTGCTGAACATCGACGAAGCCGAAGCCGAACGACGCTTCGGGTTCCTGCTCGGCGCCTTCACCTACGGCGCCCCGCCCCACGGCGGCATCGCCCTTGGCCTGGACCGCCTCACCATGTTCCTCTCCGGCACCGACAACATCCGCGATGTCATTGCCTTCCCCAAAACCCAGACGGGCCAGGAACTGATGGTGTCATCACCAGACCAGGTGGACGACAAGCAGCTCAAGGAACTGCATATTCGGGTGGCGCTGCCGGAAAAACCGACCAAGTGAATGCAAAGTGCAAAGTGTAAAGTGAAAAATGATCTTGCACTTTTCACTTTGCACTTTTCACTTTGCCAGCATCGCCGTCTTCGTCGCGGTGAACGATTCGCCGATGGCGCGGATGATGTACAGGCCATTCGGTAGCTCGCCGGCGTTGAAGGAGTAGCCGTACGCCCGTTCCCCCTCCAATACCGCGTCTTCGAGCAGCGCGACTTCTTGCCCGATCACGTTGTAGACGGCGATGCGCACGTGCTGCGGGGTGGCTACGGTGAGGGTGAACTGAGTCTGCGGATTAAAGGGGTTCGGGTAGGAAGAACTCAGGTGATAGGGCTGATCGAGGCCGAGGCGAACGACGACCTCCGGACTGTAGGTCATGAACCCGTCGAAGTCGATCTGCTTCAGCCGAAAGTGATGCCGGCCCGGTGGCAGGGTCGTCACCCGGTGGCTGTACGTCTTGAGTCCGGAGCGCGTGCCGCCGCCGGCGACAAAACCGATCCCTTCGAAGTGATCCCCCGCCGCGTACTGCACCTCGAAGCCGGCGTTGTTCACTTCCGAAAGCGTCTCCCAGGCCAGCACGACATCGCCATCGTGCACGCGGGCATCGAATGATACCAGTTCGACGGGCAGGATGGTCGATTCCAGTGCGAGATCGACCCGGACCCGCGCGGTGGTGACCTCGTTTCGGTCGTCCAGCACCGGTACACCCGTCTCGGCGAGGTTCGCCAGGATCTCTTCGATAGGCGCCTCCGGCTCGCGTCCTTTGAGGATGGCCCACGCGCCGGCGACGTGCGGCGCCGCGAACGACGTTCCATCCCCCGAGGCAAAACCGCCGCCGGGCGTGGACGACGTGATGTTTTCACCGGGAGCCAGAAGATCCAGAAAAGATGCGCTACTGGAGAAGATCGAGACGCCGTCGGCGAGGGATGTCGCTCCCACACTGACGCTGGTGGAGACACACGCCGGCGCCACCATCCCGTCGCTCATCCCACTATTTCCAGAGGCCGCCACCACCGCGATGCCCTTCTGCGCAAGCAGGTCGATGGCCGACTTCATCGCCGGATTCAGCAAGTCGCAGCTTTCTTCCGATGTATAGTGCCCCCCGCCCAGGCTTAGGTTGACGGCCGCGATCGGGAGGGTATCCGACAGGTCGTAGACATGTTCGAGCGCCGCGATCTGATCCGACACCCACGAACGGACGCAGGGCTCCGCACCGCAATAATTATCAAAACGGGAAAAGACCTGGATCGCCAGCAGATCGGCATCTCGCGCCACGCCGGAGAACAGCTCCCCCCTGCCCGCGACGATGCCGGCCACGCGAGTGCCGTGGTCACATCCAGTTATCGAAGCATCGCAGTTCGCGGCAGAGCCGGCGCCTACCTGCTCGTCATTACCGTCGGTACAGAGAGACACGGAAGCAAAGCTGCTTGTCGAACTGGCGTAACTCGTCGAGAAACAGGCCTCGGCCACGACTTTGCCGGCGAGGAACGGATGCGAGCCATCTACCCCCGTATCTATGATCGCGACAACCTGGCCAGCTCCGGATCCTCCCATATCCCATGCTTTGTCCGCCCCGATCGCGGGCACGCTCTGATCCAGCAGAGGCGCATACAGGGCGTCTTCCTGGATCGAAAGAACCAGCGGCGAGGCGCTGAGCGCTTCGATACCCGCGGCATCGACGTCGAGGGCCGCCACAGGTAGCCGGCGAAAAACACGACGTTCACGGACATCCGGGAGCGAGGCCAGTAGCCGCTCACGATCCTGCTGGATCGCCCATTCGCGTTCGAGTGATGTATTTTTTGCTGACGCGGGCGTTTCAGCGAAGGTAACGAGGACGGGCAGCGATCCCCGTTGCGCCGCGGCGGTCCGCAGGGCGTCAAATGCGTTGGCTTGTAGGGAAGAACGAAGCGGCGCGGCGGCGGTGGGGCCGGATTGCGCGAATGCGGGGCCGGCCTTGATCACAAGACCGAATACCAGCAGCGCTACGCCACCCAGCATCCTGGAAAGGGCGAGCATGCGATGGGGAGCTAATACCGTGGACGAAGGTGGGGTGAGGGGCGGGCGTGGGTTGGGGTGCGCCGATGGGCCCTACCGAAACAATCGTCTGCTCCGAAGCGCGCTTAACGCGCCGTCATCGCATAAAAACAAAACGCCTCCGGAGTCATCGACTCCGGAGGCGTTGGATACTCATTCCCGCAAGGGAATCAAGCCATTAAGCCCGCATTACTTCGAGAGGACCACGGCCTGGGCGCTCGAGAAGAACTCACCCGTGGCCTGGATGAAGTAGCGGCCGCTGGGCAGGTTGTTCGCTTCGAAGCGGAAGAGGTGCGCTTCCTGGGCGTCGAGCGTGCCTTCATGCAGGAGGGCGACCTGGCGGCCGATCATGTCATAGACCGCGAGGCGGACGAACTGCTGGCGGCCGACCGTCAGCGAGAACTGTGTCTGCGGGTTGAAGGGGTTCGGGGCGGCCGGCGCGAAGGCAAACATACCGTCGAGCGCCAGTTCGGCCGTTGCGACGTCGCTGTAGGCAAAGGCGCCGTCGAAGTCGATCTGCTTGAGGCGGAAGCTGTGCGTACCGGCGGCCACATTGGCGACGCGGAAGCTGTAGGCCTGCGCCTCGTTCGTCGTGCCGAAGCCCGACACAAAGCCGATGGCCTGGTAGGCGCCGCCGACGAGCTGCTGCACTTCGAAGCCGGCGTTGTTCGTCTCGCTGGCCGTTTCCCAGGCCAGGACCACATCCGACCCATCAACAAGCGCGTCGAACGAGGTCAGTTCGACCGGCAGCACCCCATCCGGGATGTTGGTGTACGTGATCGTCATAAGCAACTTGCTTACAATCGGGTCGCCCGATCCGTCGTCTTCGACAACCGTGTTGCCGGCGCCGGACATAGTGGCGTTGACTATGCTGCCATTGATCAAGTCTTTCAGGACACCGGTGGCATACGGAGGCAGATTCCAGGAGATCGTTACATCCCCGTTGTCGAACTGATCCTTACGGAACTCGAGGGTGTGGACGGCCGTGACGTTCGAACCATCGCCGAAACGGTAGTCAGCCTGCGTCGAGGTGAGGTTGGTACGCAGGAATCGCGCTTCCATGGCCAGCGTCCAGGGCGGGAGATTGCCGATCTCGCGGAGGCCGGGTTCTTCATCGTATCCATCTGTGGCGCGCACATCGAGGCCAAAGTTGATCGTCGTGCTATGAAGCGGCGTGGAGAGCGTCAGTGTAAGATCCACCTGGGGGGGATCATTCGGGCCAGGCTGCGCTGAAGCCGTGAGGGTGAAACCGAAGCAAACGAAGAGGAGGAAAAGATATTTGGACATGGCGATCTTCTCAGGTGTTAGCGGTAGCGTGTGGCGCAACCGATAGTCGGGGGGAACGTGGTGAGGAAGTACCCGCGTCATGCGGAGTGAGGCTTGCCGGCTTTCGGTGGATACAACCGAGTGGTTTTGCCGGGCGAAACCGCCGCTGAAGACGAGGTGATGAAGTATACGGCAGCCAATTGCACAAGCTGTAGCGAAATGGCGCACCCGGTATGGGGGTTTTGCTCACTCGGTATACGCATTTTCTATTGACCACCATCCCACTGCGGTTCGGGATGACGAGCCTGCGCGTACTCCACATGGCTTTTTATCACTCGTAGCATCAGGAACTACTGCGGATTTCTATCGCCTGATGTAGAGACGCTCCCGTGGAGCGTCTCCCGACGGCGTCGATTTTCAGGATACCATTCCAATTTGCGGAAAGGTCGCTGAGACGCTCCGCAGGAGCGTCTCTACAGCCCATGTCATTAACAGCCCGGGAGTGAACCAAACGTCTGGAGCCGCGTACGACACGCGCCAATTGCAGCACCGCCTTCTTCAAACGAATTTAGCCAGATGCGCGTTGCGATGGCCGGCGAGGCCCTGTATTTTGGGTCCCCTGCTCCTAGATCCCGTAGCTCAGCTGGCAGAGCATCTGACTTTTAATCAGAGGGTCGCAGGTTCGAGCCCTGCCGGGATCACAAAAATGGGTTCAAGGTTGAAGGGTCAATGTTCAAAGAACGTGGGCGTTGAACTTCGAACCTTGAACTTTTAACCCGTTAAGCCCGGGTGGCGAAATTGGTAGACGCGCCATCTTGAGGGGGTGGTGACCGAAAGGTCATGCTGGTTCGATTCCAGTCCCGGGCACACCAAAGACCCGGACGGTTGCTGCAGCCGTCCGGGTCTTTTTTTATGCGGAGCGCGGCCCCTCTCTTCCCATCACATGCTTTCGCGATCGGATCGAGCCTTTCTCTATTCCTCCCACCAGCCCGGGATGTTGTGCGAATCTTCGCCGATTCGGGCTATGGTAGCATCGTAGTTCGCCTTGTTGACGGCCTGCTCGCTGAAAGGGTATTTGTACCGAACAGGATAGACCCCGTTGTTCAGGTTGTCACGAACGATCTCGAGGGTCGGAAAGCCTGTACGGCGATAGTCGAACCAGGGCTCATAGCCGTTCATGAAATTGGCGAGCCACTTCTGGGTGATAATCAGTTCGATACCATTGACCGGGTCGTAGGCCACCCCGGGACGTTGCAGATAATCGGCCGGCATCGGCACCTCGTAGTACTCGAATGACGCCGCAATGCCGGCCTCGTAGTAGGTACGGGCATCGCCCGGGATGATATTCCGGGCCACCGCCTCGGCCAGCGTGAATTGGAGTTCAGCGTAGGTCATTAACATGGCGCTGACGCCATCCGGAACGTCGCGAAACAGGCTTCCCAGCGTGGATACTTCGTTGAGCAGAATCCCCGTACGACTGGAAGGCCCGAGGCCACTTTCAAGACCGGTATAAACAGGCGTACTCGTATTCTGAGACACTGCCGACGGCTTGAAGAGCGTGAATAACCGCGGGTCGTCAAAGCCCTTCAAAACAGCTTCGATTTTCTCGCTCATCCGCACGTTGTTGTAGTCGCCGCTGCGGACCGTGTACACGTACCACTGGTTGGGAGCCGTCGACAGATACGGCATCACCGCATTGTCCTCGTTGGATACGAAGAGCCGGCCGCCGGCAACGAGTGTGGCCAGGTCGGCGCCTACATCCACACGACCGGAGATTCGCATGAGATACCGCACCTGAAGCGAGTTCGCAAAGCGCAGCCAGGCTTCACGATCACCCTGAAAGATAATATCTCCGGAAACGGTGCCCGTCGCGGTTTCGAGCAACTGGGCCGCCTCGCGCAAGCTTTCGAGAATGCCCCCTTCGCCGGTGTAGATGGCTTCCTGGGTGTCGTACGTGGGTGTGAAGTTGCCCTGGCTTCCCTGAACGGCCTGCTGAAAAGGAACATCCCCCCAGAGATCCGTCAAGTATGCCGCCAGATAGGCCCGCATGACCAGGGCGATGCCTTTGTAGGTATCGTTGTCCCGTTCCTCGGCCTGGGCGATGACGGTCTCGAGGTCGCGCAAGGAATAGTAAATGCTATTCCAGACCTCTTCATTCGTCCTCAAATCGTATCGATCCACGTCGTTGAAGTCGAATTTTGTGGTCAACTGCACCAACAGATTCCCGTTTTCCCACCCTTCGAACGCGTTCATGTTCGCCGTGGTGTAGAGTACGTTTGAGAGCAGGAACTGTGCATCGACAGACTCCGGGGCGTTGGGGTTTTCGTTGATGGCGTCGAAGTTATCCGTGCATCCGCCGGCCAGCAGGACCAGCAAGAACGCTGTGAGTATACGTTTCATGGGATTGACCCGATAAGTCGTTTCAAGAAGCGCGGAATGCCCCCGGGCACACCCGGGGGGACCGCTCAAAACTGGAGCTGGACGTTGAATCCGAAGCTGCGGCTCGACGGATAAGACATATCCTCGACCCCCTGCACAAAGCGGTTGCCCTGCATCGCGTTTAATTCCGGGTCAAAGTGGGGGTTTTCAGTCCATACCGCCAGATTGCGCCCGATGATCGACACGACGGCCTGTGTTGCCCCGAGACGCGTCACCAGTCGGGCCGGCAGCCGGTACCCTAGCCGCACCTCACGCAGCTTCAAATAGGTGGCGTCGTACAACGCATTTTCCTCGTTGTCGCGATCGTAGAACCGGTTGTACCAGCTCTGCGCCGGCTCGGCGACGTCGTTCTCGATCCATGCCTGGGACGCTTCGTGCCACTGGACGCCATCCCCTACAATCCCCGTCTCGCGATCACCCGTTCCGTAGGCTTCATCGCCCTCCGAACCCAGACTATTGATCAGATTACCCGATGTACTGGCGATGGCCAACGTGCGGGAGACAATCTTCCCGCCGTAACGAAGATCGAACAAGAAGCCAAATTCCACACTGCGCCACCGGAAGCTGTTATCCCACCCGAGCATGAAATCGGGATTGTAATTCCCGATTTTGCGAAGATTCGAGTCCTTCTGGGGGATCCCATCCACATAGACGCTCCGCATCTCGCCATCCACTTCGACCTGCTGGAGACCCGTGCCCCACATGTCCCCCATCCGGCCGCCTTCCGTGGCAATGATCCACACGGAACGGCTGGTGTTGCCGTACACACGACCGAAGTTGGTGACATACTGATCGATCCCTTCCGGCAGCTTCGCGACACGGCTTACGTTGCGGCTGAAGTTGAAGGTAGACGCCCACATGGCATCGCGTGTGGCCAGAGGCGTAATACCCAGAATGATTTCAACCCCTTTGTTCTCAATTTCGGCGCTGTTGAGCACACGGCTCGAGTAGCCGGACGTAACGGATGTCGGCAGCGCGACAATCTGGTTCTGGCTCAGGCTCTGGTAGTAGGTAACATCTAACTTGAGCCGGCTCGCAAAGAAGTTCAGCTCCGCGCCTGCCTCCACGGCATCGATCCGCTCCGGGGAGATATCCGAGTTCGCGAGGGAAGGATTCGCCGTTACCAGCTGCGTGCCGCCATACGGCAGTCGGTACACGTATGTGTTCGTCAATTGATACGGCTGCGTGTCGTTGCCTACCCGCGCCGCGCTTACACGAACTTTGGCGAAATTGATCGCATCCGGTAGGTCCACCAACTCGGAGACGATCGCACTCAGCGAGGCGCTACCATAGAGGTAGGAATTGTTGTCCTCGGGCAATGCGCTGGACCAGTCGTTGCGCAGTGACACATCCAGGTACACCCGTTCGCGCCAGCCCGTCTGACCCAGGGCATACACACTATTGATCCGTTTGCGCGCATTAAACTGGTTCGTCACCAGCGGAATACGCGAATTCTCAAGATTGTAGATGTTCGGGACGATGAGTTCGCCGGCGGTCACCGATTTGTATCGACTTGTCTGATCGAGCCGGTTACCACCCGCTGACACCGTTAGACCCCAATCGGGACCAAGTGCCGCCACATACCGGGCCAACACATCCGTGTTCAACTCGGTGTAGTTGACATTGTCTTCCCGATACGCGCCATTCCGGAAACGTTGGGTGCTGAACGCTCGTTGGGACTTTCGGAGGTCGTCGTACGTATCGAGACCCGAACGCAACGTCACACTCAGTCGCGACGTTATCGCATACGTGAGCGCGGCGTTCCCGAGGATGCGATCCTTGTCGAATCCGTTACGATTCTCGAAAACAGAGAAAAACGGGTTGTCGTGCCAGGCGTAGTTGTAATTAAATTGTTGGATATCCTCCTGGCCGACCTGCCAGTAATCGCGCAGGGATTCGGTATCTACCTGACGGCCATACCAGGTAAACATGTACATCGGGTTCTCACTCCCATACCCGGTGCCCGGCCGATGCGTGCTGGCCGAGTTGATGTAGCTGATAAACGTTCGAGCGCTCAACCTGTCGCTGAGGTCGTACCCACCGCTCAACGAAAGCCCGTGACGCTCCAGATTCGTTCCTGGAATTACCCCATTATTCAGCAGATTCGAGTACGACACACGATAGTACCCCTCCGGATTGTTGCCCGAGAAGGCAAAGTTATTCCGCACGGTCGTGCCGGTCTGGAAAAAGTCGGCCACGTTATCCGCATTCGTTGTAAACGGGGTCGCTGTAATGCTATTGTTCGGGAGAAGCGACCGATCCATTGCGCCACCACGTGCGACAACGTCGCCGGCACGAACCGGCGCGCCATCCAGCCCGAGGGCGGGGCTATCAAACTGACTGATCAATTGCCCGTCCATGAGCGGGCCCCAGCTGATGTCCTCGCCATCTTCCACGCCGTCGTAAAGGCCATTCACATAGCTGAACTGACCGTTCGATCCCTGGCCGTACTCGTTCTGGTATTCGGGGATGCGAAGCACGTTGTCGAACGTGAGGCTGGTCGAGAACGAGACGCCAATCCCCTGATTGGAACGACCGGTGCGACTCGTAAGAACGAGTACTCCGTTGGCGCCACGTGACCCATACAGCGCCGTGGCCGCCGGCCCTTTCAGCACGTTGATGCTCTCGATGTCGTCCAGGCTCAGTTCACCGAGACCATTCCCATAATCCACCTCCTGAAACCCTGTGCCGTCGTTGAACACATCGTTCGCAATGAGATCGTTCGCAATCGGAACACCGTCTAGGACAATGAGCGGTTGCACGTTATCGGTGAACGATGCCTCCCCGCGGATCACAATCCGGCTGGACGAGCCGACCCCCGATGAGCCGTTGTTGATTTGCACCCCGGCCAGCCGGCCCGAAAGCGAATTTAGCAGATTCGCATCCCGCACCGTCTCCAGGTCCGCCACATCGACACTCTGGACCGCATACCCTAGGTCGCGGGTTCTGCGCTCGACACCAAGCGCGGTAACTACAACGGCGTCCAAGAGTGCGATGTCGTCTTCGAGCGCGACATCGATCCGATCGCCCTCCTGGATGTCGCGCTCCTGGGTCTTAAACCCGATGAAGGAAAAAACAAGCACATCGTTAGCGGGATCGACAGTAATTTGATAGCCGCCGTCGACATCGGTAGTCGTGCCGCGCAACGTGTTTTTGATGATGACATTTACGCCTGGAAGAGGCGCGCCGTCTGTAGCGCGCGTCACGATGCCACTAATGGTACGTTGTTGCGCCAGTGCCGTGGGAGCGATCGACACGCAAAGGCCTAACACGACCAGAAGGCACAGTCCTATGTGCTTCAACATGATTATGTCTTGGAAGGGTGATGGATTCGGGGGTGTATTGCCACGATTACCCGCGGGTATTCTGTCGCGCCAAAGTGCGGCCGGTCGGTTACCTTTCCGTTACCCACGGTTTAAGGATCTATTCCTAAATCGTCAGCGCAACATTTCCCTTCCTTCATCCTGAGTATCAGATCACAGACCACAATGCCCCATCTCCTCATCATCGGCGCTGGCATTGTCGGCCTGGCCCATGCCGTAGCCGGCGTACGGCGCGGATGGCGCGTCACGGTCGTAGAGCGGCATCCCGCACCTCAAGGCGCCTCCACCCGGAATTTTGGGATGGTCTGGCCCATCGGTCAGGCCCTCGGCCCCGACCGGCAACGCGCCCTGCGTTCGCGCGCTATATGGGAAGCAGTCAGTACCGAGGCCGGCTTCTCTCTCGAGCCCTGCGGCTCCCTTGTCCTCGCGTATCACGACGACGCGCGATCGGTCCTCCAGGAGTTCACGGACCTCGCGCAGGGGGACGATTCGTTTGAATTGCTGCCCGCCCGCGCGATCGCCAGCCTTCATCCCGCCGTCCGCCGCGCGGGGCTCCAGGCCGGGCTCTTCAGTAGGGCCGAGGCGCGAGTCGATCCGGTAGCGACAGGCCAGGCGCTCATCCGGTGGCTGACAGCTCAGGGGGTCACATTCTATTTCGACCGACCCGCCATCAGCGTCTTCCCGGATGCGATCGCCATCAGCGATGGGGCCCGGCTGGGCTTCGACCGTCTGGTGATCTGTTCTGGGGACGAACTGAGCCTGCTATATCCGGACTTACTCACGGCATCCTGTGGGGACGTGACACACTTGCAAATGCTGCGCACGGAGCCGATGCCGGCCGGCTGGCGCCTCGCCCCCGCCCTGGCCGCCGAGCTGACCATGCCCCACTACGCCAGCTTCGCAGGCTGTCCGTCGTTGCCGGCCCTGCGGGAACGCCTCCATCGGGAGTTGCCGGCCCACGTGGCGTTGGGCATCCACGTCCTGGCCGTCCAATCTAGCGACGGCTCCCTGGTGCTCGGGGATTCACACACGCCGGATACAGGCATCCCGCCTTCGTACCGCAGCGAGATCGAATCGCACATCCTCACCTACTTGAATGGCTTCCTCAACACCCACGGGCTCACTGTCACCCATCGATGGCTCGGAAGCTACGTAAAGGCACCTGTCGGGAGCACTCATGTGAGGCTCGCCCCTTCCGAGCACATCCAGATTGTCACCGGACTCGGGGGCGCCGGCATGACGATTTCCTTCGCGCTCGCGGAGGAAACGCTGGACGGTCAGTCCTGGTAGAGGCGACGCGTGGAACGGGCGCCCGGCAGAAACGCGAGCAGCGCCATAAAGACGCAGAAGAACACGAGGGCCGCGGCGGCTAATTCGATCGGTCCTATCATGGCGGTGGCTGGGGTTGGCGCGGGGGAACTGGTCTGCTAGCACGTGAGCCAGAGGCGCAAGTTTCAGCCGCACGCCTCCCGAATGGCGCCATGACAAAACGAGTACAGATCTGCGACACGCCCGTGACATCTCACGGTTATACGAGCCTCTTTTTCTCACTGTGAGACACAAAAAAATCAGATGATGGCCCTGGTGTAGGGTCCGCTGGCGCACGTAAAGATTGGCACGATACTCGTCTGCGGCCGCCTGTACCTTTCCAGTACCCGTCCGAACATCGGCACATCAACCGTCCACTTCCCGCGCGCAATCGCGCGTGGGACGGGCCGGCGGGAGCAGGGCCCCTGCGTTTCTGGCGCGCGTAGTCTTGTAAGACATTTATGACACTTTGCGCACATTCTCGGAACGCATCCGATTATATTTAGGGCTCCCCTTCCCCACTGGCTACTCTTCCACTCCAATCTGTTGGGATTTATGCGACAGAGCAGTACGAATTCATGGGGCACCGCAGTAAGTCTGGCCGTAGCTATTCTCGCATTCCTCTTTATCTTTCTCTCCGTGGCCATCCTTGGTCTCGGAGGTTGATGGGTAGAAGTTGACGCAACCGCGCGTGCATGCCGTGCTCCAGATGCGACGGAGCGATAGAAATCCCCCATTTCATTCGACACTCGGTTTCATCCGGAGCACGGCCGCCATGGTTCATCAGCCAGAATGATCGACCAGCCGGCACCTCCCCATCGCCCGCCTGATCACTCCCCTTCGACCTCTTCCCAGCGCTTCGGCACGTGGCCCCCGAGATCCCGAATCCGGGTTTTGATCGACTCGATGCGTTTCCGCTGATCCGCGTTCTGGCCGGTGTCCGACCGCATCATGTCCAGCGCCTCGATATACTGATCCAGCGCGCGTTCCCGGTGGCCTTTCGACGAATCTTTTTCGGCGCTCTCGAGCAGGAAGCCGCTCAGACTTTGCTCCACCTTCTGGCGAAGCATCACCGCATTCGCTTCACCGAGTTGGACTCGATACGTCTCGATGGCCTCGATCACCCGATTGAGCTGTTCCACTTTCGGTGGCCGATCGCCGGCGTTATCCATCGCATCCGTCCCGACGGCCTTCAGCAACCCCTCGATATACTCCCGAGCGAATTTGCGCTCGGTAACGTACATCCGCGCGACCCACTCCTGCGGCGATGGCTTGAGCGAAAGCAGTCCTTTCTCGTAGAACGGCACCAGCTCGCGCAGATGGCGGATGGCGTCCTGGCTACGGGCGAGACGGACATCCAGGTCGCGTGAACGGCGCATGACGGCGAGGCTCTCATTCAGTGAGCGCATGGAGGTGACGATACGCGCCTTCACCGTGCCATCACATTTCTGGCACAGTCCCTCCCGCGACAACGAGAGCAACCATCCCCTATTTCCACACCACGTACATTGGCGCATAGACCCAGCCCAATAGAATCTGACCTATAGACTGAACGATAGCATCGGAGGATGCTGCAACGATACGTTCCGTGCCGGCTGCACCCCATCGTCCCGCCGTCTTCAATCCCGAACCAGGCCGGCGCCTCCACACGGGACAGCATCGTGCGAATCCGTCCTGTCGCCTGGCACAATGTGGCTCTCCTACTACTCCTCTGGCGAGACACTGTTGCATCACGCACCCCGCAATTTGCCTGCCCGATCCGGGTCCGAACCGGCACCATTGTTGCCAGAATTTCGGCATCGTCCCAAACTGAAACAGACCGAGTGGCCTTCGGCGCGTTGTCCGCGCCTGCTGCACATCTGGCGATTCCATAGGCCGCCAACACACCAACGGACGATCCGCCAACCCTGACCTCCAGGGCACCTTTTTCGCTTCCGCCCCCCGGATCAGTAACCTGTATCCGTCATGTTTACCCCCTTGCGTACCCCAGCAAGGCCGGCGGCGGCCGATGTACCCAGACCGGCACGTGTCCTTGTCGTAGATCCGCACCCTATCATAGGAGACGCGGTGCGGGTGCTGTTAGACCCCGTCCTCGACCTGGCCTTCGCGGGGTTTGCTTCCACCGCGCGCGAGGCGCATCGGGCGGTCGCGCGGACCGCGCCCCACGTCGTGTTGCTCGAACTTTCGTTGGAAGACGGATACGGTCTCGACCTCGTCATCCAGTTGCTCATCCATCATCCCCATCTCCGCATCCTGATCTACACCATGTATGCGGAAGAGGTCTTTGCGGAGCGGGCCATCGAGGTGGGAGCTGCCGGCTACCTCATGAAACGAGTCGAGCCGCGGGAGCTGCTCGAAGGCATTCGCCGTGTACTCCGACAGGAGACGTATCTGAGCCAGGCCGCCACCGCTCGCCTTCTCAACAAGATCACGCGCCGGCCCACGCGGGACCGGATTCGTACCCTCGAGCGCCTCACCCAGCGCGAACTGGCCGTACTGCTCATGCTCGGGGAGGGGTCGACGCCCCACGACATCGCCCATCGCCTCAACCTGGACCGCAAAACGGTGGAAACCCATCGGCGCCGCGTAAAGGAGAAACTCGGCTTCGAAAGCGTGTCGTCCCTCCTCCATTACGCCACCAACTGGCGTCACGCCCAGGGCAGCCTGGAACCCCCTCTTGAATCCCATCTCGAAAAGCCGGCAGTTTCCTGATTCCAAAACAAATGACGCATTCACGGGATAGCATCTACTGGAATACAGCGTTATGATACCGATGACCGGCTCAACGCCGGGTGTTCTCATCCGTATCGATCGGTCTGAAAAAGAAGGATCCAACGCCCGACCCCGCTCCCGTGCCCACGGAGCCGACGGCTCCCACGCCCAAGGAGGAGCCGCCGCTGCGTCGTTGGGCGCGGCCGGACCCGGACTGGAGCCGGACGGACCCCCGCTACCAGAACAAGGATCCGCGCTGGTCTTCGACGGACCTGAAATACGTCAACAAAGATCCAAAATTCGAGAAGACGGATGAGCGGTGGGGACGGATCGACCCGAACTGGAAGATCGAGAAAAAGCCGGGCGACTGAAACGCGACGTAACGCGTTGCGCGTTTTTCAGTTGAACGTTGGCTGTCTGGACACCCGCCATGTGGCCGTAGCGCGTGTTTCCAGGATGCAGCGCATAACGCGCAACGAGTGCAAAAAAACGGCCGGCGAAGGAGTGCTTGCCGGCCGGGCCGTGGTGGAAAACGGGTTTAAGGGGCTTTCCCCTAACTCTGGTACATCAGATCGTCCGTTTTAACCCGGCGCTGCAATCGTGCATAGAGCTCCCAGAGCGCGGTTTTGGAGGCATCGGATGCCAGCATCGCGGTGGCTTCCTCATATCCGATCCAGCGATAATCCGCGCGGGGATCCGTCGGCTGAATGGATTCGGAATTGACTTCGACGCCAAAACAATACTGGGGCAACACAAACCGCCCGTTGGTGATCGCATACCCTCCGGTGAATTGAGAGGCCGGCACGGCGTTCACGCAGTCAAGCACCATGAACCGCTCCTCGCCCACATCCAACCCCGCCTCCTGGCCACTTTTACGCCTGGCGGCCTCGATCGGGGTTTCCAATTCCTGGCTCTTGCCCGAAATACCCTGCCAACTGTCTTTCTCCGGTCGCTGAAACACCGCGAATTTCACCTCTTGATCCACTACGCGATACGGGAAGACGAGCACTTGAAAAGGTGTACGAGTCATAGTTCGTATCCTCGGTTGATTAGCATGACGAGATATGAGGGGATGAAGATAATGTTAAGAAGAATTAATGCAGGGGAGACAAGAAGGGCAACAGCACACTGTGAAAAAGTTCACCCTATCGTACGTTTCCAACGCCATCACTCGATCCGCCAGTCGAGCATCCTTTCTTTATCAAACAGAAAGCGTCCCAGGAACGGCCGGCGATCCAGCAGATGGGGCATCCAGATACGGTCGTCCTCCCACATTTCCTCATAGGGGATGGCGCCAAGGTCGAACCAGAGCGGCGCGGCTTCATCCGTCTCCGTCGGCTCGCCAATAAGCCCCGAGGCGCGAAAGACATGGACGTGAATCGAGTACCCGTCGATGAATTGAAACAGCAGCTCTCCCCCTTTTTCGAGCGTGGTCGGGGTGACAAGTAGTTCTTCCTGCACTTCGCGTACGGCGCCGTCGTGCGGAGCCTCGCCGGCCTCGAGCCGGCCGCCGGGGCCGTTGATTTTGCCGGCGCCCAGGCCTCGTTTTTTGCGGATCAACAACACTTTCCCTTCCTGCACGACAAACAACAGCGTCGCGGGATCCACGGGGCGCCACGTGCGCCAGTCGATGTCCGCCAGCGAGGTCGCCGTCAGCACAAGCTCGGACTTGAGCGCCTCGATGCGGTCGTGGATGTCGTGCGGAAGTGCGGTATCGTTCGTGCTCAGCACTTCCGCGTAGAGCGTGTGGGCGTGTTGAAACCAGCGCTGCGCCTCCACCCGGCCGGCTTCTCCGCGATCGAGCAGCGCCAGTTGCCCGCGCTCGTTCAACAGATCCGCCAGCGCCAGCGCCTTCTCCCCGCTCCATCCCCCCAGTTCCCGACAGCGGGCCAGCAGCGCGATCCGATCGAGCGCATCGAGCCCCGCCGTATCGAGCCCGAGCAAGTCGTTCAACGCCTCGTCAATCTCCCGACGCGCCTCGTCGTACGCGTGCATGCTTTTGTGAAACAGGACGCGGGCGAGGACCTGAACAAGCTGTTGGATCTGACGAAGGATGGTGTCGCGTGAAAACATAGCAGCGAGAAAGGCCCGGTGGCCCCATTAAACCTGAACGCTTGAACCTTGAACCCAAAACCGTTAGAATAGGTGCCGATCGCCCACGATTCCATGCCGGCCGCGCGATACACCCCACCCACTCCCCACGCCCTCATGCGTTCCGTTTCCCTGTTGTTCGTGCTCCTGATCACCATCGTGGCGGCGTGTGCGCAAAAGCCGCCCCGATACGCCGGCCCCCTCTCGCCCGAAGAAGCCCTGGCATCATTCCAGATCACGGAGGGATTCTCGGCGTCCGTCTTCGCGGCCGAGCCCGTTGTCGCGGATCCTGTCGAACTCGTATTCGATGAAAAAGGCCGAATCTGGGTGGTGGAGATGCCCGACTATCCCGACAAGCCGGCCCGAGGCCAGGGCCGCAGCCGCATCGTGTTGATCACCGACACCGACGCCGACGGCCGCGCCGACGCGCGCGCCGTTTTTGCCGACAACCTCTCGGAAGCCACCAGCGTCCTCCCCTGGAAAAACGGCCTGATCGTGACCGCCGCGCCGGATATCCTTTACCTGGTGGATTCCGATGGCGATGGCCGCGCGGATCGGCGTGACATCCTGTTTACGGGCTTTTTTGAAAACAACTCCGAAGCCCAGATCACCAACCTGCGATTGAACCCGGATGGATGGATCTACGCATCCAACTTCGGCCAGGCCGGCACCATCACCTCGCCGCTGCTCCCCGGCGTCACCGTGTATGTGCAGGGCGCCGACTTCCGTTTTCGCCTGGACCCGCCCCGCTTCGAGCCGGCCGCCGGCCCCACCCAGTTCGGCCAGGCCGTCGATGCCTGGGGCAACCGCTTCGGCACCCATAATACCCAGCACATCAACCAGTTTGTCATCCCCTGGCGCTACCTGCATCGCCACTCGCACCTCCGGTCGGCCGGCAGCATCGTGAACACTTCTAACCATGACCTGCGGATGTTCCAGCTCACGCCGGCCCCCTACTGGCGCGCCACCCGCACCGCCAGGCGGCAACAACAATACGACGAGGCTGGCTCGGGCCGCGTCGAGTATGCCGAAGACCACTTCACGGGCTCGTCCGGCGGCACCGTGTACGACGGCGACCTCTTCCCGAACCGGTATCGCGGGACGGTGTTTACCGGCGATGTCGCCGGCAACCTCGTTCACCGCGACTCCCTCGCCGAGAAACCCGACAGCCCGGAATTCATCGCCATGCGGCCATTCGACGAGACGGAGCGCGAATTCCTCGCATCGACGGACCCCTGGTTTCGGCCGGCCCACTTCACCGTCGGCCCCGATGGCGCGCTGTATATGGTGGATATGTACCGCCAGCACATCGAAACACCGGTGTCGATCCCGGAGGATTTGAAGGAGGATATGGATTTCTACGCCGGCACGGATCGCGGCCGGCTCTTCCGCATCGCCCCCACTGATGCGGCTCCCACGGCCTTTGTCCCCCTCCATGAAGCCTCGACGCCCGACCTCGTCGCAGCGCTGACGGACCCGAACGGCTGGCGCCGGCGCGCGGCGCAGCGGCTGCTCCTTGAGCGTGACGAACCGGCGGCCATCGATC
>JBGSPJ010000415.1:0-2400 GCA_041738655.1 Rhodothermales bacterium | reverse complement strand
TCGCCGTAACCCTGCCCGTCCACGGCCCGGTGCGGCTGGCCGTGTACGACGTACTCGGCCGCGAAATCGCCGTCATAGCCGACGCGACGCTTCCGGCCGGCCGGCATCTGTTCACGTTTGCCCCTGCCGGACTTCCCCCCGGGATCTATCTGGTCCGGGGGCGCAGCGGGGAGGCGCGCCGGCTAGTCTATCTGCCGTGACCTATCATCCTCAATTACTTGTGGACTTTAGCCCGAACTCAAACCAGATGAGCATGGCGTCGACGGTGTTGCCGAAGGGGTAGCCGGCTTCCATGTAGCCGTCGAGGGTGTCGCGGTAAAAATCCGCGATCACGCGCCTGAGATACGGGCTCGAAGGAGGCAGCGCGTTCGACTCCAGATCCCGATCCTGTTTGTCCATCGTGGTCGTCCTTGAAGGTGATGTGTACGGTCTCACGTGGGTATCGGCGCGGGGCATCGACCCATTAGCGGCAGCTACATGAAGGGGGCACTGGCAGGTGCCAATCGAAACGCAGACCTCAGGGGTCTTGGAGACCCCTGAGGTCTCTTCAACGACGAATCGACGGACATCTCGCAACGCCACCGCCTGCCTCAAGGCACAAAAAAAGGGGCCGATGGCCCCCGACAAAAACCAGCGAGCGGTTGCGGATGATGGAATCCGCAACCGCTCCGGTCATTCAGTTCGAACAGATGGACTTGAGCACCTTGCGCCGGCTCGTCAGCTTGGCAATCCACGTAGCCTCCTCTATCTCAGAGTCGTCCACGTAATATTCCCAGAGGCCAACCGAAGTCTCGGTAACCAGCACATGATTTTGCATGTGGGCTACCCGCTTCAGCACGGGCGCCATGCCCATCTGGTGGACAAAGGTAATTTTGCATACGCCGTCGTTGGCGATCTCCTTGACGGAGAGCCAGTTGTCGCCACAGACGTGACAGGTGTAGAACCTTGATTCCTGGTCTGCTCCCGGAACCGGCTCCCTGTACTCGTCCACCGCAACTTCCATCGGCATCATGCTATAACTACCACAGGCCTTGCACTTCAATCTTTCCATATCCCTGTAGGGGGGTCCTTACGAAACAAACTACGCAGTCCTCTCTTGTGCCTTCCCTGACCAGGTAAAGACGGTGTGAGCGATCGCTTGTGTGGGGACAAGTACCAGGCGTGCAGAGGCCAGTGTGGGGGTCGTGGGGTTGGCCGGCGCACGTTTGGGCTAGTACAGTCCCGCGCTAAAGGAGTTTCGGCCACATGGGGGCCCACTTAAGGCGGCAACGGCATTTTTCTCCGTCGTCTCGGAAGGTCTTTCCAGGCGCACCCGGGTCTTTAAGAAACGTTCGTTTCTACCGGCATCCGCTGCGTAACCTCGCTAGAAACCGTGGCGATTTCGACGTAGGAAAAACGTATACTTGGGCACCTGTTTTTGACACCATCCGGGAGGCCGTCGATGCCCGTTCCGCGCACCGCGCTCACACCAGAGTATACCATTTCGAGAATCATCAAAGGCGGTTGGCACCTCGCCGGCGGGCACGGCTCTATCGACGCCGACGAGGCCGTTGCGGATATGCGCGTGTTCGTCGAAGCCGGCATCACCACCTTCGATTGCGCCGATATCTACACCGGGGTCGAGGAACTGATCGGGCGGTTTCTGTCGGAGTATAAAACAGCTGTCGCATCAGGAGACCTGCCGAAGGTCCAGGTCCACACGAAATACGTCCCGGACTACGACGCGCTGGCTACCCTCACCCGGGTCGATACGGAGCGCGTTATCGACCGGTCGCTCCGCCGGCTCGGCGTCGACCGGCTCGACCTCGTCCAATTCGCCTGGTGGGATTTTGGCGTACCCGGCTATGTCGAGGCCGCGCTCGACCTCCAGGCGCTCGCGGACGCGGGCAAGATCCGCTACCTCGGCCTCACCAACTTCGACGGCCGGCATGTTCAGGAGCTGCTCGACGCCGGCGTCCGCCTGGTCGCTCATCAAGTGCAGTACTCCTTGCTGGACCGGCGGCCGGCGCGCGACCTGGACCCCATCGCCGAGGCCCACGATCTTCCCTACCTCTGTTATGGGTCCGTCGCCGGCGGCTTTCTGGCGGATATGTATCTGGGGCGGGACGAGGCCGGCTGGGACCACTCCAACCGATCCCTCATCAAATACCGTCTTATCATCGATGAATTCGGGGGCTATGAGCGGTTTCAGGAGCTGCTGGAGCTGCTATCCGAGATCGGCCGCCCACAGAACGCCTCGATTTCCCAGGTGGCGATGCGGTACATGCTGGACACACCGTCTGTGGCCGCCCTGATCGTGGGCGCCCGGCATAGCCGGCATCTCGGGGAGTTGACGGCGCTCGAACGCATCGTCCTTTCGCCGGCGGATCGTGATCGCATCGCTGGCTTCCTCGCCGCCTC
>JBGSPJ010000389.1:0-4807 GCA_041738655.1 Rhodothermales bacterium | reverse complement strand
GCCGCGAAGGCCGCTTCGGTCGGAGCGAACACGGTGAACGGCCCGTCGCCCTGGAGGGTCTCGGTCAGGTCGGCCGCTTCAATGGCCGCTACGAGGGTCGTGAAGCCGCTCGCCGTGGCGACGCCTACGATGTCCTGGAGTTCTTCGTCCTCATCGTTGGAGTCGCAGCCGACGCCCGTGAACAGGATGACGACCGTGAGGAGCGGGAGGAAAAAACGCTTGAGAGAAAGCGATGTATACATGATAGTTAGAATGCCATGTGATGAGAGTAACACGAATGCGCCGTCGTCGGTCGATCGCCCGCCGGCGGCGCGTATTGTCCCCCCCAGTACACGGCCCCTCGCGTCGCTACCTACTCGGAGTCGAGAACACGCGAAACGTTCACATAATGACCGTTATGGATCTGGTGCGCCGGCTGGCTTGCCCCACAGTTGAAACGTGCAACGCCCAAACGTTCAACGGTTTCACGCCGCGACGCAGCGGATGGCGCCGGAGGCGACCGAGGCTCTGAGCCAGTTTTTGCCGTCGTTGAGGTGCCCGTCGATGCGTTCCGCATCGCGTTCGCCGGCAAAGGAGAAGGCATCGTCGAAAAACAGCGTGCGCCCTTCGAGCAGCACGCGCGCGGCGGCTTTGCGCGCGAGGTGGACGGCCAGTTCGCCGCCGCTGACCTCAAGTTGGGTGTCCTCGATGGTCGCGAGGTGGAGGGTGCAGGCGCACGCGCTCGAGTGCACTTCGAGCGGGCCCTTGATGCCGCGGACATCCGCGGAGCCGCTGTGGAAGACGAGATCGGTGACGCCGTCGAGTTCCGAGAGGGTCGTCTCCGTCCCGGAAGCCGTGATGGCGATCTTGGGGGCCGTGAGGCGCCGCGCCGTGAGTTTGCCCCCGGAGGCGGCGATCGTCAGTTTGGAGCCCTCGAAGCCGTCGATGTCGAGCACGCTGCCGTAGCCGAAGACCTCGAGTTTCCCCTGGAGCCGGCTGGCCGTGAGCGAACCGCCGGCGACTTGCAGCGCGAGTTGGCCTTTTAGATTGTCCATCACCAGATCACAGCCCGCCGCCTGGATATCGATATTAAAGCTGCGGGGGACGGAGATCTCGAGCCGCATACGGGCCACTTCGCTGGTGTTCCAGCCGAAGAATCCATCCTGGTAAATGGACTTGGACTCGACGCGGACGGTCTGTTTGTCCACCGCCCGCACGCGGAGCTTCACGCGATCCGTAAAACTAAGTGCCTCGTTTTCGGTGGGTGAGGAGACGAATACATCGATCTGGACGCGATTCGCGTCCGATGAAACGAGATGGATGTCGGCGCCGGGAACGCTGATAAAGAGGCGGCCGGAGGACGCCACGTCGAAGACTTTGTGTAAAGCCTGCGATTCGTTCTTCGTAGTGGGTGTGCTTCTCGACATACCTCAAATTAGGGGCTGGAGAGCACGCCATGCAATACGGGCCGGCCCCGGCGAGGCCTCTTTATCCACATTTACTTTAATTTTCTCGCAGGACGATTTCGCCACTGGTTGCGTAAGCCTCAAACCGGTTGCCGCCGCCGTTGAGCGCGCCGTCCGCTTCGTCCTTTTTGAGAACGCCGTCGAACGAGAAACCGGAGGCGATGCGGATGGATTCGCCGCGCAACGAAAGCGTCGCCTGGAGGTCGGCCGGCGCCGAAATAGTGATGTCGCCATCACTCGTGCGCAGGTTGACCGTGCCGGCTTCGATGATGTCGACCGACAGGTCGCCGCTGGACGTGCGTGCCTCGACATCCCCATGAACCGCCTGCAAGACGATGCTTCCGTCCGACGTGGTTACCCGGGCCGAGCCGGTGAGGGCTTCGCGGACCACGATGTCGCCGTCCGACGTGCGGAGCGAGGCTTCGTCACCCGAGAGGCGATTGACCTGGATATCGCCGTCGGAGGTACTCAGGGTGATGGCGCCGTCGACATCGTCGAGCACGATATCACCATCGGAGGTCCGGATATTGACCATGGCGCCCACGGCGCGGTCGATCGCGATATCGCCATCGGAAGTGACGACGCTGACTTCGGGGGCGTCGAGGGAACGGGCCGCGATGTCGCCGTCGGAGGTGCGGATGGCGACGGAGGGGCCTACGAGGCCGCCAGCGACGATGTCGCCGTCCGAGGTCGTCAGGCGGATGTCGCCGCTGAGGTCCTCGGCCGCGATGTCGCCGTCGGAGGTGCGGATATCGGCCGTGGTTTGGATCGGGGTGTGGACGACGACGGTGATGTGCGCGCCGCCGTTGGACTTCCAGCCGCCGCGCCAGTCGATATTCTCGGCGGTTTTGACGTAGATGGTGCCGTTTTCTTCAAAGACCTCGAACGCCTGTTTTTCGAAGTATTCCCGCGCCTTTTCCATATCAGAGCCCTTCAGAAACACCTCCACGTGGATTTCGCCGCTGTCGTCGCTCTTCAGCACGACATCCGCGTCCCCGACAGCAACCGTAAGGACGGCCGCGTCGATCAAGACGGGGAACCGCTCGTCGATCATGAGCTCCTCATCGGCCAGTCCGGCGACGGATACATGGACATCAACGACTTCGCGATGAGCATCGAACGCATGACGCACGGCCACAAGGCGTTCCACGCCGGCGTCGGTAAAGGCGCCCTTCACCACATTCACAAGTACCATCAGCGCGAGCGCGCCCAGTACGGCCAGCATGACCCGTTTGTAGGCCGGCATCTGATCGGTCGAGGAATCGTTGGTTCTGGCTTCGTCGTTCATGGCGGACGCTCGTGCGGGTTGGTGGGCCTGGGGTTGCTCGGCAGAATACGGAAGTTCGGGGTCGAAATGACACTCAGGGGCCATACGGCGGCGACGGCTCCGAGGTTACAACTCGCCGCAGCGAAGGGGACCTTCTCGGGCATCCGGCGTTTACGTAGCCGCCATTTTGACGGCCAGGCCGTACGCATGGCCAGGTTCTACCATCCCAGGATTTCTTCTTCATTGTATGCCGGCCCAGCTCACGTCCGAACAGATCCGCGAAGCGTTTCTCGCCTTTTTTGCCCGGCACGGGCACACCATCGTCCCGAGTGATTCGATCGTACCCAAAAACGATGCGACGTTGATGTTCACCAACGCCGGCATGAACCAGTTCAAGGATGTCTTCCTCGGCACGGGCGACCGCCCGTATCGCCGCGCGGTGGACACCCAGAAGGTGCTGCGGGTCTCGGGCAAACACAACGACCTCGAGGAAGTGGGGCACGATACGTACCACCACACGTTTTTTGAGATGCTGGGCAACTGGAGCTTTGGCGACTACTTCAAGACGGAAGCCGTCGGCTGGGCCTGGGAGCTGCTCGTGAAGGAGTGGGGCCTCGCCCCGGATCGTTTGTACGCGACGGTCCACGGCGGCGATGCGCGGTTGGGATTGGAGCCGGACGAGGAAGCCGCGGAGGTATGGCGAACAAAAACCGGCATCGATCCGGATCACATCCTCTTCTGCGGATCCAAAGATAATTTCTGGATGATGGGCGACACCGGTCCGTGCGGGCCGTGTTCGGAGATCCATATCGATCTTCGGACCGACGAAGAGCGCGCCCGCGTCCCCGGGAAGACACTTGTCAATTCGGACGATCCGCGGGTGATGGAGATCTGGAATCTCGTGTTCATCCAGTACAACGCCCAGCCCGACGGTTCGCTGCAGCCGTTGCCGGCGAAACACGTCGACACCGGCATGGGCTTCGAGCGCGTGGTGGCGGTGCTCCAGGGAAAACAGAGCACGTACGATACCGACCTGTTCGCGCCGCTGCTGGCGCGTGTCGCCGAGTTGAGCCCGATCGAGGCCATCGCCGGCTACGACACGATCGCCGGCGTGGACGACACGACCCGCGAGCGGTACCGGATCGCGATGCGCGTGATCGTCGACCACATCCGCACCTGCGCCATCGCCGTGGCGGACGGGGTGTCGCCAGGGAATGCCGGCCGGGGATACGTCATCCGCCGCATCTTGCGCCGTGCCGTGCGGTACGGCTACCAGACGCTTGCGCTCCGCGAGCCGTTCATGTGGAAGCTAGTGCCGGCGCTTATCCAGAAGATGGGCGCGGCCTTTCCGGAGTTGCGCGACCAGCAGGACTACATCGAGCGAGTCATTCGGGCCGAGGAGGAGAGCTTCCTCGAAACGCTGGGCACGGGCATCGCGTTTTTCGACAGGATCATGCCGTATATCAAGGACATCGCGCGCGTCGGCACGGCCGAGGCGGCGACGAGCCGGCTGCTGGCGGATCATGCCACCATGGATCTGCTCGCCAAAGGGTACGACCGAAACGACCGCGCGGCGATGGTCGCACCGTTTGTTGAGGTCGCCCGAAAAGGCCAGCTACCCGGCGAAATCGCCTTCCTGCTCCATGATACCTTCGGTTTCCCGATCGACCTGACCGAACTGATGCTTCGGGAAGAGGGGCTGGGCGTCGATATGGGGCGGTATCAGGAATTGATGCAGGTCCAGAAAGACCGCGCCCGCGCTGCGACCACGTTCAAGGTGGACCAGAGCAAGGCGGATGCCTGGCAGGTGGTGGAGGATGGGACCGACGAGCGGTTTATCGGCTACGACACGGTAGATGAGCCGGCCGCGCGCGTCGTTGCGTACCGGACGGTGCATGGCGGCGAGGCCGTGCAACATCAGATTGTGCTGGACCAGACGCCCTTTTATGCGGAGAGCGGTGGCCAGATCGGCGACACCGGTACGCTCGCGATCGATGGCGTGTCGGTGCAGGTGCTGGATACCCAGAAGATGGCCGGCCGGATCGTGCATGTTGTCGACCACGTGCCGGCGAGCCTGGACGGCGCCGTCCGCGCC
>JBGSPJ010000336.1:0-3343 GCA_041738655.1 Rhodothermales bacterium | reverse complement strand
AGCCTGCCGCTCGCGCTCCTGGGAGGCGGAGAAGAGTCCGAGCGCGAGGATGACGATGCCGACGAGCGCGCCGGCGGCGCCGACGGCGAGCCGGCTGATCCGCACGGGCCGGAAAGAGGTGGGCTGTTCGCTCATTGGGGCCTCCGGATGATGGTGAGGGTGGACTCTTTGAATACCCGGCCCTTCTTTGCCGAGAACACGAATACGGCGCGCTCGAGCACCCGGTCGGCGACAAACGTCCGGTCGCCTCCCTCGGGCGGCGCGAAGTTGACTACCTCGCGGCCGGCCGGGCCCTCGCTGTAAAGCGGGGGCAACTCCGACGCCATCGCTGAGGCCGGCAGCTTGATATACGTGCGGCGCCCATCGTCAAAAACGGCCTCGGGGACCCACGGGAAGGGTTTGTCCTTCGTCCATACATACCCGAACGACAGATCGCGCGTGTCGACGGGCGGCGCCGGCAGGGGCTCGCACGCCGGCGGCGGAGGCGCCGTGGCCTCTAACTCCCCGGCCTCCATCTCCCCGGGATAATAAAACCGGACGCGCCGCGTAAAAGGCCTCCTGAGGTTGCTGGAGGCGGATTCGATCGGCGGACTGTCGAGCGTCAAGTCATAGATCCGCCTGTCGGTGGTGACGATGAGGTTCGTCGTGATCCCGTGATCGGTGGGCTTGACAAGGACGAGCGGGCGGGTGCCCTGGTAGGCGTAGTCGATCATCCACCGCGCGTTGTCGCCGGCGATGGGCGGGTTGACGATCCGCTCCCCCTCGGCGAGCTCGATGAGGCAGACGCGGAGTGGCGCGCAGGTGAGGACGGGCTCGGAGAAGCCGTAGGGGAAGAGGGATTCGGAAGTGAGGAGGGTGTCGGCGGGCTGGGCGTGGGCGGGGTAGCTTGCCGCGAGGCCGGCCAGGAGGATAAAAAGGGATGGTAGTCGCATGGGGGTAGGGGTTTGTTTTTATAACAAAAATCGAATGTCATCCCGACCAAGCCCCCAACGGGGGCGCGCGGAGGGACCTCCCGGAGATGTGGAATACGCTGTCTAAGACTTCCATTTGGATCCCGCATTCGCGAGGATGACGATTGGAAGGCACAACACGTTGGGTCGAGAGGTCCCCCCGCCTCCGCGGGGGCAGGCTCTCGACGACGGTCTCGGCTTCGCCGCGACCTGCTCGGAATGACACATTTTTTAAGGAGCCTGCCTCGACCAGTTCATCCCGCTGATGTACAGCCCGAGCGGGTTCGCTCGCGCCGTCTCCTCGTTTGTCGGTGGCTCGAAGACGACCGTCACGTAGGCCTGCCAGGCGCTTTCTTCCCGGGCGCCGCCGGCGGCCTGGATCGTTGTCTCGCGCCAGGCGAGGTTCCAGCTGTCCGAGCCCGGCACCCGGATCGCGTGTTCGATCTCGGCGCGGCGGATCTGGCGCTGGCCGAGGGCGATCGGGTTGTTGTCGGGGCTGGCGAAGTAGGCGGAGAGGTAACGCGCGGCCTCGGGTGTCACGAAGCGGTAGGCCGCGTTGATCATGTCCGTCTGGGCGACCGCGTCCTGGTAGATCGTCCTGAGGTTGGTGATGACGAAGGCGAGCTGGGAGGCGACGAGTTCGTCCTGCGCGATGTCGGCCGGCTGGATGACGCCGGCGTAGCGCGTCCGCCCGAGCGCATCGCGCTCGATGAGGTAGGGGATGAGGCGCTGCGAGCGGCCGAGGTGAAGCGCCGACGCGGCGAGGAGCACACAGAGCGAAAGCAGCGCGAAGGCGACGAGCTGCCACTGCCGGATGGCGCGCGAGAGGACCATGTAGCGGTCGTAAAAGACGCCCCGCGCCTCGGCGTACGGGTTTTGTTCGTGTCGTTCGTTGATCATGATCTCAGCGGTATTAGTGCGTCTGCAGCGCCCCCGCAATCCCAAAACTCACATTCTGCGTGAGCCGGGCGGCGGCGACGCCGGGGAGGTACCACGCGAGAGCGGCGAAGGTGAAGGCGGCAGCGGTGATCTGGAGCGGGAGCGCGAACTCGAGCAGCGTCATGCCCTCGAGCTGGGAGATCCAGCCCTGGGCCAGGTCCATCCCGACGGCCACGACGACGTTCAGCAAGAGCGCCTTGATGCCGACCGATGCCGCGTACACGAAGTACGCATCGGTGAAGGAGGCCGTGATCCGGTTCGCGGCGAAGGCGACAAAAAGGCTTCCGAGCGCGACAACCAGAATCGACTCGACGGTGACGAGCACCATCCGCATCGCGACCAGCGTGAAGGAGATAAAGAGCGAGAGTCCGGTGAAAAACACGAGGAAGACCTGCACGCCGTTAAAGAGGATGTTGAGCCCCACGCCGGCCTCCATCACCTCCATCATGCTCGTCGCGCCGAGCCCGATGAGGGCGCTCGGGGTGAGGTCCTGCCCGGTCAGCACCTCCCCGACAAACGAAAACCCGCCGACAAACTCGGGCAGCCAACTTCGGCCCTGCAGGAGGACGGTGTACATGAAGGCGATGATCATGAACTTGAGGAGCAGCCGACCGAGGAGGTCGTCGATCTCGCCCCGGCGAAGCCCGTAGAGGATGCCCGTGATGATGAGCTCGATGCCGGCGAGCAGCCCGAAGAGTCCGCGGGCGATGGGCTCGATCTGGTCCCACCAGAGGTCCTTGCTGGCGGCGAAATCTTCGACGACGCCGTCGAGGACCTCTTGAGCGTGCGCGTCCTGAGCGAGTGTCGGCGTTAGGAGCAGAACAAGCAGGGCGAGCAGCGCGGCCCTCGGTGTAGAATGGATAAAAATCATCAGGGGCGCGGGGTCTGGGTGAGGCGTTCGAGTTCTCGCCGAAGTGAATCTTCCATCACGCGCAGCCGGACTTCGAGCTCGCGGAGCCGGGCTTCCTCGCGGGTCGTGTCGCTCGTCAGGAGGAGCGCCTGGCGGACGGGCCGGCAATTGGGATGATCTCCCAGAGACCGCCCCTCGCAATACCGGGCCGCCTCGGTGAAGGCGGGGTCGCCGGCGCGGAGGAGCCAGAAGCGCAGGTCGTACTCGGGCGAGAGCCGGCCCCGCCGGAGAGCATCCGCGGATGCTTCCTCCGGCGAGGCGGCCGGGCCGCAGCCGATCGATGCGCAAAGCAACAGGGGGAGGATGCGGCGTATCATCGGGGCGGCAGGCGACTGAATAAGAGGCGGAGCGCGGCGGCGAGGCTGTCGGCCGGATCATCTACCGGCACGGGCGGTGGCGGCTCGTCGTAGGGCGGGACAAGCGTGAACTCAAGGTCGATCGGACCGATGTCGAAGGTCGAGTCCGGCCACTCGCCGAAGTCGGCCGGCGGGTAATCGGGCAGGAGCGCCGTCCCGTAGGTCGCGTACACCGGGTAGGCCTCCGC
>JBGSPJ010000348.1:0-2821 GCA_041738655.1 Rhodothermales bacterium | reverse complement strand
GGGACGCCGTAGCGTTCGCCGGCGGCCCGGGCGCGGGCCGAATCGGCATCACACACGGCCCTGAGCTCGAACCAGGGCGCGGCCGGCCCGCCGAGGAGCTGTGTTTCGATGACGTTGGCCCCAAAGTTGAGTCCGACGATGCCCAGACCGGCCGGTGTTTGCATGGCGTATAATAGCTTTCGAGGATGAGGATCGCCTCACAATCGGAGCCGGAGATTGGTTCCGCGGAGGGGCCATCACCAGCGAAATTAATCGCGCCAGGGCCTTTTTTGCCCCGGCGCGTGGATACTTTCCTCGAAACGGGTTACCCTTACGTGCCGGCGCGACGGGGCTCCGCCGCGAACTGTTAACGAGAAAGCACCAAGCAACGGGAGGTTGATCGTGACGGAATACTTCCTACTGGGGCTGGCGGCGATTGTTGTCCTGGGTGTCATGGCGCAGTGGCTGTCGTGGCGCTTCAAGATACCATCGATCCTGCTCCTGCTCATATTCGGGTTTCTGGCCGGCCCCGTGACGGGTCTGCTGGATCCGGAACGGCTGATGGGCAGCCTCCTCTACCCGTTTCTTTCGCTGACCGTCGGGCTCATCCTGTTCGAAAGCGGGCTCCATTTTCGGCTGCAGGACATCCGAGAGTCCGGCCGAGTCGTGCAGCACCTGATCACCATCGGCCTGGCGGCGACCTGGGCCATGGTTGGGGCCGCGGCCTATTACATCCTGGGGATGGACATGAACATGGCCATCCTGATCGGGGCGTTGTTATCCGTCACCGGGCCCTCAGTGGTCGTCCCACTCCTGCGCCATGTGCGCCCCCAGGGACGAGTTGGGGCGATCGGGAAGTGGGAGGGGATGTTTAACGATCCGGTTGGCGCGATCATCGCCGTCCTCGTGCTCAAGACGATCGTCTTCCTCAACGAGCCCATCGTAGGCGGTCTCGAAGTGAGCAGCATGAGCGAGGCGTTTGTTCACGCCGGCCTCGGGTTATTGCTCATCCTGTTTGTAAGCATCGGGGTAAGCGTCTCCAGCACCGGGTTGTTGTACCTGCTGCTGCACAAGCGCCTCGTGCCGGACTACCTGAAAAACGCGGTGGCGGTCACGGTGGTCGTCGGCGCGTTTTCGGTGTCGGAAGTGCTCCGTGAAGAGTCTGGCCTGCTCACGGCCGTATTACTCGGCATCGCGATCGCCAACCTCCGGTATGGCTCAGTGCCCCGGCTTTCCCAGTTCAAGGCGGATGTGCGGGTGCTGCTGCTGGCGGTGGTTTTTATCCTGTTTGGCGCCCGGTTGGACATCACCGAGCTCGGGTTTATCAACCAGAATACCCTGCTGTTTCTGGCCGCGCTGCTGTTCGTCATTCGCCCGGTGTCGGTCCTGCTCTCCGCCATCGGCACCCGGATCACCTGGCGCGAGCTTGTGTTCCTGTCGTGGATGGCGCCCCGCGGCATCGTAGCCGCCGCGCTTGCCGCTGTGTTCAGTTTTCAGCTCGAGGAAATCTTCCCCGAAGCCAGCAGCGGCATCGTGCCGGTCGTCTTCATGGTCGTGATCGGGACGGTCGCGATCTACGGGCTGACCGCCACGCCCCTGGCCCGGCTGTTGAAGCTGGCGCATCCGAACCCGCAGGGCGCCCTGTTTATCGGGGCGCAGTCCTGGGTGCGACGCCTGGCGAAAGTGCTCCAGGAGCAGGGCTTCAAGGTGCTGTTGATCGACTCCGACCCGCGGAACGTCGCGCACGCGCAGCAGGCCGGCCTGGACGCCCGCATGGCCCAGGTGCTGTCGAAGGACGTGATCGATGAACTCGAACTGAGCGAGATGGGCCGAATGCTGGTCATGACGCCCAACGAGGAGATCAACGCCCTGGCGACGCTCAACTTCCACGAGTACTTCGACGGCGCCGAAGTCTACCAGCTCCCCGTGCGTCCGCGCGACGATTTCCGGCAGACCAACGAGCACACCGAGCACATCCGCGGCCGGCAGCTTTTTGGCGACCACGTTACCTTCGCCTCTCTCAATACCCGGTTCATCAGTGGCGCCGCCATCAAGACGGGGATGTTGTCCGAGGCGTTTACGTACGACGATTTTATCATGCGCTACGGGAAAAATGCGATCCCGCTGTTCGTCATGCGTCCATCGGGCGTGTTGTCCGTGTTTACGACCGACAGCGACCTGCGGCCGCAGCCGGGCGATACGCTCATCGCGCTGATCAACCGGGCGGATCGCGTGGCCGGCGAATCGGATGGCATGATGGCCCTCACGGAACCGTCTCCAACGGTCGACGAATAGGCGCGATGGCATCCAAATCTTCGCCCGCTGGCATCGACGCCAAAACACGCCTCGTCACGTTGCTCGGCTACCCGCTTTCGCACTCGCTCTCGCCGATCATCCACAATACCGCCTTTCGCGCGCAGGGCGTCAACATGGTGTACCTGTGCCTGCCGGCGCCGCCCGAGGCGTTGCCGGCCGTTCTGGACGGCCTGCGCGCCGCCCGGTTCGTGGGCTCTAACGTGACGATTCCTCACAAACGGGCCGTTTTTGATCGGGTAGATGATCTGTCGGATCGCGCCAGGGCCGTCGGAGCGGTGAACACGATCGTGTGCCGGCCCGGCGAGGGGGATGCGCTGCCGCTTTTGTATGGGGACAATACGGACATCGCGGGCTTCCTCGCGCCGCTCGCGGCGTACCATACCGACCTGCTGGACGCCTCGGTGGTTGTTTTTGGGGCCGGTGGATCGGCGCGCGCCGTCGTCTATGCCCTGTTAACCGAGCTGGCGCCCGCGCGCCTCTGGATCGCCGCCCGAAACACCGATCGCGCCGAGGCCCTTGTCGCGGC
>JBGSPJ010000308.1:0-11318 GCA_041738655.1 Rhodothermales bacterium | reverse complement strand
GCACGCGCGTTCAGCGACGAACCCGACGAGGCGACGGCCGAAGCGCTCAGCCAGTTTGGCCGCGCCGTGGCGCTACAGGATAGCCTGGAACGGGGTGCCGCCGCGCCCTTGTATCGATCCGCGCGTCACCGATTGGGCGATTTCCTGCTCGAAATCGGCCGGCCCGACGAAGCCGAGTTGGTATTTGAGGACGATCTGGCTCTTTACCCTGAAAACGGCTGGTCGCTCTGGGGATTGTACCGTAGCCTGCACGCCCAGGACCGCGATACCGCCGCACGGATCGTGCTCGACCGGTTCAACGCGGCATGGGAGTGGGCGGATGTGACGCTGTAACGGTTTAAGGTTCAAGGTTCGAGGTTCAAGGAAAATGCCCCTTAAACCTCGAACCTTGAACCTTAAACCCTAAAACTACTCCGACGACGTTCCCTCGGCAAGAAACGGATACAACTCGTAGACATCAATCGACTGCCAGGACTGCCCGTCCACGTAAACCGGCACGTCGTAGAGCTCCGCGCAGTAGATGATCCGGTGGCTGAGGGCCGCGAAATCGGTGAAGAGCTGGGGAATCTCGAAGGCGCAGAAGTCGGGGCCGGCCATCACGAGACCATCCTTCGTAATTTCCACCCGTTGCACCTCCGTCCAGTCCAGCGTGATCTTCTTGCGCGTATAGTCGTACGCCTCGACTTTCCGGTCCGATATCTTCACACACCACACCACCCGACGCAACATGCGCAACCGGGAGGTGATCCACCAGAATGCAACAAACCAGATGACGAGGACGGAGACAATAATGAGCAGGAAGATCGGTTTATAGTTGAAACCGACGACGATGGTCGCGCTCGTAAGCACGAAGGCGGCAATCAGGATGCGCACCAGCTTCGTGGCTTGCTTTCGGGTGAGCAGTTGAACCCGGTCGTTGTCGAAGACTTCGTACCAGTGCGGCATGACGCTGAGGAATTGAGGTGCTGGGCGCGTACTCTCTTGCAGACTATGTAGCATGTGAAAAGTTCGGTGAAAAATAGCGGCCTCCTGAGATTAATTTTTCCGGATGCCGGCATTCTCCCTGCAACAAATGATGGATTCGAATTGGTCAGATAACGGTCTCCGGGCTGCCTTTGGGCCCCTTTGGGGCGCTGCTAACGCGCGGGGTCTGGGCATCCTGATGGTGCTGGCGCTGCTGGCGCCGGCCGCCAGCGGGCAGGTGCTGCTGCGGGGGATTGTCGTGGATGCGCAGACCGGTGAAACGCTCCCGGCCGCCAGCATCCAGATCGAAGGTACCCTGCGGGGCACAATCTCCAACGCGGAAGGGCAATTCACGGTCGAGGCGGACAGCCTGCCGGTGGATCTCATCGTACGGTATGTGGGCTATGCGCCGGCCCGAAGCCGCGTCGAGCAGGCCGACAATGTCCGCCTCGCGCTTCGTCGGATGGTGTACCAGTTGGAGGAGGTGGTCGTTTCAGGAGATGAGGATCCAGCCGTGCGCATCATGCGCGAAGTGATCCGCCGGAAGAAGGAATGGCGCGCCGAACTCGAAACCTACAGCGCCGACGCCTACAACCGGTTTACGATGCGCAACGATACGGGCATCGTCTCGGTCGTTGAATCGCTCTCGAAGGCCTTCTGGCGCCGGGAAGGGGGTATGCGGGAGATCGTCGTGGCCAATCGGCAGACGAATAACATGCAGATCGATGAGTACCTGCCGGCCGCCCGCTTCATGGCCAACTTCTACGACGACAACCTGGATGTCGCCGGCTACGATTTTCCCGGCGTCACCCACCCCGATGCCTTCCGACACTATACCTTCACTCTTGTCGGCAGCTGGCGCCAGGGCGACGACACGGTGTTCGACATCAAGGTCGAGCCCCGAAACCGGCTCAAGACCGCGTTCGTCGGCCGGCTCTCGGTCCTCGATGGCGTTTTCGCCATGCTCGACGTCGAACTCACCCCCGGCGAATCGTTCCTCTTCCCGCCCCCCATCCAGAACCTGAAGATCACCTACTCCCAGCAGTTCGCCGACTTCGACGGGGCGTTCTGGCTGCCGGTGGACCTCCGCGCCCGCATCCTCCTTGACATCGCGATGATGCGGCTCCTGGCCCTCCCCACGATCGAAATCAACCAGGTGACCCGCCTCACCAATTACGCCACCAACGTGGCCACGCCGGATTCACTGTTCGGCGGCGAGAAAGAGGTCGTGGTGGACTCAGCGTCTGTTGCAACGACGAGCCTGCTGGACCTCGGGGTCGTTCGCGTCAATGTCTCGAATGGCGGCACAACCCCGGCTACAGACGCCACCGCCGATTCAACGGCCATCGGAGCCTCCATCGTCCCGCTCACCCGCGCGGAGGCCGCTGCCTACGAGACCATCGACAGCACGATGACGCTCGAAAAAGCCTACAAGCCCACCGGCGCCATGGCCCGGTTCATCAAAGATGATGACGACGATGATGACGACGAGGGCGGGGATGAGGGCGGCACGGGGCGGAAAGGCCTCGGCATTGCCTTCAAGCCGGCTCTCCATTACAACCGCGCCGAAGGTGTATACGGCGGCGCTTTGCTCGAGCGCACGCTCGCGAATACCGTCACGCTGCGCGCTGGCGCGGGCTACGGGACGGCCGGTCCAGTGGCGGGAGAAGGGCTCGTAAGCTACCGTGGTGGACTTTCGGTGGCGGTAAAAGAAACGGCGCTGCATGCGGACTACATCCTCGGCACTACCACCATCCAGGGCGCGGAGCCCCTCGCGCTCTCGGCGAACGGGCTGGTGATGCTATTTGGCGGATACGACTACTACGACTATTACCGCCGCGACGGCTTCGAACTCTCTCTCACAACCCGAAAACCCGCGCAGGACCTCGCCTTCTCCGCCGGCCTCACCGCGATGTCGCTTGGCCGGCTGACCAAGATTACCGGGGTCTTTAACCTTTTTGGGTACGACCGAGGGCATCCCGAAAACCCGAATGTCCTGTTGAATAGTCGCCCCCCCGGGGACCTGAGTACTCGCTCCTCGCTGTGGTCCACCATCCGGTATGGCGATGACGACCAGACCTTTGGCGTCACCGGCCGGCGGACCGTGGAGGTCGGCGTCGAATGGAGCCAGCCGGGCTTCCTGGACAGCGAGCTCGGCTTCGCCCGCTACTGGCTCGACGCCGAGTGGCAGCTGCCGACCTTCTTCCAGCGCCGCATCCTCTCGAACCGCCTCCACCTCCGCACCGTCGCCTTCACCACCCGTGGCGATACGCCGCTGTGGACCTACGGCGCGCTCGACTCCCGTATGGGGGTCGTCTCGCCGTTCGGGCGTTTCAAAACGCTGCCGGGCCGGCCGTACCTGGCCCCCTCGGGCGCGGCCCTGTTCTGGGAGCATAACTTTCGAACGGTGTTCTTCGAGATGCTTGGCTGGCACAACATCGCCCGAAAAGGCTATGGCGTCATCGTATTCGGCGGCCACGGTCAAACCTGGGGCGAGGATCCAGATACCGTGTTCGCTTACGGACCAATGTATGGCAACAATACCCATCACGAAGTCGGCGTCTCGCTGAGCGGCCTTTTCTCGCTTTTCCGCCTGGACGCCGCCTTCCGTGTCGACAAACCTGGCTTCACCATCGGCCTCGGCGCCGCGAGGTTGTTTTGATCCATCTTAGCCGAAGGGCGCAATACCAATCGGCAGGGACACGCCATGGCGTGTCCCTGCCCGGTCGAACTAAGCGCTGTGAAGCCCAAAAAGAACACTCCGGGCATAGTAGGTTGCGTTTTGTGATGACGGGGTTCGGTTACAGAGGAAGTCTCGCCTTGTGCCTGCTCTTCCTTGTCGCCCTCCCGGCCCAGGCCCAGTTCCTGATTCGCGGCACCGTCCGAGATGCCGCGACGCAGGAGACACTGCCCTCCGCGACGGTATTTATCCACGCCGGCGGCGGGCATGGCACCATCGCGAACGCCGTCGGCTACTTTGAAATCCGGGTGGATGGTTTGCCCGTGACGCTCGAGATCCGCCACATCGGCTACGAAACGCAGCGTATTCCGGTGGATGCCGGCGCACCCGACCCGCTCGAAGTGGCCCTTCAACCCGTCGCCTACCAACTGGGCGAAGTGGCGGTGACCGACGAGGACCCGGCGTACAACATCATGCGCAAGGTGATCGCACGGAAACAATCGCAGCGCAAACGGACCGACACCTTCACCGCCGAGGCGTACACCCGGTTCATGCTCTACAGCGAGGAGCGACTCGTACAAGTGGAAGAACAGGTCGCCCGGTATTTCAGCCGGGGCGACGCCGTCCGCCAGGTCGTCCAGGCCCGCCGGCGCCGGCCGGCCGGCAGCGAGACCTTCCGCTTCGCCTCCGCCACCTACGTCCCGAACTTCTACGACGACATCGTCGAGATCGCCGGCTTCCAACTCGTCGGCCCCACCCATCCGGATGCGCTCGATGTCTATACCTTCACCCTCGGAGGCTATCGGGTGCAGGATGGTAGAACGGTGTACGACATCTATTTTGCCCCAAAAAACAGGCTTCAGACGGCCTTTGTCGGCTACGCGGCGGTGCAGGACGAGACGTACGTGATCCTCGAAACCGTCCTCCGGCCCGACCCCGAACTCACCCAGCCGGAGCCCATCAAGGCCTGGGATGCGCTCTACGAGCAGCGCTTCGCACCGTTTGCCGACTCCGTCTGGCTGCCGCTGGACTTCCAGGCGCGGGGCAGTGTCGAGTTCGGGCGGGTGGGGGTGGCCTATCCGCCGGCGCGCTTCACCCAGGTCAGCCGCCTATCCTTCCACGCCGTCGACGTCCCCGTACCCGATTCCCTCTTCGCCCGCAACGAGATCCTCTCCATCCTACCCTATGCCCACCGCCAGGAGCACCTGTTCCGCTGGAATCCCGGCCTCGTTCCGATGACGCCGGCGGAGCTGGAGGAGGTGTCCGGCATGGATCCCCGCATGACGCTCGACCGCGCCTTTCGTCCCGGGGGAGTACTCGCGCAATACGCTGCGCTTTCGTTGGCGGAGGAGCTGCCCTCTGCCGTTCCAGGGGAAGAAAAAAGCCCCGGCGAGATGCTGCTTGGCCAATTTTACGAGGGCGTCCAGCTCGGCTATAACCGGGTGGATGGCTTCTTCCTGGGCGTAAAACGCGAGGTGGCGCTGGGAAACCGATGGCGCATTGCCGCCGACGCCGGCTACGGCCTCACCCTAAAGGCGCCGGCCTACGGCGTCGCGGCGACGTACCGCTTTGGAGACCGGGTCGCATCGTATATCCCGCGCACCGGGTACCTGAAGGCCGGACTCGAGCGCCGGCGAGCGCCGATGGCCGGCAGCGGCTCGTACTCCGCGTTTTTTAATTCCCTGACGACGTATGTGGGGTGGGAGGATTATTTCGATTATTACGAGAGGCGCGCCTACTTCGGGGAAATCGGCGTCACGTCCACCGCCCTGCGTACGACCCTTGCGTTCCGCCTGAGCGAAGAAGACCACGCGTCCGTCGAGCGGACGCGGGATAACAATGGATGGTTTTTTGGGGATGTCCAGCGGGATAACCCGCCGGCGCTCGATGGAGCCTTTGCCCTGGGTACCGTTTCCCTCACCGTCGGCGCTTCGCCCCACGTCTCGATGCGGCCGGGGGATACGGGGCTTCTGCTGGAGGCGACACGCCCGCTGGCCGCCCCGGACGGCGTGGCGTTTACCCGGTACAGCGCTACCGGCAACCTGGCGATCAAGACGCTATACCCACGCCGGCGCTGGCCGAATACTCTGCACATCCGCCTTCGCATCCAGACTATCGACGGCGATGTGCTGCCCCAGTTCGCTGGCCTGCTGGACACCGCCCGGCAGCCGTTTGCCGGCTTCGGGGCGTTTAAGACCCTCCACGGCCTCCCTGTCGCGGCGCGCGACATGGCCGGCGTGTTCTGGGAGCACGACTTTTCGACGGCCGTCTTCGAATGGCTGGGCCTGTGGGGAATGACACGTCTGGGAATCGGGCTCAGCGTCCACGGCGCGTTCGGGAAACTCGGCGGCGATCGGTTTGGTGCGGAGCCGTACCGGCTCGCCGACCCCGGCTATCTAACCGGCGTGCAGCGGGAATCCGGCCTCTCCCTCACCCATCTTTTTAACTATCCGATCCGCATCGATCTGACGCGAAGCGGTACGACCAGGAAGGTCTACTTCGGGGTTGGATTCGTGAAACGGTATTAAGCGCGACATGCCGCAAGCGCACTGTGGCGTTAATTGAGTGGAAAGCGCGTTCCTGTTGCGAAGGTACGGAGCGAGGCCTATGTTTGTGGAAGCGGTTTCAACTGTCCGGGACCGGTTCGGAAGACGCGCCCCGGCTTCCATCCAATCGAGAAACGCGAATGATCACCCGACGTATGTTCGCCGGCGCCGGCTTCACGGCGCTGGTTCTGTTCCTGTCCCTTTTTCTGGTTGATCCTGCCCATGCGCAAGACGCCGGCAAAAAACGCGTCCTCGCCATCTTCGGCGATTGCTGCCACCGCATCGCCCCGCTGGACAATATTCTGGTCTCCGGCCTCCGCAAACAGGGGTGGGAGGCGGTCGTGATCATCGACTACAACGTCCCGTGGGACGCGTTCGATACCTTCGACCTCATCATCATGAGCCGCGAGGGGCGCGAGTATGTCGATTATTACCGCACCCGCGACACCCATCCCCAGCCGGCGGAGCGTGGCTACTGGCTCACTCCGGCGCAGGAGCAGAAGTTCGAGGACTACGTCAACGCCGGCGGTCGCCTCTTCCTGTACCACGACGGTTTCGGCAATTACGAATGCGGCAATGGCGTTTCACGCGTGGCTAAATCATGTTTTATAAGCCACCCGGCGATCATCGAAAACACCGTCTCACCTACGGGTAAGATGCCCGAGCTGGCCGCCGGCATCACCCCGTTTGTCGTTGCCGACGAGGAGTATCTGGTGAACATGGACGAGAGCCAGACGTCGGTCTATCTCGAAAGCCATTCCGAGCAAAACGGCCGTTCGCCGCAGGCCTGGGCGCACCCGTATGGCGAGGGGAAGGTGGCCGTGCTGATCCCGGGGCACAATACCGAAACGCAAAATCATCCCATGATTCGACGCGCGATCCAGAATATTATGGACTGGTTACTCGCCGAGTAACCCCGGTTGCCGCGCCGCGCACCTGTTTCCTCCACCCAAACACACGCCCAATCACATGAAAACGTTGAACCGCAGAGAGTTTTTGGGGACCTCCACCGCCGGCGTGCTCGCTGCCGGCGCTGTCGTCGGTCATACAGCCACAGGTCATCCGGTCGCCCCTTCGGTTGCGAAACCCGCTTTTGATCACCCGATCTGCTTCCAGTCCTATGGCATGCGTAAGGAGATCGAGATCGATTTCCAGGGCACGCTGCGGAGCGTCAAGGCGTTGGGCTACGATGGGGTCGAAATGTGCTCGCCGATCAGCTACGAAAACGCCGGCTTCGGTAAGCTGACGCCGCTCAAGCCGGAAGAGATCAAAAAGCAGATTGCCGATACCGGGCTGATGTGTAAATCGAGCCACTTCTCATGGCGCGAGGTGCTCGAGAAGGACCCGGCCGAAACGGCGGACTACGCGGCGCGGATGGGGCTGACGGATATCGTCATGTCCGGCTCTGGCATCAGCGACGCCGGCACGGCCGACGATTTTATGCGCTGGGGTGAGAAGTGCAACAAAGCCGGTGAGGTCATCAAGAAACTGGGCCTACGCCTCGGGTATCACAACCACGCGGTGGGCCCGATGATCGACCGGAAGCCCCAGTTCGAAGTCATCTTGGAGGCGCTCGACCCCGAGATGGTCGTCATGCAGTTCCAGCTGGCCTCGATCACCGGCGGCTTCGACGTAGTGTATTACATGGAGCATTACGCCGGCCGGTATTTTTCGATGCACATGCACGACTATGACCCCAAGCTCAAGAGCAATCGTCCCGGCCGGATCGGTGGGATCGTGCCCTGCGGCGAGGGGATGATCGACTGGCCGGCGCTGCTTCGGGCCGCAGCGAAGAGCCCGATCTCCGAGCACGGCTACATCGTCGAGATCGAAACCGCCGAACCGCTCGAAGGACTCAAGCGGAGCATCAAATTCCTCAAGTCGGTGCAGGTGTAGACCGATTACCGTATGCAGACCTTTGGGGTCTTTCGAGACCCCAAAGGTCTTGCGCTACAGCTTCTTTCATTGCGCCTCTACCGGCTCCAATCGCACAATGGACGTCAGCCCGCCCTGGCGGTCGTCGATCGCCAGGTAGATGTACCCGTCTGGTCCCTGCCGCACGTCGCGCACGCGGCCGCGGCCATTGTGCAGCGTTTCTTCCATGACGGATTTCTGGCCGTCCATCACAACCCGGGCCACCTCCTCGCCGGACAATCCACCCGAAAAGATACTGCCCTTCCATTCTGGGAATTGGTCGCCGGAGTAGATCATCATCCCCGATATCCCGATCGACGGTACCCAGACATGTACGGGTGATTCCATCCCTTCGCGCATCGTGCCCTCGTGGATGGCGGCACCGGTCCGGTAGTTGACCCCGAACCCGACCACCGGCCAGCCATAGTTTTTGCCGGCCTGAATCAGGTTCAGCTCATCGCCGCCCTGCGGACCGTGTTCATTGGCCCAGAGATCGCCCGTCTCAGGATGGAAGGCAAGCCCCTGAGGATTCCGGTGTCCGTACGTCCAGATCTCCGGACGCGCGCCGGCCTGGTTCACGAACGGATTGTCCGCCGGCACCCTACCGTCGTCGTGCAGTCGGATGATCTTGCCGTGGTGGTTCGTGAGATCCTGCGCCGGATGCGCGAGCAGGTCGCCGGTGGGAGGCACCTGCCGATCGCCGATCGAGATAAACATGTACCCATTGCCGTCGAACGCGATGCGTGATCCGTAATGGCCGTTGCCCCGGGTGGTGGCGACAAACAGCTCTTCCACGTTGGCCAGTTGATCGTTTTCAAGCCGGCCCCGGATGATCGCCGTCGTGGCGCCTTCCTCACCTTCCAGCGGCTTGCTGTAGCTGATGTAGAGCAGCCGATTGGTGGCAAAACCGGGATGCGGGACCACATCCAGCAACCCGCCCTGACCCTCGGCATGGACCGCCGGCACGCCGGCGACGGGCGCGGCCAGCAGCTGGCCGTTCCGGACGACACGCAACCGGCCCGGGCGCTCGGTGATCAGGAGGTCGCCGCCCGGCAAGAAGGCCACCGCCCAGGGATTCTGGAGTCCTTCCGCCACGGTCTCGACACGGTAGTCGTACTGCGAAGAACGCAAGACGGGCGCCTGGCCGAAGGCCGGCGAGGCAACGGACAGGACGGATCCCAGGGCAAGGCAAAGGAGAATGGATCGTTTCATGGGAATAAGGTAAACGGATGGCGGGAAGGCAACAGGCCTGAGGCTGTTGAGAAAGTACTTCACAATACCACTTGCCTCGAAAAAAGACAAGGAAAGCGCTGTTCGTGGGGTCAGGGAAGTGGATCGAGGATAAAGGATGTCGTATAGATGGCATCCCCGAAAGGCGACTCGTCGCCATCGGCGGCATTGCCGGCGATGTGGAGGATCACCTGATCGGAGGCATGTTCGGGGGCGCGCCAGGCGAGCTGCCAGCGGGCCGTATCACCCTGGACGAATGCGGCGCCGGCCCGGGTGTGCATCACATACAAAATCCCGTCGTCGTCGGTCTGCATCTTGGTGCCCTCGGATGGATCGATCCAGGTGCCGGCCTGGTTACCGGTGGCCGACTCGCGCAGCGAGGCCTGGAAACCGGCCTGTTTTACGCCCGGTTTGACCAGGAGAACCTCGATGGTATACGTTTCGCCAGAACGATACTGCTCGGGCAGCCCCCGTATCTGGAGGCTGCCCGATGGGTCGTTGAGCGCGCCGTCGAAATGGCAGGCCTGGCACGTCGGTTCACCAAAGCCGCCGGTGTGCGCCAGCGGGGGACCATCCAGAAACGCTGGCACGGCGGCAAACACCATGGCACCGAATGGCAAATAGCGCAGTCGCATGCGTTTAACTGGCGCTATCGGCAACGTGCACCTGCGCCCGGCCGATGTAATTCGTGTCCGTCCCGAACCAGATCTCTCGTTTCGTCGGCTCAAAGTACATGTGTCGGATGGTGCCGCCGCCACTTTCGACTTCCGTCGTGCTGAAGAAGGTCTCGCTCGATGGGTCAAAGCCGACAAACCGGTTGGGCTGCATCCCGGTCTCGACTACCCAGATTCGGCCCTGGTCGTCCATCGCCGTGCCATAGGGTTGAGCACCCGCGCCTCCCGGCAACGGCCATTCTGTCACCTCGTGGGTCTCCGGGTGCATCCGGCCCAACATCCCGCCGGCGTAATCGACATACCAGATATGCCCATCCGGCGTGATCTCCATCCGGCGGGGCCTGATCTCGGGGCGGGGCAGCTCGATTTCCGTGAGCTGCAGTGTAGCGGGGTCCACGGTGGCGATCTTGTGTGTCCCGAAGAGGACGACCCACGGCCGGCCCGATGGGTCGATCTTGATGCCGTACGGACGCGCTCGACTGGTGGGCACCTGCACGAGGTCTACTTTCCCCGACGCCTTTGTCAGCCGGCCGATATAGTTGCCGCCCTGGACGGTGAACCAGATGTGGCCGGCGTTATCAAACACGAGGGTGTGAGGGTCGCGCGCGCCGGCTTCCGGCATCGGGTACTGCGTTACCGCGCCCGAAGTGGGATCGAGCTTGCCGATATACGCGGCCGTGTTGCCGGCGTACCACACCATGCCGTCGGTATCGACGATCAGGTTGTGCGGATGTGAGTTTTCGGGGATGGTGAACCGCTCGAATTGGCCGGAGGCCGGCTCCAGATACGCGATATAATCCCCGCGTTGGCCGCAGAACCAGACCTTTCCGTCGGGGGCGACATAGGGATCACGCGGGCGGGTGTCATCCCAGGGCACGCGCCACTCACTGATCTTGATGGGGTCGTCCGCGGGTGCGGGCGCCAGCCAGAAGGGCACGAACAACAGGGAAATCAGAGTAAAGGCTGCTATCATGACGATCACCGGATAGTGTGAGCATGGATCGGAATATCAGTAAACTATCTGGGAAAGTCGTTAAGAGTTTGCAAAAGAATGCCCCAACGCAAAACGGCCGGCCGCGGAGTGCGCAGCCGGCCGTTCGCCGACGATCATCGCCATGGTTGTTGGGGCACGATTTATCGTGCCCGCCTACAACCACTGCACTGCGTTTATTACTTCAGCAACGTCACGATCTTCGATGATTCGAAGCGTTCGCCGACGGCGCGGATGATGTACTTGCCGCTGGCCCAGTCGCCGCCATTCATGCGGAACGAATAGGGCTGCTCGCCCTCCAGGCTGCCGCTGTGCAGGAG
>JBGSPJ010000222.1:0-4475 GCA_041738655.1 Rhodothermales bacterium | reverse complement strand
CGGCCTCCTCGAGCGGGGCGACGGGGAAGCGCTCCGTCAACCCGTGCCGGCGCATCAGGGCGCGGGTGAGGGTGTCCGGGTCGTCGGCGGCGCCGAAGAGTTCGACGATGTGGCCGTTGAACTGCCGGCGGAAAGCGTCGAAGTCGTCCAGGCCGACGAGTGCTTTCTTGAAATGCAGCGGCTCGTCGGCCGGCGCGGTCGTCACATTCACCTTGTGCGGGAACGTCGGGTCGTCGGCCTCCAGGTAGACCTGTTTGCCCTTCTGGTAGAGCGTCCCGATGACCTCCATCTTCGCCCGTTCGAGGATGTCCACGATCACCGCCTTGCGCCGGCCGCCGCTCGTGCGGGCATCGCCGTAGCGGATGCTGACGCGGTCCCCGTTCATCGCCGAGCCGGCGTCGTCGGGCCGTACGGCGAAGCCGTCTTCAAACCCCTCTACTTCCACATACCCAAACCCCTCGCGGTTGAGGCGGAGGATGCCTTCGGCCAGCTCGCGCCGGCTGCTGCCGTACTGGATGCGCGAGCCGACGGATTTGATCTCCTCTCGCTTTTTCATCTCATCTACGACGGACAAAAAGGTCTTGTGTGCCTCGTAGGTGGAGTAGCCGAGGAGTTTGGCGACTTCTTTCGGGTGGAAGGAGCGCGCGCCGTTGTCGCGCAGGATCTTGAGGATATCGGATTTGATGGCGCCCGGTTTGACTGCACCGGGCTTGACACCATTGGACCTGGGGCTTTTGCCGCCGGCCTGCTTTCTGGATTTCGACACGCGAGGAGAGAGGGTAGGTAAGGATTGCCGCTATTGTACCCTGACAGGGCCTGGAGGTTGCCGTGCGTCCCTACGCGCTGATGGATGCGAATTCCAAAACGGATAAGCGCCGGGTATACACCGAATCCATGTCTTATCTTACGCGCATGCTTATTAACCCCGCAGCGCAATGGCCGAATACGTCCGTAAACTCCGCATCTTTGTCGCCTCGCCGGGAGATGTCCTGAAGGAACGCGATGCGCTCGAAAAAAGCGTTCGAAAACTCGACCGCACGCTGGGTAAGGAGCGTGGACTCTCCCTCGAACTGCTTCGCTGGGAAACCCATGCCTATCCCGCCGCCGGCGACCCGCAGACGGCCATTAACAAACAAATCGGCTCCTACGACCTGTTTGTCGGCATCTTCTGGCAACGCTTCGGGACACCGACGACCACCGCCGGCTCGGGCACCGAAGAGGAATACCAGCGGGCTTATGCCTCCTGGACCGAGCACAAGCGGCCACCCATCCTGCTGTATTTTTGCGAACGGGCCTACACGCACAAAAATGCCGAAGAGCTTGAGCAGGCGGCGCGAGTCATGCGTTTCCGCGAGTCGCTGAAAGGCCGGGGTTTATGGTGGCATTATCGAGGGGTAAAACAATTCTCGGAGTTGGCCGAGGAGCATCTGTACAAGGCCATCCTGGAAGTGCTGGGGGATGGCGAGATGACGACGTCCAAGACGGGTGCGGGTGGCCCGAAGCGTGAGCCGGGGATACACGTAGTCCAGGAAATCCAGCACAACGCCGGCACCACGATCGGGTTCGTCACGAACTACCACGAAGCGGCCAAATCGCTACCAACCCCACCGCCAGACGACGGGCCGCGCCGGCGGTATCTCGATCACTTGCGCCACGTGTGCCGCTTGCTCCCGCTCGCGGCGGCCGGCGCCAAAGATGGCGACGAGGAGGCCGTTTCGCTCGATGACGTGTATATCAGCCTCGATACCACGACCGTCGAGGAAGCCGATCCGACGAAACGAGGCAAAAAAACGGACGAAGGCGCCGAACGCAAACCGTTGAGCGCCATGGAGGTCGTGGCGAAATATCAGAGGCTCGTGCTGCTCGGTGATCCAGGTTCTGGCAAAAGCACATTCGTGAACCAGCTGCTGGCGCTGCAGTCGGACCGGCTGCTAGATAGCTCGCTCGAACCCCTCGCCGGCGTGGATCGGAGCCTGTTGCCCGTGCGTGTGATACTTCGGGACATGGCGGTGTTTGTCCGCCAGACACATCCCGCCGGCTTACCTGCCCATCTCACCGAAGCCGATCTGGCCCGACTGGTGAAGGAATGTGTCGTTTTGATGCTCGCCCGGCAGGACGCCGAGGACTTTCAGGAGGCGATGAAGGCCGCATTCGCCTCTGGTCAACTGTTGCTGGTTCTGGATGGGCTCGACGAAGTGCCCTATGCACAGCGCGATGATATACGACGAATCGTACACGCGTTGATGCGTCAGCGGCCGCCGGCCCGGCTTGTTATCACGTGCCGCGTGCGCTCCTATCAGGAGGAGGCGAAGGCGATCGCGCAGTGCCAGACAACTACCCTCGCGCCATTTAACGACGCGCAGAAAACAGCCTTTGCTGGCGCCTGGTACCGGCAGGCCCGCGAAAAACGGCTCTTTGATGAGGATACAGCTCGGCGGAAAGCAAAAGCTCTTGTACAAGCGGCGACCTCCGAAGAGCTGAGCGAACTCGCCGAAAACCCGCTTCTCCTCACGACGATGGCACTCATCCACCAGCGAGATATCGGCCTACCCGAGCGACGGGCAGAACTCTACAAGGTGGCGATCGATGTCCTGCTTTGGAAGTGGCAGAAGAAAAAAACAGAAGACGATACGCCGGTTTCGAACGAACTCTCGGCGCTGCTCAAAGACGACCGTCGCATCCAACGGACGATGATGCGGATGGCCTACGAAGCGCACCGGCAACGAGGCGACGACGACGATCAGGAACTGGCGGGCCTTCCGCGCGGCGAGGCGCTCACCATCCTGAGTCGCAAGGAATACCTCACTACGGCCGGCCTGGCCGAAGAATTCCTCGACTATGTCGATCAACGATCGGGTCTGCTCCATGGTCGGGGTGGTGATGATAACGATGAACACCCCCTCGCCTACGGGTTCCCCCATCGCACCTTCCAGGAGTACCTGGCCGGCTGCCATCTGATGGTCCAACCAGCGAGTGACGTGCTGCCTGAGCGGGCCCTCGAAGGCGACTTCTGGTACGAGGCCCTCAAGCTGGGCCTGGAGGACCTGGTGTACAATCGGCAGGGTGAGCAGACCCTACTGCGTGACGCCTACCTCCTGTGCCCCGATAAATGGCCGGCGGATCTGTCCGCTCAGCGCGTGATCTTGTGGACGGGTTATATCGCAGACCTCATCGGTATCGATGTCATCGAGGCGGATGAACGCTCCGAGTTTGGAGGAAAGGCGTTTCTGAGTCGACTCAAACGCCATCTCGTTGCATTGATCGGGAGTGGGCTGCCTGCCCTCGAACGCGCCGAAGCCGGCCGGCTGCTCGGCCGACTGGGCGATCCGCGCCCGGGCATCCTTACCCTGCACGACATGCCGTTTTGTTTTGTACCGAAAGGGCTCTTCCTGATGGGCAGCGACGATGACGACGAGATGGCCTATGGCGACGAGAAGCCCAGACAGGAGATCGACATCGATTATGATTTCTGGCTTGCGCGATACCCGGTCACCAACGCCCAGTATAGGAATTTTCTCAACGACGGCTATCAAAACACACAGTGGTGGACAGAAGCCGGCTGGAAGGACAAAGGTCAACGCACCGGGCCGGATACCTACCGCGACGTATTCCAGTTACCCAATCATCCGGTGGTGGGGGTTTCCTGGTACGAAGCCCTGGCCTATAGCCGCTGGCTCGATGCACATGCCCATGCGCAGGGTTGGCTTCCCGCAGCATGGCACATCCGGTTGCCGAACGAACCCGAATGGGAAAAGGCCGCGCGAGGAGGGTTAAAAATACCTCTGTCCCCGTGTATCGAAATGCTCTGTAGCCTGTCGAATCCCAATCGCGATGTGCCTGGCAATCCAAATCCGAAAGCCGCGCGTCGGTATCCCTGGGGGCGCGACCCGGATCCGAACGCGATGAATTTCAACAACAACATCCGAAGGACGACAGCGCCGGGGTGTTTCCCTGCCGGTCAGAGCGTGTACGGTGCAATGGATATGTCCGGAAACGTCCTCGAGTGGACTCGGAGTCAGTGGGCCAATCAAAAGCCCCGCGACCTGCCGGCATGGAAGCCGCTCGACACCCCCGAAGGCCCCCTGGCGTTGCTCCCTTTTCCTGACCTCTGATTCTCTGATCTCTGAAGGCGCAAAAAAATCGCGAGGTATAGTATGGCACAGTCGGAAATGCCCGGATATCATGGCCATGCATCCTCTAAATGCTGTTGAGATCTGCATGTTTTATAAATAACAAGTCATCCTGGCACAGGAGTCAAGGAAACGAAAGCATTTGGCAATAATGTGTGCTTATTACAGCGATAACCCACTTTTTATTGTCATCCCCGACCCCGATCGCATAGGCGTCAAGGAAATAACGGCAATCTTCAGAAATGATCGGTTTTACAGCAAAAATCCCTCTTTCATTGTCATCCCCGACCCCGATCGGGGATCCAGCTGAATTGCAACCCTGCTGGATCCCGCATCAAGTGCGGG
>JBGSPJ010000219.1:0-6372 GCA_041738655.1 Rhodothermales bacterium | reverse complement strand
CTATAACGGTCAAACCTACGAAGTGACGACGAACGGCGTGAATGGGTCACCCATCACCGTCATCGTCAACTTGCAAGGCGATTCTGCCAGCCAGAACGTTTTCCTGACGACCAAAGTGTCGCCGTGCTCGGGCGCGAACCCGGTGGCGAGCATGCGCTCGCGCAGGTAGCCGCTCACGGTAAACGTGTGCATCCGCGCGCCGGCGCGGAGTTCGTTTTTTATGCCGCCAAAGTGCCGTTTCAGCTTGTCCGGTCGGATACTGCCGCAGCGTTCCGTGAGGTGGCTCGCGAAGCAGCCGGCCGGCGAATACATTCGATTGCAGGGGGCGCCGGAACGCACCAGGTAACGCGAGCCGGTCGGGCACGAGCCCTGGTTGCCGTGCATCGTCCGCACAAGCGGCACCGGCGACGCGTCGGGGTCGGCGACCGGCTTGTGCAGGTGCAGAAGTTCGAGCCGGAGGTCGGTAGCGTTCCGGTACAACTCGGCTTCGCTGGCGACGATGATCGTGTTTCGTTCGCCGCGGTGAGCCGGCGAGGCCGAAAAATACACGACCTCGTGCCCGGCAGCGGCCTGCGCCTCGCCCATGCGGCGAACGTAGGTCGCGATGCCGCCGCTGGCCCAGAGATTGGGTGCGTAATGACCGATGACGCGCCGGCCCATCACTGCCAGTCCTCGCTGGTTTCGTACCCCAGCTTAACGACGAGGTGGTTGTACCGCGCCCTGAAGGCGGCGAGCAGTTCCGGAGTAAAATGGTTGCGCCAGTCGCCCGGGACGCCCTTGCGGAAGTGGTTCTTCACATCCTCCTGCCCCTTGGTTCGTCCACCGGACATCCGCTGGAAGGACTTTTTCTCCAGGATGCGGCGGATAAGATCGGGTGGGATGGTGTGCCGGCGGATCCGGGGCACGGGAAACAGCGGCAGCTGGCCCGGCATGAATCGCCGGCCTTTGTGGTTCAGCCGGTTCATCCGTGTGCTCAGCAGGGTACCCAGTTCGTTGAGAGCGCTATGGCGTTCTTCGTCCAGGATCTCCAGAAAACGCGCGATGCGCAAAAACCCATCGAGCGGCGCGGCGGACAGGTCCTCCATCTTGAGTTCGAGCACGTTCGGCTGGCGGTAATCCCACCGGTCGAACTCCTCGAAGCTGGTCTTGCTGAACTCCAGCTCCAGAAACAGCCCTTCCTCCTTCGGCACCTGCTGGAGCCGCTCCCGATGTTCCGCCAGCGCCTGCCATCCGCGGGTGCTGTGGCTGTGGAGATGCGAGAAATAGGCGGAGACGAGCACATCGCGCGGGTCGCGGACGACGTGGAATCCCTTGTAGAAGGCGAGGCCGCCGAGGTGCCGGCTGTCGGCGTTGGTGTACGCGAGAAAATCGACCTTCCGGGCCCCGACAAACCCGTCGAGCGAGCCGTAGGGCTCGAAGTGCACCGGCATATGGGCCATCGCGAACCGGATGCCCATATGAAAGCTGATCTCCATCAGAATGTTGTCGATCCAGCCGGTGGCGCACTTATGGTGGCCAAAAAACACCCGGAGCGGGAATTCCGAGGCTTCCGTGGAGGGATGGGGTGCTATTGCGGGAGGATCGTGCGGCAACGTAAGTAAGTCCATCTATTCATCACCCGGTACGGATGCGGTCGCTGGTGCGCCCGCATCGAATGTGAGGGGGTGCTTTACGAGGTATTCGAGCCGATCGAGGATCGCCTGCCAGCTCCCGGTGGGGACGACAAAGCCGTTCTCCCCTTCCCGGACCCGTTCCTTCATTCCGGTATCTTCTGTCACAATAACGGGTACTCCACAGGCGAGGGCTTCAACCGGGGCGTAGGCAAATCCGTCTTCGTAGGTGGGGTGCACATACACGTCGGCGCGGTGGAGCACGGGGACGGGGTCCCCCGGGGCGAGGCGGATACGAGGGTCGCGGGCCATCCAGGCCTGCACCTGCCGCTTCATCACCGATGATGCCCAGCCGCCGACCAGCGTCAGTTCGGCGTCGGGGTGCTGGAGGCGAGAAAAGGCCTCGATCAACAGCGGCACCCCTTTCGTGGTATCGATACGGCCAATATAAGCGATCCGGAAGCGCCCGTCGGGGATGCGTTCGGCAGGGGGGACAAAGCGAGGATCGGCCGTGAGGAAGGTTCTTTTAAGCTTGGACTCCGGGATGCCCTCGGCGAGGAGGGAATCGCGGGTGTATTCGGAATGGGTATAGATAAAGTCGGCCTCGGCGTATTCGCGCATGGTTTTGCGCGCGAGGGCTTCGTTGAGCCAGGTATCGCGGATGCCGAGTTGCTTCGCGGCCTCGGCATGCCGGCGCTGTACGTTGCGCACGTGGCTGTTGGCGGCGATCAGTTCCAGCGTGGTGTAGCCCAGCGCGCGGGCGCGGCCGAAGGTGTGGAGCGACTTACCCACAAACCCCATGAAGGCTTCGGCGCGGACGGCCAGCTGGCCGGCGACGCGTTTGTCGAACACCTCCTCCCCGATGTAGCTCATCATCATGGGCATGAACCGGAGCGGGGAATACCGCTTGAGCGCGGTCAGCTTCACAAAATCCACCCGATGCCCGATCGCCTCGTCGCCTGGTTTCAGGGTATGGGCGTAATAACCGGCCAGCTCCCCACTCGCCCGCGACTCTTCTACGAGATGAGCGAAATGCTGTCCTAACCCGCCTTTTCCGAATGGGGTCCTGCAAGCAAGTACGCGCATAAGTGATGGTATTCCAGGCGAGCCCGCCGAACGCGAGCCTATCGTGATACGCAAGGGATGTACGATTCAATCATCCCGCCGGCCCCCGCGCGCAGAAAGCTAACACCCTCATCACGTGTCATGCGCCGCGTTTCTGGAGGCCGCTCAACTTCTTCCGCATGCGCCCGCGGACACGGGCGAACATCATGGATTTGACGGTATAGTGGCGGACGTGCCGGTTGCGGTACGTCTGGTAGCGCCAGTACAGTTGTTTGATCCAGACTTCCAGCCGGTCGCGGAAGGCCAGCGTGGCGGGTTCGAGTTCGTAGCCGTATTCGGCCATGGGCCGGCGGCAGACGGCCTGGATCTTGGCGATGTCGGCCGTGTCGAGCTTCGAGCGCCACTTGTCGCGCATGTCGGCCGAGATGGGCCGGGTGGCGGCGGCGTTAAAATCGGTGGCGGCTTCTTTTTTCATGAACCGGCTGGCGTCCTCGTGGAAATCCATCATCGCCGGCTCGAACGCCTCGCCAAGGAAGTCGCACAGAGCCCGGATAGTGGGCTCCGGCGCGGCCACGATATCTTCGTAACGAAGCAGAAACCGCTGTTCGGCCGGCACGTGGCGTTCGAGGAGCACGCGGCCCTCGGTCATGAATTTAGCTCGCCCGAGTGCGTTGAAGACGACGTCGTTCGGGAAGAAGCTGGTGCCGAGCATGGACGAGACGCCGGCGCGCGGGTCGCGCACGAGGTGGATGAACCGGGCGTCGGGAAACATCTCGTGGATGATGTCGGCATAAAACAGGTTGCCCGGCGTTTTTTCGCCCCAGCGGGATTTCCCCTGCCGGCCGGCCCACGCCTCAAGAACGCACTGATAGGGGCGCCGGAAGTCGGCCGGCCCTTCCTCCAGGATCATATCGAGCAGCTCGTCGCGGTCGATGTCGCCCAGCGGCTGGCAATTGTTGTCCAGGAACTGCATCACGAAGGAGGTATACGCTTCCTTCGAGAGCCCGGGATCGCGCCAGCGGTCGATCGGGACGCCGGCGAGCGAGGAGCCGAAATAGACGACTTCTTCTGGGATGGCGAGGTTCGGGTGCGCGTTCAGGATCAGGCGGAGCAGCGTCGTGCCCGATCGATTGGCCCCTACGATGAAGATGGGCGATTTCATGTGCGCACCACCTGATCGAGCACCACCTGATCGAGCACTTCGGCAAATGCCTTCGCCCGGGCCTGGTTGGTCATCCCCAGCTGGAAGGCGGTGCGATCGATGGCGAGATCGCCCCCGTCGAACGTAACGCCGGCCAGCCGTTCGATGACGGCGGCCATGGCGCCGCTATCGCGGGGCCCAACGAGGTGGACGCCCGGTTTATCGATCAGGAACTCCTGGTTTTCGCCGGCCGGCACCGCCGCCAGGATCGGTCGATCCGTCATCAAATATTCGTACGTTTTGGCGGAGATGCGTCCGCCGGGTGATCCGTCAGCACGTTCGGGCAGGGCCATGAAGAGCAGATCGGCCTGCCGCACTTTGTCCTTCACTTCGGCGTGGGGCACTGGCGGATAAACATGGACGAATCCTTCGATCGCGTGCATCCGGAGGACGCGATCGACCAGCGCGGTCGGGTACTGGTTGCCGTACACGTTCATCTCGATCCGGCCGGCCCACTCGGGGTGCCGCTCGATCACCTCGCGAATGGCGAGGCCGATGTAGACGGGACTGTGACTGCGGTGGTCGAGCGAAACGAGCCGGTACCGCCCCAGCTTCATCCAGGCATGGTAGAGCCGCTTGCCGATCGACGGCTTCGCGCGGTCGTCCACGAACGGGTACCACCCGCTCATGCCACCGGTATAGACGATCCGGAAGATGCCGTCGCGCGGCGGCGCCATGTCGGCGCGATTCAGCGGCCGGGCGCCCCGGCGGATGAGGTGCAGCCGGGGCCGATACTTCTCGGGTTGACGCGCCGCGATGCGCTCGACGTTGCGTTTGGAGACATAGATGAGCGCATCGGCCTGACGGACGAACCGGTTTTCGACCCAGTTCGCCAGCGCGTAATGCAGCCGGGTCGGATGGCTCGGGTTCATGTCCGAACAGGTGATGCTGTCGTTCAGGTTAAACACCAGCGGCAGCCCGGTGAGGCGTTTGAGGATCAACCCGAGGATGCCGGTCGAATAGGGCATCATGAAGACCAGGATGGCGTCCGGCCGGCGTTTGCGGATCTGCCGGCGCGCCTCGAACAGGGCCGGCAGGATCCAGAAGATGAAGGCGTCGGGCCAGACGAAGAGGTCGATCAGCTTGCCGAGCCGCAGCCGCTTGAGCCACCGGAAGACGCGGTCCGGCGTGGCCGGCGGCACCCGGTGGATCTCGATGTTTTTTCCCACCATCGGATCCTTCGCGGCCGTGATCGCCGTGATATCCCAGCTCGCCTCCAGGTGTTCGAGCATGTTCTTGACACGGGAGGTCAGCGGGTACGTTTCAGGCGGGAATCGATAGGAGATGCAGAGCAGGTGCCTATTCATCGTCATCGCCCACCCATTTTTTCACCGTCCCGCGCGAGCGTTCAAACGGCATCGACGCGATCTGGTACGCCCGCAGCTTCCGGTGCCGCCAGCGCTGCACCTGGCAATAGGCGAGTTTCGCGCGGAGCGACAACATCGCACTGCCGCCCAGCCGCTCGCCCGTCAATTCATAGCCCATGTCCTCCATCAGGGGTCCGCAGACAGCTTCCACAAGCGCGATCTCGCTCGCCGCAAGCCCGCCCCGCCACTTGTCGACGCTGGCCGTGGAGATCGGCTGGGTGAGTGTGTTCACGCCGCCCAGTTCGGCGGACGCCGGGTGGATGTTGGTCTCGGACTCGCGGTAGAAGTCCAGCATCGCCGGCTCGAACGCCTCGCCCAGGAAGTCACACATCCGCCGGGCGGTGTCCTCGACGCTGGCAACCAGGTCCTCGTAGCGGATCGTCATCACGAGCGACGCCGGCACCGCCCGCTTCAGCAGGCCGTAGCCGTCCTTCACCGACAGGTACCAGTTGAAGGCGTTCAGGACGCTATCGTTCAGGAACCGGGCGAACCGGTTCATGGAATAGACGACGGCGCGCGGGTCGCGGACGATGTGGATGAATCGCGCCTCCGGGTAGAGGGCGTGGATGTAATCGACGTAGAAGAGATTTTTCGGCGTCTTCTCGCCCCACCGCTCCTTGCCCTGTTCCGTGACCCAGGCCGCCATCACCCCGTCGAGCGCGGCCCGCAGGTCGGTCGGGTGTGCCTTCAGGATCGAGGCTTCGAGCGCCTCCACGTCCACCCGGGTGAAGATGTGGTGCTTCTTCGTCAGGAAGGCGTGGAGGAAGTCGCGCAGCGTATCGGGTGTGAGCCGGCCCCGGGCGGAAGCCGTCAGGGCGCCTTTTTGCATGGCCTGCGTAAAAAACGCCAGCTCTTTCGGCACCCCGATGCGCGAGTGCGCATTCAGGAGCAGCCGAAGCATGGTCGTGCCCGAGCGGCTCGCGCCGACGATAAAAAAAGGCGTAGTTGAAGCAGACATGGTGCGGGGTCGCAAGCGTTAGCGGCGGAGGTCCGCCTTTTCGACGTTTCGGCCGCTCAGGTGCGTCACAAAGGCCTTGGCCGCCTCCCGGACGCTCCGGGCCAGCCGGCGCGGCAAACGGCTCAGCTGGTACCAGCCGTCGAGCAGCCGATTGACCATGCCCCAGAGCGG
>JBGSPJ010000202.1:0-1797 GCA_041738655.1 Rhodothermales bacterium | reverse complement strand
GGCGGCCAGCAGGGTGATGGGGAAGGTCGCGCCGCCGTCCGTCGAGGCGAGCACGGTGAGCGCCGTCTGGGTGTAGGTGGAGGTCCGCCGGGCCAGATAGCTGATCGTCCCCTCCGTCAGCCCGGCGAGGTTGACAACGGGCGTGATGACGGAGGCCGGCGCCGTTCCCTGGATGTAAAGGTTATTCAGGCCTGAGCCCGTGGACGACACGCTGGCGCTGGTCTCCCAGACGCCGGACGCGTCCGCCCAGCCGGCCGGCAGCGCCGGCGGCGTGGCCGCGTCGAAGTCCTCCAGGAAAAGCTGGGCCTCCTGACCGTAGGCGGAAACACCGGCCAGGGAGAGCACCACCAGCAGGCAAAAAAGGCGCAATAGACGTACTCGCATGGTATACCTCGAAAGGATGATGGAAGAAGCGAATACTTACCTAGACAGCAGTGAAGGCCCCGGCATACCCTCGAAATAGCTGTTTTTTGCGATCTTTTTTTAGCTCTTATGGTTGCATAAACGCTGATTCAACGCCCGTCCCGCGCAGGTTTATGGGATCGTATGCATCGACCAAACCCGGCCCGATTCTCGCCGGCAGCGTGGTATCATTTCTCACGAGGGTCCCCGAATGATGGATTACTGGAACCGGCTGTTGTCTCGACGAATGCGAAGGGGGATTGGAGGAGGTACCACGTGCACCGTGACCCGGATAGGCATGCTGGTCCTGGCGATCGGGGCGATGCCGGCGGCGGCACAGCGGCCGGACGTTGCGGTCTCGCTCTTCGGAGCCGGCGCGGGGTCGTATCCCCTCCCCTACTACCTGACCGCCAACCGGTATGGTGTCGTCGACCCGTTCGGGGCGCAGACGGCGCTGCGGCTATCGGCCGACGATACGTTCATGGCGGGCAAGCGCCTTCAGGTGGCGTATGGTGCCGATGTGCTGGGCCGGCTGGGAGAGACCTCCAGTCTGAACCTCCACCAGGGATTTGTACACGCCCGATACCGGGCGTTTTCGTTGAGCGCCGGCCGGTGGGAGCATACGCTGGGTGTGGTGGACCCGACGCTGTCGGCCGGCTCGATGGTGTGGAGCGCCAACACATCACCCCTGCCGCGGATCACCCTTGCCATCCCCGAATTCACCGCGATACCGGGCACCCGAAGCTTCGCGTTTATCAAGGGGCACCTCTCCCACGGCTGGTTCGAGCCGTCGCGTTTCGTACGGAATGCCCTCCTCCACGAGAAGTCGTTTTACCTGCGGCTGTTTTCCGAGAAAGCGCCCATCCAGCTCCATGGCGGGGTGACGCACAGCGTGATCTGGGCCGGTACCCACCCGGGGTTCGGGAAGCTGCCGGGTGGGTTCGAGAACTACTGGCGCATCTTTTTTGTGCAGGAAGGCAATGAGGAGGCGCCGGCGAACGAGATCGTCAATGTGCTGGGCAACACGATCGGGAGTTACGATTTCAGCGTGACGATGCAGGTGCTGGGGCTGGACTGGCTCATCTACCGCCATTTTTACATCGAAACGGGCCCCTCGCTGCGGTACCGAAATCCGTGGGACGGGATGTGGGGGTTCAGTCTGAAACGCCAGGATCGGCGCGGCCTGATCGCCGGCTTCCTCTATGAACACGTCAATACGAAGCGCCAGGGGGCGCAGTACAGCGAAGGGGAGATTTTCGGGGTGGATAATTATTATAACAACGTATTGTACCGGGGCGGGTGGACGTACCGGGGGCGGACGATCGGGGTGCCGCTGCTGGCGGCGGACGGCCGGCGGCGGGGCATCATCAACAACATCGTGCTCGCGCACCACGC
>JBGSPJ010000195.1:0-3697 GCA_041738655.1 Rhodothermales bacterium | reverse complement strand
GCGCCGGATCGCGACCTTGCCAGACTCGGAGACCGTGTCCTCCTCGACGCGCCCTGCACGGGCCTCGGCGTCCTGGCGAAACGGGCGGATCTGCGCTGGAAGCGCACCCCCGAAGAGCTGTTGCGCGTGACCGACCTCCAGGCCGAGCTTTTGCACGCCGCCGCCGGCCTCGTCAAGCCGGGCGGGGTGCTGGTGTACAGCACCTGCACCATCGAACCGGAAGAGAATGAATACCAGATCACGCGGTTTTTGAAGCGCCACCCCGACTTCTCGCTGGAGTCCGCCGCCGGCTTCGTGCCGGCTGACGTCGTTTCCTCCCAGGGCTATTTCGCCTCCCTGCCCCAACGGCACGGCATCGACGGTGCGTTCGGAGCGAGGATGCGGCGAAGGAGCGATAAGTGAATAGCGAATTCGAATAGTGATTAGCGAATACGGAATAGCGATGGGAGCGTGGTCAGACCATCACATAAATCGCTATTCGCTATTCGCTATTCGCTAATCTCCAGCAAATGCACCCCTCCTCCCGCATCCCCGAGGATGAGCAGGGTGCCGTCGAGCGAGAACCGGCAGCTGGTGAGGGGGAAGTCGGCGTAGAAGGTGGCGACGCGTTGGCGGGTTTCTAGGTCCCAGACAAACGCGGCATGGTCGTCGGCGACGCTGGCCATGAAACGGCCGTCCATCGAGGCAGCGATGTCGCGGATGTCGGCCGTGTGGCCGGCGAAGAGGTGTTCTTCCTGCCCGCTCGCGAGGTCCCAGAGCCGAATCGTTCGGTCCTCGGAGGCGGAGAGCAGCTGGAAACCCATCGGGAGGGTGAGGAGGTGGCGGACACTCTGCCGGTGCCCTTTGAGGCGCATCTCGGGGATGCCGGCGAGCAGGCTCCACGTCCGGATCGTGCCGTCGTCGGAGCCGGAGAGGACGCGTTGGCTGATGTCGGCGATGTGGAGGGAGCGGACGGCGCCGCGATGGCCCTGTAGAATGTGCAGGAGCCGGCCGTCGTCCATCGACCAGATTCGCACGGTATGGTCCATCGAGGCGGACACGACATGCCGGCTGTCTTGCGAGATCCGCACGGCCGTCACGCCCCCTTCGTGGCCGGTGAGGGTGTGCGCCCGCTGCCCATCCTCGGTCCGCCAGATCGCAACCGTGCCGTCTTCCGAACCGGATACGAGGTGCCGGCCGTCGGGCGCCATCTGGACGGCCCAGACCCAGTCGGTATGCCCTTCCAGCAAAAACTCGGTCCGCCCCGTGAGCAGATTCCAGAGCCGGAGCGTCCCGTCAAACGAGGCTGTCGCGGCGTGCCGACCGCTCGGGGTGAACGCGGCATCCCAGATCCAATCCCGGTGGCCGATGAGAATATCGACAAGTTGCCCGTCGCTTAGTCGCCACAGCCGCAGCGTCTGGTCGTCGGAAACGGTCGCGGCGTGGATGTAGTCGGGCGAAACACGTACGGCGCGGACGCTCTTGTGGTGCGTGTCCTGGTCCGGGTGCCGGTACTGGGACGACAGGCTCCACCGTTTGATGGCATAGTCGTCGGAGGCCGAAAGGGCGGTGAGCCCATCGGGCGCGAGGGCGACATCCCACACCCAATCGTCGTGCCCCGTGAAGGTGCGGACGATGGCGCCGGTCTGCAGGTCCCAGACCTTGAGCGACTGATCCTCGGAGGCAGTGACCGCAGTGAGCCCGTCCGCGGAGACGGCGACGGCGCGAACCGCGCCCTGGTGGCCTTTGAGGACGCGCACGATTCGGCCGGTCGCGTAATCCCACACGATGACGGTGCGGTCTTCCGAGGCGGAAACGATGTGGGCGCCGTCCGGCGTGATCGCCACATCCCACACCCAGTCGGTATGCCCCGGAAAGCGTCGCTCAATGGTCCCGGTTTCGAGATTCCAGAGGGTGAGCGCGCGGTTGTCGGACGCCGCGATCATCCGCCGGCCATCCGGCGAGACGGCCATCGCCCAGATGGGGCGTTTGCCGGCGTCGATGGTGGAATAGAGCTCGCCGGTGTGGGCATCCCACAGATAAATAAATCCGTCGTCGCTGGCCGAAAGGGCCCGCCGGCCGTCGGGCAGCAGGGCGAGGCAGAGAATGCGGCCGGTCGTGTGGCGGAGAATGCGGCTCACCTCGCCCGTTTCGATGTCCCACAGCCGAACCGTCCCGTCGTCGCTGCCGGAGTAGGCGATGGGGTCGTCGGGTGAAACGGCCACGACCTGCACGCCGGCCTCGTGGCCGTACAGGGTGAATACGGGTACGCCGGCGGCCAGGTCCCACACCTTCACCGTAGCGTCCTCCGAGCCCGACACCGCGAACCGCCCGTCGGACGTGAAGGCGACGCTGCGGACGACATCCAGGTGGCCATTGAGCGTCTGCAGCAGGGCGCTGCCAGGGGTGGTGAGGCTGGCCTTGCGGGGTTCGAGCCAGGTTTTGGACCGGTCGATGCGCCGGCGGATCTGGTGCACGAACCGCTCGATGGCGACGATGTCGAAGTGGTGGAGCCGGGCGATGAGCTGGATGGACAGCTGCTCCGGGTCGCGCGTGAGGGCGCGGGACGAGAGCCAGAGCGCTTCCTGGACGAGGCGCAGCGTTTTGTCCTCATGCAGCAGCGCGTAGTCGTCCTGCACGGTCGTCATATCCGTCGCGCGGAGGGCCGCCTGGATCCAGTCGAAATCCAGCAGCAGCGACCGGAGGGTGTCGTGTTGAAGGGCTTCGTGGAGGTGGTGGCCGAGGAAGCGGTAGATGTAGCCGTCGTCCTTCACCTCGTGCCACGGCCGGCGGCGGGTGGCATAGCTGGCGAGGAAGCGCTCGTGGAGGCCGGGCAGCCGGTGGTCGAGCGCCTCGCGGGCGAGTTGGACGAGTACATCCTGCACGACGACCGTATGCGGATCGGGCCGGCGTTCGATGAGGGCGTAGCTTTGAAGGTCGTCGAACACCACACGGCGGTCGTACGGCGTCAGCGACGCGTCGATTACCCGCCAGGCGCGTTCGATGGCCGCCTCGGGCAGGGCGACGCGGGGTTGGAAGAGGCCGAGGGCGAAGAACAGGTCTCGCCGTTCCGCCGGCACGTACATCAGGTTGATCGTGCAGCAGGCGCGGAGGCGGGCCTCGAAGTCGCCCGGCTCCTCGGCGGGGCGTTGGGCAAAGGTGTCGAGCCAGTCGCCGGCCCGCATGCCTTTCTGGAGGATGGCACCGGCGATGGTGAGCGCCATCGGGTTGTGCATCAGCTGGGCGGCGATGTCGGCGTAAAGCGGATCATGCCGGCCGGCCTTGAGCGCCAGCAGCCCCTCGGCCTCTGGGGGATTAAACGGCGGGACGGGCATACAGGCCTCGGGGAGGCCGTCGGCGATCTGGGCGTTGCGAGAGACGACGAGCGTTCGGCCCGGATGACGGAGGCCGCGCAGTTCGAGGGCCTGGTGGAGGTCCCACACGTCGTCGAATACGAGGAGGACCCTCTTCCGGGCGAGGACCACCGCGATCCGCTCCAGCGCCGATTCCCGGGTGGCGTACTCCTCGCCGCGCGGGTCGCCGAGGGCCTTTCCGATCCGGGCGAGCTGGCGGGGGAGGTCCATCGGTCGGGGGCCCATATCGACCCAGAACACCCCATCGGGGAAGGCCCGCTGGATGGGGGGATGGGCGACAACGGTGCGTATGAGCCGCGTCTTGCCGGCGCCGACGGGGCCGATGACGACGCGTAGGTGGTCGT
>JBGSPJ010000188.1:0-4300 GCA_041738655.1 Rhodothermales bacterium | reverse complement strand
CGTTCGCCGACCGGGTCGCGGGGCACGTCGCCGACCGGCGCTGAGGCGCCCGATCCATCACCTTCGTTCCACTCGACCCGCACAGGGCACTCAGTATCGACATGATCCAGCGGAAACAAACCGTATTTCTGGCGCTCGCGGCCGCGGCGCTGTTGGCTTCGTTCCTGGTGCCTATTGAAGTAAGCGCGGCGGGTGGCCAGGCGCCGGCCGTGACATCTGGGCTCTGTGCGCTGATTGCGGTGGGCGGGATCTATGCCATCTTTCAGTATGCCGATCGGGCGCGTCAGCGGTCCCTCGTTCTCGGGTTGCAGTATGCCACACTCATGGCGATTCTTGTGGTGCTGGGCGCTCAGTATGTGCTGCGCGATGCGAGTGTCGCCATCGACCCGGCCGCTTGGGCCCAGGCAGCGGCTCCGCCGGCGCTCGCGTATGTCCTGTTTCTGCTGGCGCGAAAGTCGATCGAGCACGACATCGCCCTGGTGCGTTCCATGGACCGCCTCCGCTGAACCGCACGTCCTTGGCTCCATCCGATCCTGCCGGCGAGACGCCGCGCCATGTTATCGTACTAGTCGCGCTCGGCCTCTTTAGCTTCTGGTCTACCTCGGTGCTGGTGCGTTTCGCCGGCGACGTACCGGCGCTGGCGCTGCTGGCATGGCGGACGACCATCGCCGTCGCCTGCCTGCTTCCGTTTCTGAGGGACCGCCACTTGGCCATGTATCGCCGGATGAGCGGTCGCGAGGCGATGCGGATCGGCGTCGCCGGCTTCATGCTGGGACTGCATTTCTATCTGTTCTTCGAGTCGCTCCGGCACACCACTGTCGCGAGCACGACGATCTTCACGGCGCTGAGTCCCATTTTCATGGCGGCGATCGGATTCTTTTTTCTGCAGGAGCGCCTCCCGCCCGCCACTCTACTTGGTATTGTCGTAGCCACAGGAGGCGGCGCCATGATCGCCTGGGGGGATTCGGCGACGGGGAGCGCACCGAATCCGGCGTGGGGAAATCTGCTCGCGATTGGGGCCTCGCTCACGGTAAGCATCTATCTCATCACGGGGCGCGTGGCCCGGCAGGGCCTCGACTGGCTCACGTATATGCTGCCGCTGTACAGCGTGGCGGCCGCAACGATCGTTATCGCCGCGCTGGTGATGGATGTGCCGTTAACGGGATATGCGCCACGCGTGTATGTGATCGGCGCTGTGCTGGCTATTGGTCCACAAGTGCTGGGGCATGGGTCACTCAACCTGGCCGTACGGTACGTATCCGCGGCAATGCTCGGGGTGTTGTCGCTGACCGAGCCGATGGGGGCGTCGGCGCTGGCGTTTGTGTTTTTTGACGAGCGTCCGGCGTTGGTGTCGATGGCAGGGATGGGCGTGGCGATGGCGGGCGTATTGCTGGCTATTTCGCCATCATTCCTTCGAAAAACGCGATGACGGCAGCTCACTGAACCGCCGGCGCCCGCGCAGAAAATAATCCACCACGATCGACCCTCGATAGGAGGGCAACACGGCAGGTTCGGTCGCCGCGGGTCGCTCGCCGGCATACAGCGAGCGCATCCGGTGGGCATCCCAGTACGCGCGGAGTATGCTGCGACCCTCGGCCAGGTTGCCCGTGGCGACGGAGCGGAGTATGGCCAGTCCGTCGAGCAGGAGGCGGGCGAGGAAGACGGCCAGCCATCGCCGGCGGGGCAGGTTTTTGTACAGCATGAGCAGGCCGTTTCGGAAGTTGAAGTAGGCCTTCCGGGCATGCCCGTAGGGAAGCGACCCTCCACCGATGTGGTGGACGACACTCGCGGGTTCGACGCGGATTTCGTAGCCGGCGCGCTGGAAGCGCCAGCAGAGGTCGATTTCCTCCATGTGCATATAGAACCGCTCATCGAGCAGGCCGCAGCGGTCGAGCGCGTCGCGGCGGAGGAGGACGGCGGCGCCCGTGGCCCAGAATACGCGCCGGTTGTCGTTGTACTGGCCGGCGTCGGTTTCGAGGGTGAAAAAGAGCCGGCCCCGCGTGAAGGGGTACCCGAGCGCATCCAGGAAGCCACCCGAGGCGCCGGCGTATTCGAACCGGTCGCGCTCGCCGGTCTGCAGCAGCTTGGGTTGGACCGCGGCGCACGCAGGGTGTCGGTCGAGGGTGTCGACCAGTGGTTTCAGCCAGCCGGGCGTTACCTCGACATCGTTATTGAGTAGGAGGATGTACCGCCCTCGCGCATGAGGAATCGCGGCGTTGTTGCCCTTGCAGAAGGCCCAGTTCTCGGGGTGGCGGACGATGCGGACGGTGGGGAAATGAGTCGCTACCCATTCGGCGGAGCCGTCGGCGGAGGCGTTGTCGGCGAGGATGATCTCGGCATCGCCCTCCCCAGTCGTGGCTACCACCCCGGGCAGGCAGCGCTGGAGCAGGGGGAGGGCGTTCCACGAGACGATGATGATGGAAACTGAAAGGGGGTGCACCTGCGTTGGAGCAGACATGAGCGGAGGTGAATGGGCTGCGTTTGAGCTCCGCTTATACCCGGCCTGTCGCGCATTGTTGTGCAACGTCGAGGTGGCCCTTACATCAGTCGAAAACACGTGGAAACCGTACACACACGGGCCGAAGAACTCCTCCAGCACCACTGGGGATATGATCGGTTTCGTCCGGGGCAGTGGGAGGTGATCGGGCAGGTACTGGCCGGCCGCGACGTGTTGATCGTGATGCCGACCGGGGGCGGCAAGTCGATGTGTTTCCAGGTGCCCGCGTTGGTATTCGACGGGTTGACGATCGTCGTCTCCCCGCTGATTGCGCTGATGCAGGACCAGGTGGATGCGCTCAAACGGCGGGGCATCGCGGCGGCCTGCATCCACAGCCAGCTCACGCCGCCGGCGATCGAACAGATCTTCACCGATGCCGAGTATGGCCGGTACCGGCTGCTGTACATGGCCCCGGAGCGGTTTGAGTCGGAGCTGTTCCAGGCGCGGGCCGGAAGGCTCAAGGTGGCCTGTCTGGCGATCGACGAGGCGCATTGCATCAGCGAATGGGGGTACGATTTTCGGCCGGCGTATCTCACCATTCCGGCCGCCTATCCGCTGCTTGGCCATCCGCCCGTGGTGGCGCTGACGGCCACCGCCACGCCGGATGTCCGCCGCGACATCGCGACGCGGCTGGCGCTGCGCGAACCGTTTACCGCTGTTCAGGGCTTCGATCGCCCCAATATTGTGTGGTCGGTTTTTACCGAAACGGACAAACGCGCCCGGGTGCGAGACGTGTTGGCCGGCGTACCCGGCTGCGGGGTCATCTACGCCGCCACGCGTCGAGGGGTGGAGGGGTGGAGCCGGCATCTCGCCGGGATGGGAGTTTCGGTTTCGTCGTATCACGGCGGGATGGAAGCGCGCCGCCGCGAGGCGGAGGCGACGGCGTGGCTGGGGGGCAAAACACGCGTGATGGTAGCTACGAACGCGTTTGGCATGGGTATCGACCATCCAGGTGTTCGGTTTGTGATTCATGTGGACCTGCCGGCCACACTCGAGGGGTATTATCAGGAAGCTGGCCGCGGCGGGCGGGATGGCGGAAAAGCGTATGCCGTCTTGCTGTACGACCCGGCGGACGAGGCGACGCAGCGTGGCCTCGTGGCGGATAGCCATCCGGAGCCTGATTTTGTCGCGGCGGTGTACGCGGCCGTGTGTAATGTGCACCGGATCGCGACGGGGAGTCAGCCCGAGGCGGCCGTACCCATCGACGAGGCGACGCTCGCGGCGGGGCTGCAGGCCGGCCGCGGCAAAGTGCGCGCGGCGGTCGAGGTGCTCGAACGCCAGGGATTGTGGAAGTCGGTGCCGGCGAAGCGCCATGTGGCGTCATTCCGATTTCTGCAGGCCCCGGGCGTCCTCCGGGAAGCGTCCACGCGCCAGGGCCATCCGGTGACGGCCGCCCTGATTGACCAGCTGCTCCGGATCGTGCATGCCGATGCGTTTTCGGGGTGGTGGGATCTCGATGTGCGCAGCCTCGAACGGTCGCTCGGGGTTTCGCGCGACGAGGTGGAGCGCCAGCTCGATGGACTACACGACCGCCAGGTGGTGGCCTGGCAGCGACCTGGCGGCGGGCCGAGGCTCCAGTTTCTGATTCCGCGACCGGATCGGTTGCGCGTCGATGGGAATCCCTCGAGAATGGCACGGCAACGGGCGGAGTCGCGGCTGAAGGATATGGTCCGATACGCAATATCGGAGGGGTGTCGGCGCCGTTTTCTGCTGGCCTATTTTGGCGAAGACGCGCCGGATCGGTGCGGTCGGTGCGACCAGTGTCTGGGCCGGCACAGCCCGCCGGCCCTGGCGCCGACGGAC
>JBGSPJ010000182.1:0-14176 GCA_041738655.1 Rhodothermales bacterium | reverse complement strand
CCGCGCCGAGCCCGAGGCGGTCCGCCAGGGCCTGGACGAACCCCTCGTCGGCCCCCCAGTGCCCCCACTGCCAGCGCAGCCGGCCGACATACCGGTTCAGGCCCTCGATGTGGTGGAGCAGGTAGTCCTCGCGGACGGGCGTCGTATTGATCGCACCGCAGTCCGGATGCTGACACAGCAGCCGGTGCAGGAAATTCGTCCCGCTTCGCGGCATGATGCCCACGATGAAGATGGGTTCGCGACGCCAGTCGACCGACGAGCCCGCCGGCGCTTCCGATGTTTCGTTATGGATGGGCGCTTCGACCATTCCTGATTGGGGATGCTATCTGGGGATACTGTCGGGGATGCTGCCGGTGATGCTCAGACCGTGTACCCTAGCGCTTCCGCGACGGGTTGCACGATCGGCCGGACTTCCGCGCGCCGCTCGTCGGTCCACTCAAAATCGAGCCCGTCGAAGTGCGCCTGCGCGTTGAGCTGCTTGCCCGTCACGCCCCGGATCGCCTCCTCGGAGGGAAACGGCACGCCGACGAACGCAAACAGCTTCCTGTAGATCTCCATGTCGTTACTGAAGAATGCGCGTGCGGGCAGGTCGAGCCGACGTTCTTCGGGCAGGGTGTCAAAAAAAGCTTTGGCGTAGCCGTTGATGCGGGCCCAGCGCCACGCTTCTCGCTGAAGGTTTGAGAAAGAATCCCACTCGGCAAACGCCGGATCGTCGGTCCGTGGGTGGATGCGGGCGAAATTCCACGCCATGTTGCCGCCCTGGTAGGCGCCGCGCTGCATGCCCGAGCGGATGACCTGGTAGGGATCGCGGTGGGAGAAGATGAACCGGCTGTCCGGGAACGCCGCCGCGAAGGCCGGCGCCATGTAGGTGATCCGGTTGTTGGATTCGACGTAGACGCGTCCCTCGGCGCAGGCCTCCAGCACAAAATCGTCGCGGACGGCCAACGCGAACGGCCGCCAGCGGTCCATCCAGCCCGCCTGCTCGTCCATGAAGGCCTCGTAGGAGGCACGCACCAGGCGCGGCGCCGGCTCGTGCTGGGCCAGCACCTGCGGCGAAAGGCTCAGCATCGACGCCATGGTCTGCGTCCCGGTCCGCCCGGTTGATAACGCAAAAACGCAGGGAAAGCCGTTCCACGCGCGCTCGTACGCCTTGCCCAGCGTGAGCTGCAACTCCTTCTTCTTCGCGATCCGCTCACGCTCGAGGTACCGCTTCAGCTTGCGGTGCATCCGGGCAAGCGCCTCGTCGGCCTGCGTGGCGATGGCGGTGGATATACTCATGACCTCCTGTTTTTGCCTTTTTGCCGGCTTCGAACGTCGCCGGGTTACGCTGCGCTTTTTGCCTTTTGCCGGCTTTGAACGTCGCCGGGTTACGCTGCGCTAACCCGGCCTACTTTTCACTTTGCACTTTTCACTTTGCACTGTTCTCACGCTTCAATCGCCTGCTGGAACTGGATCGAATGGAACTCCCACAGCTTGCCTTTTTTCCGGAGCAATTCGCTGTAGGGGCCCTGCTCGATGACGCGGCCTTTTTCGACGACCACGACCCAGTCGGCGTTTTCGACGGTGGAAAGCCGGTGGGCGATGGCGATGACGGTCCGGCCGCGCATGAGGCGTTCGAGGGACTGCTGGACGAGTTTTTCGGAGACGCTGTCGAGAGCGCTCGTGGCCTCGTCAAGAATGAGGATGTCCGGATCGCGGAGGATGGCGCGGGCGATGGCGATGCGCTGGCGCTGGCCGCCGGAAAGGCGCATGCCGCTGTCGCCGAGGACAGTGTCTAGCCCCGCCGGCATGTCTGCGATGAACTCCAGCGCGTTTGCCTGCTCGGCCACCTCGAGGATCCGCTCGTCCGGGATGTCGCCCAGGCCGTACGCGATGTTGGCGCGGATGGAGTCGTTGAAGATGAAGGTGCTCTGGCTGACGACGGCGATCTTCTCGCGGAGCGAGCGGGAGTTGACGTCGCGCAGGTCGACCCCGTCCCACAACACGCGGCCCTGCGTCGGGTCGTAGAAACGGGGGATGAGATCCACGAGGGTCGATTTGCCGGCGCCGCTGGTGCCCACGATGGCCGTCGTCCGGGCGCGCTCGATGCGGACGTTGATGTCCTGCAGTACCTCGCTGTCGCTGTCGTACCCGAACGACACGTTTTCGAACACGATGCCTTCCTTGAGCGAATCGACGGCGCCTTTGCCCTCGATCAGATACGGCTTGTTGTCCGTCCGCAGCAGCTCGGCCACGTTGATGAGCGACCCGTGGAGGCTGGCCCAGGTGCCGCGGTTTTTGTTCAGCTCGGTGATGAGCGGCATCATGCGGACCAGCGCAAAGACAAAGGCGAGGAGCAGTGCCACATCCAGCTTCCCGGGCAGCACATAGTATTGCGTGGCGACAAGGATGATGATGATGAGCAGCGTGCTGATGACGCCCTGCGAGATCGGGGTGACCTTGAGGCGCTCGTACCCGTTACGGATCATCGCCTTCGCGAGCCGATTGATGGCCTTGTTCACCCGCCGGCGCTCGAAATCCTGCGTGTTGTACGCGGCGATCGTCCGCACCCCACCGATAAGCTCCGTCAGTGTCGAGGTAAACACCCCGCTGGCCGACGTCACCCGCTCGCCGCCTTTCTTGATGCGCTTGAAGAAGCGCCCCAGCGAGAGCGACAGGGCACTGAAACACACGAGGATGATCAGCGAAAGCTGCCAGGAGACGTAGAACATCAACCCTACGTACACCAGCATCAGCGCGCCGCGGATGATGAATACGTTGATGGCCTGGAGCGACTGGATGACGCGGCTGATCTCGGTCGTGAGGCTGTTGATGATCTCGCCGGCGCGGGTCTTCGAGAAGTACCGCAGCGAGACGGACAGCAACTGGTCGATGATCCGCGCCCGCATCCCCTCCACGTACCGCACCCGTGCGATCGTGGCGTAATATTCCGATAAAAACCCGAAAATCGCACGCATCCACGAGGCGGCGAGGATGATCCCGCAGATCCGGTACATCCGCTCGAGCTGCGTCCCATCCACCCGCAACACCCAGATATCGAACCACTGCCAACCCGTGTGGAACGTCTCCACATCCGTATCTGCGATGTTGCGCAGAAACGGAATCAACATGCCGATGCTCGCCCCCTCGAAAACCGCCGTGAGGAGCGCAAAAAGGCAGGTGAGAAACAGGTAGTACCAGTGCTCACGAAAGATGCCCAGAAGAATGCGGACCTCCCGGCTCAATCGTTTGCTAATAAAAGATATCATCTGGTATAAACGGAGTCAGAACATGGCGGGTACGAACATCAACGATTGATGGCCAACCACACGCGCCTTGAACGTTGAACCTTGAACGTGAAACCCGCAGCCGACAGGCTGCGCTAGATGTTTCCGATGCGAATAATGAGCAGCACCAGCGCCGACGCGGCGCCGATACCCGAAAGGATGGTGCTCAGGCCAAAGCGCTGCTTCGACTCGGTCTCCAGGTACACGATGTCGCCCTCCTGGAGCGCCGGGTAGGCGGTACCTTCGGAGAGCATTTTCTTCACGTCGGCCGAGTAGATCTCGTTGCGCCGGCTGACGGTGCCCCGGTACACGTGGATGAACACTTTTTCCTTCGTCTGCGAGTTGCTCTGGCCGATGTTGGGGACCTGGGCGGCCGTGAGCAGCTCGAGAAAATCGACATCCGTTTCCACCTTCCAGATGCCCGGGGACGACACCGCGCCCCAGAGGTAGATCATCATGGTCGGCCGGCCCGGGCGCGAAAAGTCCACGATGCGCTCTTCCGGCTGCGCCAGAGCCAGCGTACTCGTGAACGCCAGGAGGACAACACCAAGCCACGAACTTTTAATCAAAACACGGGAGGAAGCAATCATCGAATATCACCGGGGGGATTAATCGTTAGAATCAGTCGAAACCGTAGAATAGGGGATGCACTTTCTGAACGTGTTGAACATCTCTAAAGTCGATCCGGCAGAAGCATTTACGAGAAAAAACCTGCGAAAATAATACGGTATTCAAGCAGAAGGCTCCGACCCCTGGCAGACCAGCGACCGGAGCCCTCATGCGGCTTGCAGTGTCGTTGCGCCCGAAGGCTTAGGCTCGGGCGCCGCTCGAAACGGGTTGGTCGTAGCTGTAGGAGCTATCGTATCCGTAGATGTAGTAGCCCTTCATGCCGGCGCGACGCGCGTCGAACCGGTTGAGGATCACGCCGGACACCGTCACGCCGACGGCTTCCAGCGTCTGCCGGGTCACGGTCAGCGCCTGCTGGTCTGTCGCATCGGCGTTCACGACCACGATCGTCGCGTCGGAAATCGTCGAGAGCACGACGGCGTCGGTCACGGCCAGCACCGGAGGCGAATCCACGATGATGGTATCGAACATTTCCCGCAGGCTATTAATACCGTCTTTCAGGAGCGACGAGCCAACGAGTTCGGACGGGCGGTTCGAGGTCGTGCCGGCCGGGATGAAGTGGAGGTACGGGATCGACGTCTCGAACTCCTCCAGCAAAAACTCACCCGGATGCGTGAGCAGGTCGACAAACCCCGGCGCGCGGTCGCGGCCCATGAGCTTGTGGCACGACGGCCGGCGCAGATCGAGGTCGATCAGCAACGTCCGCCGGCCGCTCTCGGCCATGGCGATGGCGAGGTTGACGGACGTGACGCTCTTGCCGTCGCCGGCTTCGGGGCTCGTGATGAGCACCACCTGCGGCGGATTGTCCTCGAACAGGAAGTCGATGTTCGTCCGGGTCAGCCGGTAATTTTCGGCGATCGACGACCCGGGTTGGAGCGCGGTCACCAGGTGCGCATTGATCTGCGCGCCGTTATACTCAACGAGTTCGCTGCCGCCGTGGCTCTCTTTGATATCCCGCTGCATCTCCGGAATCACACCCACAAGCTGGAAGCCCATGTCGCGCACGTCGGCCGGCCGCGCCACGCGGCGGTCCACCGCCTTACGGACGAACGCCATGCCGGTGCCGAAGGCCAGCCCCAGCACAAGGCCCAGCGCCAGGCTCTGCGTGAGGTCGTTACCGACCGGCAGGGGCTGCTGCGCCTCGCGGATGATGGAGACGTTCCCAATGTCGGACTGCTCGGCGATTTCGGCCTGCTGGAGTTCCTGCTGGAGCGTTTTGTACCCCTGCTCCACCACGGCGCGTTCGCGCTCGAGCTGCTGGCGTTCCAGCGTCATGGTCGGAATCGTGCGGAGTTTCTTTTCGGCCTCGGCCACCCGCCGGCGCAGCGCGTTCACGTTAAACGTGAGCTCGTTGATGGCCATGTCCTTCTCGAGGATCTGGGCGCGGAGCTGGGTCGCGTAGCTCAGCGGCTCGACGGTCCCCTTGGTACTGGCGGTGCCGGCGCTCAGGGTCTCGCTGACCAGCTGATAGGCCAGCGCGTTCTTGCGTTCCTCCAGGTTTTTGATGCCCACGATGATCTCGTTAAGTTCGGGGATCTCGCTCTCCCGACCGCGACGCGACTGATCGTAGATGTAATACTCCTCCGCCTTCATCTTTTCCTCCGCGATCCGCTCCTGAAGCGCCTTGATCTCGGAGTCGATGCCCGAGCTCACCTGGTTCACCAAGTTCGGCGCGACGCGTTCGTACTCTTTCGAGAAATGCTCGCGGGTGCGCTGTTCAGACTGCAGTTCCAGCTCCTTGGTCTCCAGGTCTGCGGTGAGTGTAGCGTACTGGGTGAGGAACAACTCGCCCGTCGTGCCGCCCGAAATGGCCTCGCTGCTGCTGAACATGGCCTCCCAGCGGTAGTCAAGCGCCGCCAGCTCCTCACGCCGTTTGGCGAGTAGCTCCTGGACGAACTGGCGCGCCTGCACCAGGCGGGCGCGGCTCCGCTCCTTGTCCATCAACTGGTATTCCTGGGCGTAGAGGTTCGCGAGGCGAACGGATTCGACCTGCGACGGGCTCAGCGCCTTGATGGTGATCATGTTCTGCTCGGACGGCAGGAACAACACGCGAATTCGGATCCGCAGCGCGATCTCTTCGAGCGTGAGCGGTGGGCTGCCCTCGGGCGCGCTCAACACGGAGAAGTAGGCGTTCGAACCCAGGGCATCGGCCACTTCGATGAGCCGCTGCGCCACACGCCGGCTGAGCTCTCCGGAGTTGTTGAGGAAGCTCAGTTCATCGGCCTGGGAGTTGACGCTGACGCTGTAGGTGGACAGACGGTCAGTCGGCGACGCGGCGGAACTTCCCGACGCGATCGATACCAGGCTGGAGGCCTCGAACAGCGGCGTCTCGGTATACTTAAAGGCAACGATGCCGGCCGAGATCAGCATGCAGGTCACGAGGATGATCCACTTGCCCTGGAGAATCGTATTCCAGATCTCACCGAGATCGATCGACGTCTTCTCGGGTGCGGCCATCTGAGGGAACACCGCACCGTTCGCGGCTGGCCGTTCGGCCGGCAGCATCGAGGGCGGGACGCGTCTTTTTTTCTCTAATTGATTCATATTCTTGGACGAAACCCCGAGGGGGGGATATACATGTGGTAGCTCTCCTTTCGGACTCGTACGTTGGGTTTGGCGACGCCGGGGGCACTTCTCCCCGTGGTCAGCGCGCGCCGGGCCAGCCGTAGTTCGCGCCGATGCTCGAGCATGTATTCGGTTTGTCCGAAGCGCCGGCCATCAAGACTCGAAGAGCCCGACGACCGGTTGGTAACATCCGTTCGATCAACTGGCCCCGTGGCCCGTCAATACAACCGGGATGGTTTTGAGGAGGATGTAGTAATCGAGCGAAAGTGTCCATTCCTTACGATAATTGACGTCGATTACCACACGCTCGCCAAAGCTCAGTTGATTGCGACCCGAGACCTGCCAGAGCCCGGTTAGACCGGGGTTACATGCCAGGACCACGCGTTCCTTGCCCATCATCTGGGGCGTTTCGGATGGAATGTAGGCGCGGGGGCCGACCAGGCTCATGTCGCCTGTCAATACGTTCCACAATTGGGGCAACTCGTCTAGACTGTATCGGCGAAGGACCTTGCCGATTGAAGTCACCCGCGGATCATCCCGCAGTTTGTGGAAGATTTCGTATTCCTGTCGTTGCACCGGGTCGTTCTGCAGAATCTCTTTGAGTTTCTCCTCGGCGTCCACGTGCATCGTCCGGAACTTGATCACGCCGAACGTCCGCTTCTTAAAGCCCAGCCGTTGCTGGACAAAAAACAGCGGCCCGGGGCTCGTGATCTTGGTCATCAGCGCGACGGCCAGGAAGAGCGGCGCGAAGGCGATGAGCATGGCGCTGGCGAACGTGATGTCCATGCCGCGCTTGATGATGCGCTGGAAATACGCCGGCTCGCGCGGCTCCCAGGTCTCGACATAGCTCTCGATGTCGCGGGAGTCGATGAGCACCGGGTGATCCGCCGTGTCGCCACGGACGACGAAGATCTGATCGAAGATCGACAGGGCCTTGAGCGTCTTCAGGTACATCGTCTCTTCCGCACTGTCCAGGGCGAGCACGACGAACGGAATCCGGTGCGTCTGGGCGAGGGTGCGGTAGAGGCGCGTGCTCGAGAGCGTCGGGATGCCCATGTACTGGCCGTTTTCGATGTCGTCCTGCAACAGCGCGACCGGCTTGACACCCAGTTCGGGCAAGCGCCGGAGCAGTTTGACGGCCTCGCGGCCGGCGACGCCACGTCCGATCACAAGCGCGGACAACCCCCACCAGGAGGCGCGCGAGAACATGATCCGGGTGACGACCCGCATGAAGGGCACAAACAGGATGAGCAGTGGCCCCGCGATCCCGATGAGCAGGTAGAGACTCCGCGCGCTCGGGGCCACAAACGACGCCGGCAGCAACAGCCCCAGAAACACGAGCACGGAGGCCTTGGTCAACCCGGCGAGCTCCTGCTGGGGCTGGAGCGCAAACGGCTGGTAGAGGCTGCCGGCAGCGTAAGCCACCAGGAAGAGCGAAAACGCCGGGATAAGCAGGAACGGTTCGGGCAGGGCCAGTCCGGTAAGCTTGGACGCCACAAGGAGGGCGTTCACCACCGTGCAGAGCGACACGACGTCCGCCATGACGAGCGTGAGCTGGGTGAGGCGTTTGGACGTCGACAGCCGCGTCTGCTGCTGCGTGATCGTCCGTACGGCGCCGGTTTCGGTGACGGTGGTCGCCGAAAGCGGGGAAGTCAGTATGTTGTCTGCGTAGCCTTTCATGAGATCCCTGGCGCTATTCGATTCCGGTTGTCATGAACTGCGTATAAGCGCGCTCGATCACGTCACTGAACGCGGTGCGAAAGCGATCGGCCGAGAACCGAAGGGCATTTTCGCGGATGCGCTCGGGGTCGAGCCGGCTATAGTTCGCGTCGAGGGTATCGAGCGCCGCACGAATGCCGTCCGTCGTCTGTTCGTAGAAGAAGAAGCCGGTTTCGCCAGGGACGACCGTCTCGGTGGCGCCGCCGCGGCCGTAGGCTACGACTGGCGTACCACAGGCCTGGGCCTCGACCGGGATGATCCCGAAGTCCTCTTCCGCCGCGAACACGAAGGCGCGGGCGCGCTGCATGTAGTCTTTCAGGGTGGCGAAGGGCTGGTAGCCCAGCATCGTCACGTTTTTGCCAGCCTTCTCCGCGATCCGGTCGTATTCAGGGCCATCGCCGATCACCACGAGCTGCTTGTCGGGCATCTGGGAGAAGGCTTCGACGATGAGGTCGATCCGTTTGTACGGCACAAGCCGCGAGGCCGTCAGGTAGAAGTCATCCTTCTTTGGCTGGAGCGAAAACGCCGTGGTATCGACGGGCGGGTACACGACTTCGGCGCGCCGGCGGTAGGTCTTCCACACGCGGCGAGCGACGGTGCGCGAGTTGGCCACGAAGTGATCCACCCGGTTCGCACTGATCGCGTCGAACATCCGCACATAATGCAGGATCGCCTTCGCAAGCAGGCCCTTCATCCCCCGCTCCAGGTTGCCCTCCTTGAGGTACTGGAAGTAGAGGTCCCAGGCGTAGCGGACAGGGCTGTGGACGTAACTGATGTGGAGCTGATCGGCCGTGGTGAGCACGCCTTTCGCGGCGACATAACTTGAGGAAACCACGACATCGGCGCCCCGGAGATCAAATTGCTCAGTGGCGAAGGGCACGAGCGGGAGATACATCCGGTACTTGCCGCGGGCGAACGGGAGGTTCTGGATGAGCGACGTTGTGACCGATTTGCCCTGCAGAAACGCGCGCTGATCGTCCGGCAAAAAGTCGATCAGGCTGAACAACCGGCTATTGGGCAATACGTGGATCATCTGCTCGAGCACGCGCTCGGCGCCGGCGTAGACGGGCAGCCAGTCGTGCACGATGGCTGTCTGAACGGAAGCAGGCAATGGCAACTCGCTTTTCGGCTCGCGCCGGGTCGCCGGCTGGGCGGCTTGGGTGGCGGTTGCTATGTCCAGGTCGCTGTACATTACGTCGATTGCGGTAGGTGATCGTGCCCGGTTGCGTTGGCCATCGTTAGCAGCGAGCGTCGCTTCGAAGGCTGTACACACATACAGCGCTACAAACATCGGGAAAACCGACACGCGAACTGTCTCGATGCTATCCAGAGTGTGTCACGAAACTATGCTCTTTCGTGGCCGGGGGGCAGTCTCAGGTGGACGATTCGGGGGGAGCGAGACGACGGGGAGATGCGCTGTGGTGGCTCGAAGCGCGCATTCGCCGGGGGCATACCTGATCTCGAACGTGGCACCAATCTACGCCGGCAACCGGGGGCACCCCTGCCTCTATTGACCGATCCCGCGCGAGCGGATTGGCGCGGAAAAAGCGAGATGGGTGCGCCATTGGCGCATGGTGCGGAGCACAATGAAAAGTGAAAAGTGAAAAGTGAAAAGTGGGTCTAAACGATCCCAAACCACGCGGTTCATTCTTTCACGCCGCACTTTTCACTTTTCACTTTGCACTTTGCACTCTAATGCAAGTGCCGCTGCCCGTGCATCCACTGAATGGCGTATTGCATGAGGCCGGAGACGGAATCGAGGCCGAGCTTCTCTTTGATCCGCCGGCGATAGGTCTCGACGGTTTTGCGACTCAGGTGGAGGTTATCGGAGATCTCGCCGAGGCCGGCGCCGTGTCCCAGCATCTCGAAAATGGCCATCTCGCGGTCGGTCAGCTTCCCGACAATAAACCCGTTATGCTGCTCTTTGACGACCTTCCCGAGGATGCGCGAGGTCATCCGCCGGCTGAGATACACCTCTCCGCGCATGACGCTGCGGATGGCCTCTACGATGTGCCGGGTCGGCTCGCTCTTCGCCAGATACCCGAGCGCGCCGGCGTGGATGGCCCGCTCGGCGTACGCCAGCTCGTCGTACATGGAGTAAATGAGCACCTGGATGCTCGGGTACTGAGCGCGGATGTTCTGCACGAGGTCCAGTCCGTGCGCATCCTTCAGAGAAATATCAACGACCGCGACGTCGGGATGGACGTTTTCCATGAGCTTGAACGCCTCGCCGGCCGAACTAGCCTGGCCGCACAACTCCATGTCGATCTTGTCCCGAATCGTATAGGCCAGGGCCTCCCGGATGGCCGGGTGGTCGTCGATCACCATCACCTTGATCCGTCTCGAATAAATGTCGCGCGTGGTCTGGGGGGGCATCGCGTTCCAGAGTGTGTTCACGCTCACTATGCTTCAGGTTGGCTGGGCACACAACGGTGCAAAATACCGGCAAAGCGCACGGCAGGAGGAGAGGGGGCTGTAGCCAGAACGATCAACCAGAAGAGCCCGCGGCCGGCCAAAAAGGGCCGCCGCGCATCGAAAAAACCCGATCGGACGTGGTGGAGATGGGGCTTTCAGGGCTCTGGCGCCGCTGACGGTACAAAAGGTATCCATCCCCGGGGTGCCAGGGCACAACCTTTAAGAGAGAGATCGTAGGTAGTTTTAGCGCATATCGTCGATCCTGCGGATCGATTACAGATAGCGGATTAAAAATCAAAAGACACTCCGCACATCAACCAACTACACTCATTATTTAATCTTTAATATCAGATTTTTAATCAAAAAAAAGCCGGCGCATCACGCCGGCTTTTTTTAGTGTGCAGACTGGGCATCGCTCTGTCCGTAGCGCCACTGGACGGCGTACTGGAGCAATTCGGCCACGGTCTCGAAGTCCAGCTTCTCTTTTACACGCCGGCGGTAGGTCTCGACGGTTTTGCGGCTGAGGTTGAGCCGCTGCGTGATTTCCTGGACGCTGTAGCCCTCGCCAAGCATCTGGAAGACGGCCATCTCCCGGTCGGTGAGCTGGTCGATCGCGAACCCGGGGCTCGAAGAACGGCCGGTGGCGATCTTGCTGAGCATCCGCGAGGCCATGCGCCGGCTGAGGTACACCTCGCCCTGCATGACACTGCGGATCGCCTCGACGACGCTCTGTGTGGGTTCGCTCTTCATGAGGTACCCCGAGGCGCCGGCGCGGATGGCGCGCTCGGCGTACACGCTCTCGTCGTACATCGAAAACACAACGACCTGTACGTTCGGATACTGCGCCCGGATGTTCTGGACCAGGTCGAGGCCGTGGGCATCCTCCAGGGAAATGTCGATGACGGCCACGTCGGGCTGCATCTTCTGGACGAGTTGAAAGGCTTCATCGGCGTTGCTCGCCTGGCCGACGAGCTCCATGCCCATCTTGTCCGCGATGATGTCCGCGATGGCCTCGCGAATGGCCGGGTGATCGTCGACGACCAGCACGCGGATACGACCGCCGGTCGACTTGGGCGAACTCATGACTGGGATATTGATTTCAGCGGAATTCATCTATGCTATCCTGTGGTTTCTCGTGTGAACAGCCTTAAACGGGTTCATTACATTGCGTACGTATCCTGGAAATCGCCCCATCATCGTTTTCTACGTATCGGTACTTTTTGCACATCTATAAAATGAAGCACGCCGGCGCGTCTACGCGAACTGCGTGAGCTCGTGCCGGAGGAGGTTCTCCTTGATTACACAGCGTACTCTCGTTCCTTCGCCGGCGGCCGACGTAATCTCGAGCGCACCTTTTATAGTCCGCGCCCGATAATCCATGCTGTTGAGGCCGAGTGACTTACCCGTGCGCACACTGGGATCGAATCCCTTGCCGTTGTCCTCCACCGACAGGGTGATCTCGTTCTCTTTGGCATTCAGGGCAATCAGGATCTCGGACGCCTCGGCGTGCTTCAGGGCGTTGTTCACGGCCTCCTGCGCGACACGGTACAGATGCATCTTGGTGTCCTTCTCCCAGACATCCACTACGCCGTCCGTCATGAACGTGCAGGTAATGCCCGGCAGGCCGGTCGTGTTGTGCGCCAGTTCATTGAGCGCCGTCGCCAGCCCCTCGTAAAACAACTGCGTGGGGGTAAGGCCGCGGTAGATCTCGCGCACGCGCCGGGACGCCTGCTCGGCGAAGCCGGACACCTTGCGGGCCTGGACGGCGCTTTCGTCCTCCTGGGCCGTCAGCTTCTCCGCCAGGTTCTGGCTCAGCATCCGCACGCCCGTGAGCAGCTGCCCGACACCGTCGTGCAGGTCTCGCCCGATACGCTGCTGCTGCTCCTCAAGCGCCTCGACCATCTGGCGCTCGAGCATCACGCGCTCAGTGACTTCGACGCAGCTGCCCCAGACGCGGATCAGTGTGTCGTTTTTCACGGTGCCCACGGCGTTGATGACGAAGTGGCGCATCGCCTTGCCGGCGCAGGCGACAGAGTATTCGTGGTTGTGGAGCCGGTAGCCGGAACGCACGAACTCTTCGACCAGCGCCACTTCCAGGTGCGGCATCACGACATTGAGTCGCCGGCCCACAACCGTCTCGGGCTTCCGGCTGCCCAGCAGCACGGCCATCACGCGGTTACACTCGGCCAGCTCGGCCTGTTCGCAGAAGACGGCGACCTGCGCGGCGATTGCGCGCAGCGTGGACACCGGCTGCTCCAACTCGATGCGCCAGATCGCCTCGGAGGTCGTGTCGACGAACGTACGGTACCGCTCTTCGCTCTCGCGCAACGCCTCCTCGGAGATCTTGCGCTCGAAATAGGTCGACAACAGGTCTCCCAGCACACTCAACACCCGGCTGTCCGCCTCGCGCCACTCGGGTGGCCGGCCGCCGTATTCGACGCCCAGATACCCGTGCAGTCGGCCGTGAGGCGACAACACGGGCACGGCAAGGGCGGTTTGGGTGCCCTGTTTGGAGGCCCGCGAAAGCCGAGTCCCGTTCCATTTACAGACCAGGCGTTGCGCCTCGACATTGGTCCCGGGCCCGAAGTCAAATACCGGCAGCGGCCCGGCGCCGGCCGCGGATTTCTCCCAGATCCTCGGTTGCGACAACTCGTGCAGCGCCGCCGGCGACGCCTGGAGCAGCTGCTTGTCCGACGGGATCTCTACAAAATAGACGGTCTCTGCCCCCACCGCCTCGCCCATCAAGCCCAACAACTGCTCGAAGTTCACCGCCCCGCCGGACACGAGCTGCTGCGACGCCTCCACGAGCGCGCTCTCGACGCGCATCCGATGCTCGATCCGCAGTTCTTGCTGGCGGTTGGCCGTCACGTCGCGCAGGACATCGCGGAGGACGACGATGGCGCCCAGCACCTGGCCCTGCTCGCGCAGCGGGGTGACGGACAGCGTCACCTGCCGGGTGCGCCAGTCCTTCAGCACCAGCGTATCGCGGCCCGTCCACACCCCTTTCCGTTCCAGTTCAGCCTGAACCGCCGCGTCTTTCTCGAAGGGCGTATTCCGCTGGCGAACGAGCGACTCGTACGGCTCCCCGATCGCTTCTCGGGCCGAAAGCCCAAAGATGATCTCAGCGCCCTGATTGAAGTACGTGACGAGTCCCTGCCGATCGATGGCCAGGATCGCCTCGCTCACCTGGCTCAAAATCTGGGATTCCAGCACCGATGGGTAGGCGCCTCCCCCATCCGACCAATCCGCCGGCCGGCGATCCGCCGTCAGCAGGTCCAGGCCCTGTTGTTTTTCTATGGCGCCGCCGATACCCAAGGATAAGCTCTGCAAGATCGATTCGTCGTTAGAAGTCCAAAGGACGTGCTTAACAAAATGCTCAAGCCCGATGACCCCCCAATAGGTCCCATCTACGAGGATCGGCAGGTACAGATAGGACTTAACGGTGGCGTTTTCCGGATCGGAGTCCGTCGCCCTGGCCGCACGCACGGCCCGGCCGGCGGCCAGTTCGGGGGCCCACTCCGAATACCGGTTGAGCAGCGAGAGCCGCTCGACCGAAGCGCCGACACGCGGCGCCTGCCAGTGGG
>JBGSPJ010000151.1:0-27500 GCA_041738655.1 Rhodothermales bacterium | reverse complement strand
CACGCCGAAATCGAAGCTACCTGGAAAGTAGCGCCACAGTAGGTGATAGCCCTGTAGGTGTAAGGCAACTGGCTCAGCGGTGTCCCTGAGTACCACGGGACCGGAGAAATCCTGTGGGAATCTACCAGCACCATCTGGTAAGGCTAAATACTCTCTCATGACCGATAGTGAACTAGTACCGTGAGGGAAAGGTGAAAAGAAGGCCTAGTAGGCTAGAGAAAAGTACCTGAAACCATGCGCTTACAACCAGTCGGAGCCCCGCTTGCGGGGTGACGGCGTGCCTTTTGCATAATGAACCTACGAGTTACTCCTGTCTGGCAAGGTTAAGGCGTTCAGCGCCGAAGCCGTAGCGAAAGCAAGTCTTAATAGGGCGTTTAGTCAGGCGGGGTAGACGCGAAACCGGGTGAGCTACCCTTGGTCAGGTTGAAGCGTGGGTAAGACCACGTGGAGGACCGAACTGGTGTCCGTTGAAAAGGGCTCGGATGAACTGAGGGTAGGGGTGAAAGGCCTATCAAACTCGGAAATAGCTCGTACTCCCCGAAATGTATTTAGGTACAGCGTCGCAATTGAGTGTTCTGGAGGTAGAGCACTGATTGGGCTAGGGCCCTTCACCGGGTACCAAACCCAGACAAACTCCGAATGCCAGTTACATGCTTTGCGGCAGTGAGGGCGCGGGTGATAAGATCCGCGTCCGAGAGGGGAACAACCCAGACCGACAGCTAAGGTCCCCAAATTTCGGCTAAGTTGATCAAAGGGGGTCGAACTGCATTGACAACCAGGATGTTGGCTTAGAAGCAGCCATTCATTTAAAGAGTGCGTAATAGCTCACTGGTCGAGCGGTTCGGCATCGAAAATTTTCGGGCATCAAGCCGAATACCGAAGCTTCGGGTTCTATTGAACGGTAGGGGAGCATTCCAGCGGCGTCGAAGTCGCAGCGCGAGCTGCGGTGGAGCTTCTGGAAAAGAAAATGTAGGTATGAGTAACGATAAGAAGTGTGAAAAACACTTCCGCCGTAAGCCTAAGGGTTCCTGATCAACGCTAATCGGATCAGGGTCAGTCGGGACCTAAGCCGAGGCCGAAAGGCGTAGGCGATGGAAAACGGGTCAACATTCCCGTACCACCCAACGACGTTAACATAAGGCGTGACGCAGAAGCGTAAGGTCCGCGCACTGACGGATGTGCGTTAAAGCTCGTAGGCTGAAGAGTAGGCAAATCCGCTCTTCACTAAGGCCGAAAAGCGACAGTAGCGGGAGTCGTAAGACAAACGCATAGTGACCCCAAGCCCGCTGACGAGAAAAGCGTCGTATGTTGTTGAGGGTGCCCGTACCGTAAACCGACACAGGTAGGCGAGGAGAATATCCTAAGGCGCTCGAGTGATTCGCGGTTAAGGAACTCGGCAAATTAGCCCCGTAACTTCGGGATAAGGGGCGCCCTCCCTCATTTAAAAGCGAAGGAGGGCCGCAGAGAAATGGCTCAAGCGACTGTTTAACAAAAACACAGCTCTCTGCTAAATCGCAAGATGAAGTATAGGGAGTGACACCTGCCCGGTGCCGGAAGGTTAAGGAAGCTTGTTATTCCGATTCGTCGGGAGAAGCTCGTGACTGAAGCCCCGGTAAACGGCGGCCGTAACTATAACGGTCCTAAGGTAGCGAAATTCCTTGTCGGGTAAGTTCCGACCTGCACGAATGGTGTAACGATTTGAGCACTGTCTCGACCGCGAGCTCGGTGAAATTGTGGTGCCGGTGAAGACGCCGGCTACCCGCAGCGGGACGAAAAGACCCCGTGCACCTTTACTACAGTTTAGCATTGACTTTGTCCAAAGTATGTGTAGGATAGGCGGGAGACTTTGAAGCTGTGTCGCCAGGCATGGTGGAGTCACCCTTGAAATACCGCCCTTACTTTGGTTGAAGCCTAACCTTGGATCGTAATCCGATCTAGGAACAGTGTTAGATGGGTAGTTTGACTGGGGCGGTCGCCTCCCAAAGAGTAACGGAGGCTCCCAAAGGTACCCTCAGCACGGTCGGTAATCGTGCGTCGCGTGTAAAGGCAAAAGGGTGCTTGACTGCGAGACATACAGGTCGAGCAGGCACGAAAGTGGGGCTTAGTGATCCGGCGGTTCCGAATGGAAGGGCCGTCGCTCAAAGGATAAAAGGTACGCCGGGGATAACAGGCTGATCTCCGCCAAGAGTTCACATCGACGCGGAGGTTTGGCACCTCGATGTCGGCTCGTCGCATCCTGGGGCTGGAGAAGGTCCCAAGGGTTGGGCTGTTCGCCCATTAAAGCGGCACGTGAGCTGGGTTCAGAACGTCGTGAGACAGTTCGGTCTCTATCTGCTGTGGGCGTTGGAGACTTGCGCAGGTCTGCTTCTAGTACGAGAGGACCGAAGTGGACGAACCTCTAGTGTACCTGTTGTGGCGCCAGCTGCATCGCAGGGTAGCTATGTTCGGAAGGGATAAGCGCTGAAAGCATCTAAGCACGAAACCCTCTGCAAGATTAGGTCTCCCTTATGGGTCGTTCAAGACTAGGACGTTGATAGGCGGCAGGTGTACGCATAGTAATATGTTCAGCCGAGCCGTACTAATTACCCATCAGGCTTAAATCCACATTTTCACAGGTACTGTGTCCTGGCTTCGTCCGCCAGGCCAGCCCTCAATCCAGCGCAGAACAACCATGTCAAACACATTCTCGGTGACTATTGCACGGGGGATCACCTCTTCCCATTCCGAACAGAGTAGTTAAGCCCCGTTGCGCCGATGGTACTGCCTCACGGTGGGAGAGTAGGTCGTTGCCGAGTTACATTCAATGGGTCCTGTCTTCATTTGAGGACAGGACCTATTGCTATTATACGACTTTCCGAAATCGTATAGTAGATTCGCTCGCAAGGTCATACTTCATGTTTGACGGTGTTACCTACTTGAGCGTATACTTACAGACGTTTATCTGAGTCGCCAGGCCCTACTCCATCACCCGCTCCCTGCTATGCGCGCCAGTAGTGAAAGAGCATCCCTCCACCCGCTCGCGACGCTGCCATCCATGGCGGCTCCCGTCATATCGTGGGGTATGGGAAATGGTGACTTTCATGTACCGCTTATGCTCCTGAGTATGGGTATGCTCATCACCCTGGGCATATTTCAGTGGGGTGCGCGCTTCAAGCACCGAAAACAGACAGCAGAACCTGCTCCAGAACAAGCGTCGAATACGCACTCGCGACCGGACTCAGTGAATCTCTCACAGGATAGTGTGCCTCGTCCGGTCAGCCGCGATGTAATGAGTCAGCGCCCAGCGCGGGCGCTCCCCGGTTTTTCACCACAGGATCCTGCGGTCGTTTTGCCATTTGCGACGACGAAGCCTCCAGTTCTCGTAGCCGCGAACGACTCCTACGTTCGATCAGAACTACATCATCAACTCAACCATCGTTATAACGTCGTCGAAGCAGACGATACGGTTGATACCATAGAGCTTGCGAAAACAATACAGCCGGCCCTCATTATCACCGCTGCCCCCATGGATGAACGGGGGGGCTGTGCTTTGTGTGATCAATTCAAAGCCGATCCTGCCCTGAAGGATGTGCCGCTCCTGTGGATTGCGCCAGCGGCCGGCCTCCCCAATGTGGAGGATATTCAGATCTCCGCGGAAGACACGTTATCCGGAGCCTTCAATCACGAGTCCCTACCCATTCGCGTCGAGAATCTGGTTGAAGTGAGGCAATATGTTCGACACGGAGGCCTCCCCGATGTCAGGCTGTCTTCCGATGACAGCTCCGCCAGGCTCGCGGACACACTCTTCCTGGATGCCGTTCATCGGCTTGTGGATGACAATATCGGAAATAGTCTGTTCGGGCTTGAAGCACTTGCACGCGAAGCGCAAGTCACGTTACCCCATCTCGAGAGTCGGCTCCTACGTCTCACTCATCTCTCGGCAGCCGGCTTCTTACGAACCAAACGTCTCCTTCACGCGCTCAGACTGCTCCGCGAAGGTCAGTCCCCCGTCGAAGTCGCCAGGCTTACAGGGTTTCATAGTACGGGTTCGTTCTCACGGCTCTTCAAACAGGTCATGGGGGTTCTACCGGAAGCGTACTCCGCCAGATGACCCGTGAGGTAATCGCTACCTGGCGCTCGCTGCGTTTTCTTTTCCCCTCCTTAAGTCGCACTCCCTCGTTCCAGGTGAAATAATTGGCTTCCCCTGCCAGAAATTGACAGAGGTTTCGCCTCGACTCCCGGGGATCAATGAGGTTGAGTTGTATTTTGGAGTCGTTCCGGATCACGTCGAAACACTCCCGGGTCGTCCACAAGAAACACGCTATCTCGTATGCCCAAACAATCGCTCGTAATGCCCGAAGTCACGCTTCAACTGGCCCTGGAGCATGGGCTGACCGAGCAGGAATATGGCTGGGTACTTGATCGTCTCGGGCGAACGCCGACTTTTGTAGAGCTGGGCATTTACTCGGTCATGTGGAGTGAACACTGCTCTTACAAGAACTCGATTGTGGAGTTGAAGAAACTGCCTCGAGAAGGGGGCCGTATGCTCGTCGGTGCAGGGGAAGAGAATGCCGGCCTTATCGATATCGGAGACGGGCTGGGTGTCGCCTTCAAAATAGAATCCCACAACCATCCATCGGCGGTCGAGCCCTATCAGGGAGCCGCCACGGGTGTTGGGGGCATCCAGCGGGATATCTTTACGATGGGTGCTCGGCCCATCTGCTCGCTCAACTCCCTTCGATTTGGCTCGCTCGAGCATCCTCGCGTACGGTATCTACTGGATGGTGTTGTTCGTGGGATAGGCGATTATGGCAATTCCTTTGGCGTGCCCACAGTCGCGGGCGAAGTGTATTTCGACCCTTCCTACGAAGGAAACCCGCTTGTCAATGCAATGAGCGTGGGAATCGTCAAGGTGGGAGAAACGGTCTCAGCCATCGCTTCGGGCGTTGGGAATCCGGTTTATATCGTCGGGTCGGCGACTGGACGAGACGGCATTCATGGGGCAACGTTTGCATCCGAAGAAATATCCGAGGCCAGCGAAGCCAAACGCCCGAGTGTTCAGGTTGGCGATCCATTTACGGAAAAGCTATTGCTCGAAGCATCCCTCGAGGTGATCAAGAGCGGTGTAGTCGTCGGGATGCAGGACATGGGGGCCGCCGGCATTACTTGCTCAACGTGTGAGATGAGCGCCAAAGGCGGTAGCGGCATGATGCTCAACCTGGAGCAGGTGCCCATGCGAGAAACGGGCATGACACCCTATGAGGTCATGCTTTCCGAGAGCCAGGAGCGGATGTTGGTGGTGTGCAAAAAAGGGGAAGAGGCAACGCTGCAATCCATCTTTGATACGTGGGATCTGCATGCCGTTCAGATTGGCGTTGTCACCGATGACGGTCGAGTACGCGTGTTCTGGCATGGGGAGCTGGTGGCTGATGTACCGGCCGAGCACCTTGTGCTTGGTGGGGGCGCCCCGGTGTACGTGCGCGAAACGCAGCGGCCGGCCTACCTGGACCGCGTAGCGTCCTTCGATCTGGCTTCCTTTCCCGATGCGCATCCCGGTGAAGCCACGGCACTTGTGAAACGGCTGATCGGGGCGCCAAACATTGCCTCGAAACGATGGATCTTCGAGCAATACGACACGACGGTACGCACCAACACGGTTGTCGGGCCCGGGCCCAGTGACGCGGCGATTGTCCGTATAAAGGGCACGAAGCGTGGCCTGGCGGTCAAAACCGATTGCAATGGCCGCTTCGTCTATCTCAATCCCCGGCGCGGCGGGCAGATTGCCGTGGCGGAGGCGGCCCGTAATGTCGTATGCGCCGGCGGAGAGCCCCTGGCCATCACCAATTGCCTCAACTTCGGAAATCCTTATAAACCCGAGGTCTACTGGGTATTCAAGGAAGCTCTCGGGGGCATGGGCGACGCCTGCCGCGCACTGGGCACTCCGGTGACCGGCGGCAATGTCTCGTTCTACAACGAGAATCCCGAGTCAGCCGTCTTTCCAACACCAACCATCGGGATGGTCGGTCTGGTGGAGGATATTGATCGGGATGCGACGACAGTGCCTTTTCGTGCCGCCGGGGATCTCGTTTATCTCCTGTCTCCCCGTGCCTGGCGACATAGAAACGATATCGGAGGGTCTGAGTACCTCTCCTGGATCCACAAACGGACGGACGGCGATGCGCCGCATCTCGATCTCGTGGAGGAGAAATCTGTCCAACAGGCCATGCTCGGGTTTATTCGTGCCGGCCTTGTGCAAAGTGCCCACGACGTTTCCGATGGTGGCCTGGCGATTTGTCTGGCCGAATGTGCGCTACACGCCAGTCACCTGGGCGCTGACATCGCACTCGACGGAGTAGCCGATATTCGGACCGATGCCCTTCTGTTTGGCGAGGCCCAGTCGCGGATCGTTCTGAGTGTCCGGCCGGAGGACAAGAGCAGGCTACTCGGTCGCGCAGAGACGATCGGTGTGCAATTGACACAGATCGGGGTCGTGACGCATGGGCCGCTGCGCATCAGTCGCGACGGGCGACCTCTGGTAGAGGCCACCGGGACCGACTTGCGCATGATTTACGAGACTGCTTTGCCTGAACTGATGCAAGTAAAGGCATAAACGGTCGATACGTACACGAAGCAACGGGTGCGTGGACGGGCAAGGGCGCACATATTGTAACGAATACCCGGGCAACCGAAACCAACAGGCCGACGATCATGTTCATCGTTCGGCAAGACAAGACGCTACAGCTTTACCGTAGGAGGCAAAACATGGCAGATAACGCCAAACCTGTGACCCTTACTGACGCAAACTTCAAGAGTGAAGTTCTGGACTCGGAAACACCGGTCTTGATCGATTTCTGGGCGACGTGGTGCGGCCCCTGTCGTATGATCGCCCCGGTGATTGAACAACTCGCGGATGAATTCGACGGGCGCGCGAAGATCGGCAAATTGGATGTCGATCGCAATCCGGAGACGGCGATGCAGTTCGGCGTCCGCTCGATCCCAACGCTCCTCTTCGTAAAGGACGGCCACGTAGTTGATCAGGTGATCGGCGCCGTTTCGAAGAAGATTCTGACGGATAAGCTGGAAGGCCTGGTTTCACTTCCGGCTAATTCCTGACGCTGGCTGCTCGCCGGCGCCATGCAGGCTTCGCTACGATAGACATACCGGCCCGGAGGAGCGAAGTCGCCCCTCCGGGCTTTCCGTTTAACGAGATCCCCGTCCTCACCCCATCGTTATGAGCCACGCTATGTCTGCCCGCCCGCCCTTTCCCGTCGTTGACTTTTCCAGCGCCGAAGAGGTGCCTGTCGTCATTGTGGGCACCGGGCCGGCCGGACTCACGGCCGCCCTCTATACAGCGCGCGCCAATCTTTCTCCTGTTGTATTTCAGGGAATCCAGCCCGGCGGTCAGCTCATCACAACGACCGATGTGGAAAACTACCCTGGCTTTCCAGATGGGATTCTCGGTCCGGATATGATGCAGCTATTTGAGAAGCAGGCCACCCGTTTTGGAGCCGACCTTCGCTACGGCATGGTCACACACGTCGATTTCTCTCAGCGCCCCTTTCGTTTGCTGGTGGACGAAGAGACGCCGGTGCTGGCGCAGACGGTCATCATTGCGACCGGCGCATCCGCGAAATACCTGGGCCTACCCAATGAACAGCGCTTGCTGGGCTACGGCGTGTCGGCCTGCGCCACGTGTGACGGGGCCTTTTTTCGGAAGATGGATGTGGCCATCGTGGGCGGGGGCGATACGGCGATGGAAGAAGCCCTGTTTCTGACGCGTTTTGCGAGCAAAGTCTATTTGATCCATCGCCGCGATTCGTTCCGAGCCTCGAAGATCATGCAGGAGCGTGTATTTGAGAACGAAAAAATCGAGATCCTCTGGGACACGGTGATCACCGATATCCTGGGGGAAAAAGAAGTGGATGCAATCGATATTGAAAATCTCAAGACCGGCGAGAAACGTCAGATCCCTGTCAAGGCCATGTTTGCGGCCATCGGCCACAAGCCCAACACCGACGTATTTGCCGGCTGGCTCGACATGGACGAGACGGGCTACATCCAGACGAAGCCGGGCACGACCTATACCAACATACCGGGTGTTTTTGCATGCGGAGACGCGCAGGACCATGTGTACCGACAGGCTGTCACGGCTGCCGGGACGGGTTGTATGGCCGCGATCGATGCGGAACGGTGGCTTGCAGAACACGGTGTGGCCGAGGGGAAAACGGCTACTTGAGACCGTAACTCAGGCGCGAAGCAGGTTCTTTACTACGAACCAGACGTTCTCTTTCCGTTCACGGAGCCGGCGGTTGAAGTAGGGCATCCACTCCGTTCCGTAGGGGATGTAGACACGCACGTTATATCCCTCCTGGCGCAACTGGAGCTGTGCTTTCGGCCGGATTCCGTACAACATCTGAAACTCGAACCGGTCCGACGGCACCTCCTGCTCGCGCACGTAGGCCTTCACGGCGTCGATGATCTCATCATCATGAGATGCGATGGCCGGGTATCGGCCGCTTGAAATCAACAGACGCGCGTATTCCAGGAAGCGAGCGCGAATGGTGGGCATGTCCTGATAGGCGATCTCCGCCGGCTCCTTGTAGGCTCCCTTGCAGAGACGAACCCGCGCCTTGAGGTCAATCATGCGTTGCACATCGGTGGCCGTGCGTTTGAGATAGGCCTGGAGGACGACACCGACATGGTCGGGGTAGGTCGGGTAGACTTCCTCGAAAAGCCGAAGCGTCGATGACGTGATGTCACTGCCCTCCATATCCAGGCGGACGAAGACATCCTCCTGTTTCGCGACCTCCAACAATTGCCTCAGGTTATCCAGGCAAAAACCCTCGTCGATTTTTTGCCCGAGCATACTCAGTTTGATCGATATGTTTGCCTCCGTTCGGAAGTTTCGCGAGGCATTCGTAACCTTGACGAGATCGATGTAGGTATCGCGGGCGCGGTCGGCTACCGCTCGGTCACTCACATACTCGCCCAGCAAGTCGAGCGTGACGAAGAGGCCCTGGTTGGTCAGAGTGCGGATAGCGGGAAGGGCTTGCTGGAACGACTCGCCGGCGACAAAGCGGCTGGCGAGCGCGAAGGGAAGTTTCATCGGGAAGATGGGGAGGAGAGCGGGTCTCCCGCCTGCTCCCGGGCGGAATGCCCCGGTCAGCGCGGATTCTAGGCGTCGACTACGCCGAGTGCAGCGCGTAGATCCCCGACGAGGTCGTCGATATGCTCGAGCCCAATAGAGAGGCGTAAGAGGTTGGACGGCGTCTTGGTCGGTGGGGCCTCGACGGAAGCACGGTGCTCTATCAGGCTTTCTGTACCGCCGAGGCTCGTCGCGCGCCGGAAGACACGCGCGGCGGCCGCTACGGCCATGGCCTCTCGCTCGCCTCCTATGACCTGGATGGAGATCATGCCTCCGAAGTGCCGCATTTGTTCGCTGGCGACTCGATAACCGGGGTGGGTAGCAAGCGAGGGATGGTGAACGCGTTCGACGGCCGGGTGCCGGCTGAGGAAGTCGGCCAGGGTCCGTGCATTTTCGCAATGGACCCGCATGCGGGCGGCGAGGGAACGCATGCCACGGAGGGCGAGCCAGGCCCCAAACGGATCCATCACGGCACCGCCGGCTGCCTGCAGTTTTCGGATGCGGCCAAAAAGCCCTTCTGAACGACGCGCGACGATGGCGCCACCGAGGACATCCGAATGGCCGGCGAGATATTTGGTGACGGAATGGAGGACAAGGTCGGCGCCCAGTTGGATCGGCACCTGCAGCAGCGGCGTGGCCCAGGTATTATCTACAAGGACCTCTGCTCCTGCCTGGCGCGCCAGGCGCGCGACGCCGGCGATGTCGGTGATCTTCAGCAGGGGGTTTGACGGCGTCTCAATCCACACGAGGCGTGTTTCGGGGCGTATGGCCTGTTCGACGGCGCCCAGGTCCGACATGTCGATCGTGGTATGCTTGAGGCCCCACTCGGAGAAGGTCCCGGTAGCCAGAACGCGAACGCCATGGTACACATCGTCCGGCATGATCACGTGATCACCCGGCTTGAGGGACTGGAAGACCGTCATCGCGGCGGCCATGCCGGATGAAAACGCGGCGGCGGACTCGCCGCCTTCGAGGAGGGCAAGGGTGGTTTCAAATAGCCGGCGAGTGGGATTGTCGGCTCGGCTATATTCGAAGGACCGGGGGTACGCGCCATCGGCATCGCGCTCGAACGTGGTTGCGAGGTGTATCGGGGCGACGACCGCGCCTGTCGTGGGGTCGACGGTGCAGCCGGCATGCGCCAGAATCGTTTCCAAGTTGGGCGTTAATACAGAGTCCATGATCGGGCGTGAACCACTTCGGTTATGGGTAGCCGACGGACGATCTTCCTTTGTCGAGTGACGTATACGGGCTGCCCAGGCAGTTGAACCGCAATCTACAAACGGAATTGAACGAACGCACTATCGCGGATCTTCGCGAAGACTATCGCAGAGAGGCTCTCTCCGAGCAGGATGTGGCTTCCGATCCGATCGCCCAGTTTAGACACTGGTTCCAGGAGGCGCTGGATGCCGCGTTACCGGAACCCAATGCCATGGTGCTGTCGACCGTTTCGTCGGAAGGCCATCCCAGCGCACGGGTGTTGCTGTTAAAAGGCTTTGATGAAGCGGGATTTGTCTTTTTTACGAACTACGGAAGTCGCAAAGGGGCCGAGTTGTCCGGCAATGCCCATGCGGCCATGACATTTTTGTGGTTGCCGCTTGAGCGGCAGGTGCGCATTGAGGGCACGATTACACGCTCAAGCGCCGAAGAGTCGGATGCCTACTTCGCGACACGCCCGAGGGGCAGCCAGCTCGGCGCCTGGGCCTCGCCGCAGAGCGAAGTCGTTTCGGGTCGCGACGTGTTGGAGGCGTGTTTTCGGGAGATGGAGACCCGGTTTGCCGGGCGGACCATTCCCCGGCCGGCGCACTGGGGGGGCTACCTGCTTTCGCCCCGAACGGTCGAGTTCTGGCAGGGACGTCCCAGCCGGCTCCACGACCGCATTCGATACCGCGCGACGCCGGAGGCCGCATGGCAGATCGAGCGACTGGCCCCATAAAAAAGGCTGCCAGACGCCGTTTGGGGCGTTGGCAGCCCGATGGATCGCGTGTGGCAGTGGGTAAAGGAGAAAAATTTAGCATCTCCTGTAACCCCTTTCAGCGACCCCCCGTAAGGAGTACCGTGTCTTCCGATGAGTGGTTCAGGGGGCGCCGGGATCTCACGCGCATCAAGAGATCTCGGCGCCTTTCTGTGTTCGAAACATCTGAAACCACGTGCCGCTGTTCAAGAGAGCGTTCACCTGAACGCGCGATCGGTGTACTCGACCACGTCATTGCGACCGATGAGGCGCCACTGTGGGGAGCTTAGCCGGCCCTGTTCGGACCGCTTGAACGTAGCACGGAGGAAGAGTTCTTTTTTGGAGGCCGGCTCGGCGGCGCCGGGGAAACTGAAGGCTCCCCAATGTACGATCCACAGGGTGGAGTCGGGCGGCAGGCCAAAACCGCGGCTTACCTCTTCGACGAGGTACCCGATGTCGTTCACCGTGGAGGGGCCGGCATTCTCCGCCAGTTCCCGGATGACCACCACGCTGGTTCGATCCAGATCGGGCGCTGGCTCGAAGATACGGAGGTGGCAGCGGCCGGCGCGGGCATAGCCCTGCCAGGAAAAAAGCGTATCCGTGCGCACCTGGGCGACGGCTTGGTTTGGGCTGGCGATGACCGTCGCCAGCAACCAGAGGGTCAGGCCGATTCGATGCATGCGTTTTCGTCGGTTGGAGAAAGGTGAGTCCCTTTATCCTATTAGACGTATGGATCAACGCGCGCATACCGTCCTGTCAGCCATTTCGTGCGGATTCTGGTAAATTTAAGGATGCTCGTTTGAGGAAGCGGGCGCGAGTGTCGAGGGGTCCTTCAGGGGTTCATCCGGAGGCAGGCCGGCGCGCATCTTGGCATCGCGGACGATCATGCGGACATCCTCTAGCAGCTTCGGGGCATCGTAGACGATGCCATCCTTGATCGTGTATTTTACGCCCCCGATCCGCTCGGGCTGTTGGGTGTCGTCGTTGAGCTTGATGGCGCCGGTCCCATAGAGCACTTTGAGGTTTTCTAGCGGGTTGGCATCAACCACGACGAAGTCGGCTTTTTTGCCGAGTTGGATGCTGCCCACATCGTTCGCGGCTCCGAGGGCTTCAGCCCCCTTGAGCGTGGCGGACCAGATGACTTCGAGCGGATGGAAGCCGGCTTCCTGGAGGAGTTCGAGTTCTCGTATGTAATCGAATCCATAGAGTTTGTAGATATAGCCGGAGTCGCTGCCGGTGGCGACGCGTCCGCCACGGTTCTTGAATTCGTTGATGAACGTCATCCAGAGGCGGTAGTTATTTTTCCATTCGATCTCGTCCTGCGTGGTCCAATAGAACCAGTAGGATCCGTGGGCGCGGCGGTTTGGCGTGTAAAATTCCCACAGGGAAGGCAGTGTGTAGGCAGAGTGCCATTCGGCCCGCATGGCCCGCATGAGGTCGCGACTGGCCTCGTAGATGGTGAAAGTGGGGACCATGGTGAAGTTGAGGGCGATGAGCGAATCCATCACCGTGTTCCACCGCTCGGAATACGGAGGTGCGGCCTGTTTCCAGAGCCGGCCGGCCTCGGCGAAGCGGTGTTGCTCGTCGCTGTAGTTGTAGTTAGCGGGGTAGTCCTGCACGCGGCGATCGGTAAACAGGGCTTCCGGCAGGCCGTACCAGTGCTCCATGGTGGTCAGCCCCCAGCTTGCGCTTGCGAGTGCGTTGGCGCGGGCCACGTGGCGCTGTGCATGGTGCATGGCCGTACCCAGGTTCAGCCGTTTGGCCTCGCGGAGGGCGGCTTCGAGAATAGCGGGGTCGGCCCCGAAGAATTTGATGCCATTGGCGCCCTTGTCGGCGATGAAGCGCACCCATTCGCGGGCATCGTCGGGAGAGGCAATGGAGCGGTCCCATCCGCTTCCGAAGCCGGCATAGGCGTGGATGCGGGGCGCGGTGATCTCGTTTTTCGCGCTTTTTGAGCGCTGCTCGATGGTCCAATCAATCCCATTGCCGCTTCCGGGGTCGCGGATAGTGGTGATGCCATGGCCCAACCAGAGTTTAAAGACATACTCGGCCGGCGTGCCCTGTTCGACGCCGCCGATATGGCCGTGCATGTCCACGAATCCCGGGAGGATATACATTCCCGAGAGGTCGATTTCCCGGTCGCCGGCGGCCGGTCGGCCGTTCTCGCGAACGGGGACACCGGGATAGCCGACGTTATGGATGCCCGCGATCCGGTCACCCTCGACAACGATATCCACGGGGCCCACTGCCGGCGAGCCCGTGCCGTCGATCATGGTAGCGCCACGGAGGACGAGGCGCTCGAATGGCCCCTCTCCCTCGGCGCGAGGCGGTGCGTCCGGGACGTGGCGCGATCCCTGAGCGTGCGACGCAAGTGGCGGCAGGACAAGCAAAACCGCGAGGAGTAGCAGGAAACACAGATCGAAGGTCCGGACCATATCCAGGTGACGTCTGGTGCGATTGGAGTGACGAATGGGCGAAAGGTAGGGCACTCCTACCACAAATACGCCGGCGCGATGGATGCGTTACGATCGCCTCAAGCTAGGGTTGGGGTCCAACGGGACGTCTTTGTAGAGATCATTGAGTGAGATCGGATGGCCAAGGATAGGAATTGTGTCGCGTTCCGGATCGGGCAGCAGGAGTGTCCATTGATCGGTGGGCCCTTTTTGATACACTTCGACGGAACGGATGGTCTGGCTGATGAGCACGTACTCACGCATCGAATCGATGGCTCGATACAGCCGAAACTTATCGCCTCGATCGTACGCTTCGGTGGACGGTGACAGGATCTCGATGAGGACCGATGGATTGAGGAGAGTGTCGAACTGGTCGTCGAGTAACACGGTTTCGCCGCACACGATCCCCCAATCGGGATAGGTGTACAGCGAATTCGATGGGACATGGATGCGAAGATCGCTGCCAAAAACAGTACAACCAGAGCCTTCGAGGGCTTTTCTGAGTGCAAAAAGAGTATTGCTGGCCAGGATGACATGCAACCAACTCGCGCCGGACATGGCGAAGGTCTCGCCCCGGTAGAACTCACTCTTGAAAGCCGCCTGGCGCTCGTGTTCGAGATAGGCTTCCTGGGAGATCATGGTTCGTAGGATTGGATGTACAGGCATCGGGTTCGACTCTGAGTGGGCGATATCTACCTAGACGTTTCGGGCATGCGAAACATACCCTCGACACCTATACCGCGCCGGCATACCGGAACTCGAATCGATTATAATCATCCCAATGATACGCCAGCCGCCGCCAGACCCGCCAGCCGAATGACCCTTCCGATTTACCTCGACTACAACGCCACGACCCCGGTCGACCCCCGCGTATTGGAGCGGATGCTGCCCTTTTTTACCCGGCATTACGGCAACGCCTCGAGTAAGGGGCACGCCTTCGGATGGGCGGCCGCCGAGGGTGTCAAACAGGCCCGGGAGGAGCTCGCGGCGGTACTGGGCGCCGATCCCACCGAAATCGTGTTCACGGGGGGCGCGACGGAATCGATCAATCTGGCCATCAAAGGCGTCGCCGCGGCCTATCGGGAAAAGGGCAGGCATATCGTTACCGTTCAGACCGAGCATTCGGCGGTGCTGGAGGCATGTAAGGCGCTTGAGCGCCAGGGTTGGACGATCACCCGGCTTCCGGTTGGCCCCGACGGTCAGGTGCGGGTGGAGGAGGTCGAAGCAGCGATCACGGGAGAGACCGTGCTGGTATCCGTGATGTGGGCGAACAACGAAACAGGGGTGTTACAGCCCATAACGGCTATCGGTGAGGCCGTGCGGCGTCGGGGGGTGCTTTTTTTGACGGACGCGACCCAGGCGATCGGCAAATTGCCTGTATCCGTGGAGCAGGTGGATTTGCTCGCCTGTACGGCGCACAAGCTGTACGGCCCGAAAGGGGTTGGCGCGTTGTACATCCGCCGGCGCAACCCGCGGGTACGGATCGTGCCTCAGATTGACGGGGGTGGCCAGGAAGAGGGGCTGCGCGCCGGCACGCTCAATACGCCCGGAATCGTCGGTTTTGGGGCGGCCGCCGCTCTTGCCATGGCTGAAATGGCACCCGAGGCGGTGCGGCTGGGGGCGTTGCGCGATGTGATGGAGAGCCGGCTCATGGCTGCGCTGCCCGGAATGCACATAAACGGCGCCGGCGCTCCCCGTTTGCCGCATGTATCCAACGTGACGTTTCCCGGCGTGCGGTCGGCCCATCTGGTGACCGAGTTGCGTGATCTAGCCCTATCGACAGGCAGTGCGTGTTCGAGTGGCACGGGAAATCCGAGCCATGTCTTGAAGGCCATGGGGTTGAGCGACGAGGCTGCGTATGCCACGTTGCGGGTCAGCCTGGGACGCTTCACGACGGCCGAAGAGGTGGATCATGCCGTCAACCGTATGATCTCTGTCGTTTCTCGCCTGCAGAAAACCTCGCTTGTGACGATATAGAGTATGTCGTCGGTAGCATGTCGGTCGACTGCCAACTGACTGTTCCGGGATCCAGGTTCGAGGTTCTTAGGGATCAAACCGATCGCTGGATTCATCTCCGTTGTTTTCAGGCGAGGTCTTCGTCCAACCATGGAAGCTTTAAAGTATCGGCGCGTCGTCGTCAAGTTGGGCACGAGTGTGCTCACGGGCGGGACGAAACGGCTCGATCGCGCGCATATGATCGAGCTGGTGCGCCAGTGCGTAGCGCTGCATCGCGAGGGGCGCGATGTGATCATCGTGTCGTCCGGGGCGATTGCCGCCGGCCGCGAGAAACTGAATTATCCGAATCTGACCGAGACGATGCCGGTGCGGCAGATGCTGGCCGCCGTGGGGCAGAGCCGGCTGATGCTTCGCTGGGAGGATCTCTTTGAGATCTACGGCATCCACGTGGGTCAGCTGTTGTTGACGCGGGCGGATATCCAGCATCGCGAGCGGTTTTTGAACGCCCGGGACACCCTGAGCGAGTTGTTGAAGCACCGCATCATCCCGATCATCAACGAAAATGACGCGGTGGCGACGGCCGAGATCAAGGTGGGCGACAACGACAACCTGTCGGCCCTCGTGGCGCTCGTCGCCGGCGCCGATCTGTTGATGCTGCTCACCGATCAGGCGGGTCTGTATACGGCGGATCCGCGGAGCAACCCGGACGCCCAGCTGATCCCCGAAGTACACACTATCGACGAGGCGCTGCGCAAGCTGGCCGGTGGCAGCGTGAGCGGCCTCGGGATTGGCGGGATGTCCACCAAGCTCCAGGCGGCCGACATAGCGCGGCGGGCCGGCGCGGATGTGGTGATCGCGGCAGGGCGTGCGCCGGATGTGATCACGCGCATCGCCCACGGGTATGCCGTGGGCACCCGGTTTCCCGCGATGCACGATGCCCATGAGCAGCGAAAGGGCTGGATTTTCGCCGCGCCGGCGCCCATCGGGAGCCTGGTGGTGGATGAAACCACGGCCCGCTCGCTGGCCGAGACGAGCGACAGCCTGTTGCCGGAGAGCATTTTGAATGTCGAGGGATCGTTCGCGCGCGGCGACGCCGTGTTCATCCTGGACGGGACCCGACGCGAGCTGGCGCGGGGCATCGTTCGCTACGGCAGTGACGATCTCTCCGCGATCAAGGGATGTCAGGCCGAGCACATCCAGCGTCAGCTGGGGTACGCCAACGGGCCGGCGGTTCATCGCGATGATATGATCCTTGTTTGATTGACCCACGCATCATGGAAGTAATCACCGATCTGATCCAGACAGGTTCGCTCGCTCGCGAGGCGAGTCATATCCTGACCGTCCTCACGACGGCGCAGAAAAACGCGGCGTTGCTGGCCATAGCTGATGCGCTCGAGGCGCATACGGCCCGCGTGCTGGCCGCCAATGCGATCGACATTCAGGCTGGCCGGGAGAAAGGGCTGAGTGCGGCGTTGCTGGATCGGCTGTTGTTGAACGAGGCGCGGATCGCCGCGTTGGCGGCGGATACCCGAAAAGTGGCCGGCCTGCCGGACCCTGTCGGTTCGGATATCGAGAGCCGGCTGCTGCCCAACGGGCTGCGCGTGACGAAGCGGCGGATCCCGCTCGGGGTGATCGGGGTGATTTATGAGGCGCGGCCCAACGTCACGATCGACATCGCGACGCTGTGCCTCAAAACCGGCAACGCAGCGATCTTGCGGGGCGGCACGGAGACGATCCACAGCAACAGTGTGCTGGCGCAGGTTATTCAGGAGGCGCTGGCCGGCACAGCCGTGCCGGCGACGGCCGTGCAGTACATCGACAATCCCGACCGCGAGTTGGTTGGCCAGCTGCTCCGGCTGGATCAGTATGTAGACGTGATCATCCCGAGAGGCGGCGCCAGCCTGCATCGGCGGTGCAAGGAGCAGAGCACCATCCCCGTGATCACGGGGGGCGTGGGTATCTGCCATGTGTTTGTCGATGAAAGCGCCGACCTGGAGCAGGCGGTGGATATCATTGAGAACGGGAAGACGCACCGGCCGAGCGTGTGTAATTCGCTCGACACGGTGCTGGTGTATCGGCCCGTCGCCGGCGCTTTGTTGCCGAAGATGGCCGAGCGGCTGAAGCGCCACGGCGTCGAGTTGCGCGCCACGGCGGATGCACGGGCGATCCTGGGGCAGGCCGGTTATGAGGCGATTCTGGCCGGGCCGGAGGATTTTGATACAGAGTGGATGTCGCTCGTTTTGGGGGTGAAGATCGTCGATTCGATGGACGAGGCGATCGCGCACATCCGCCGGCACAGCATGGACCATTCGGACGCCATCGTCACGCGTGATTTCGCGAATGCGAATCGATTCGTCAACGCCGTCAACTCGTCGGCCGTGTTCGTGAACGCGAGCACGCGCTTTAACGATGGCGGTCAGTTCGGGTTGGGGGCGGAAGTGGCCGTGAGCACGCAGAAATTGCACGCGCGGGGGCCGATGGGGTTAGAAGAGTTGACGACGTACAAGTGGATCGGCGTGGGGGATGGGCATGTGAGGAGATAGGTTGGCAGGTTGCAGGTTGGCAGGTTGGCAGGTTGCGGGCCTGTCCTCAGGGACGACGGCGGTAGCCGGCGTCATCGAAGGATCTCTCGCAAGTTGCGGATGACCGGCTCCAGGTTGTTTCTTGCGGCGGTTTCGCGCGCGATCCGCCAGCCGGCATCCCACCCCATCCTCTGTTATGTCAGACCCCCAGCCACACCACATGACGCCGGACGAGTTCCGGGCCCACGGGTATGCCGTGATCGACTGGATAGCGGATTATCAGGCGCGCGTGGCGTCATTTCCCGTGTTGTCGCAGGTGAAGCCGGGGGAGATCCGTGCGGGATTGCCGGCGCATCCGCCGGAATCGGGCGAGCCGTTTGAGCGGATGCTGGCGGATATCGGCCCTCATATTCTCCCGGGCATCACGCACTGGCAATCGCCGAACTTTTACGCCTATTTCCCCGCGAATGCCTCGGGGCCGGGAATTCTGGGAGATCTGCTGTCTTCGGGTCTGGGCGTCCAGGGGATGTTGTGGGCGACGAGCCCGGCCTGCACTGAGTTGGAGACCCATGTGATGGACTGGCTGGTGGAGTTACTGGCATTGCCGGCGGCTTTCCTTTCGACTGGCGCGGGAGGGGGCGTGATCCAGGACACGGCATCGAGCGCCGTGTTAAGCGCGATGCTGGCCGGCCGTGAGCGGGCCACAGGGTTTGCGACGAACGAGCGGGGATGTGATGGGAAGTTGACGGTGTACACCTCACGTCACGCCCACTCGTCGATCGAGAAAGCGGCGAAGATCGCCGGCATCGGGCGTGCGCAGGTGCGACTGATCGATGTTGATGCCTCGTTTGCGATACGTCCGGAGGCGCTTGCGGCGCAGATTGCGGAGGATCGGGCCGCGGGCTACACGCCGTGTTTCGTGGCCGCGTCGGTCGGCACTACGTCCAGCACAGCCATCGATCCTGTGGCCGATGTGGGCGCAATTTGCCGGCGGGAGGGCATCTGGTTCCATGTGGATGCCGCGATGGCCGGGACGGCGGCGATCTGTCCCGAGTTTCGGTGGATCCACGATGGGCTGGAGATGGCGGACAGTTATTGTTTTAATCCACACAAGTGGATGCTCACTAATTTCGATTGCTCGGCCTTTTTTGTTCGCGACCGGAGGGCCCTCATCGACACATTCTCGATCCTGCCCGAATATCTGCGTAACGAGGCTTCCGCGACGGGGCAGGTGTTCGACTACCGAGACTGGCACATCCAGCTCGGACGGCGCTTCCGGGCGCTCAAGTTGTGGTTTGTGCTGCGCTATTACGGCGCTGAAGGGCTTCGCGCGTACGTGCGGGGCCATGTCGATGCCGCGCAGGCGTTTGCGACATGGGTCGTGGCGGATGGGGACTTTGAGCTGGCGGCGCCGGCGCCTCTCAATCTGGTCTGTTTTCGCCATAAATACGGGGATGCACTGAACCAGAGCTTGCTCGAGACGCTGAATGCCGGGGGAAAATTATACCTTACCCACACACGTCTTGAGGGCAAATATACGCTTCGGTTGTGTGTTGGCCAGACACACACCACGCGGCAACACGTCGAGTCAGCCTGGCGCTTGATCCGGGAGACGGCCGGCGGGTTGTGAAACTTGTTGGGATGCTGCTGCGCCCCCGTCGTTCGGCACTGTTATTGATGGATTTCTGACGCTTCCACAATCGAAGCGTGGCGATGGTCGTTGGTTGGCGAACAAGATGCTTCGTGCAAGGTTTGTACGCCGTATTTATGTTGATACAGAAACCGTGACGACAGGTAAGAGGAACGCCAGCTAAACGCTCGGGCGTAGCGAAGCCGATTTCATGATTGAGCCGACGCATTGATCGGTCTGGCCCGTCCCACACGCATTCTAATGGTTGAACGAGAAAGGCGATTTTTGAGGTACCTTTTGATGAGAAATACTGTCCTGTTTACAACGCTTGTCGTTGCTCTGCTGATTGTAGGAGCGGGGTGCGATGTTTTTAGTGGAGGTGATGATGCCGGCGTGGTGACGCTGAACGGCCTCGTTGTCGATGCTGTCACGAGTGAGCCCGTGGTGGGAGCATTTCTCCAGATCCAGCCGCAGAATCTGCTTTCCGAGACCGACGCCTCGGGCAGATTCAGCATTGAGGTGGAGATCGACAGTACGATGAACGTGTCGATCCTGGCCACGAAGAGCGGGTATTCCAACACAACGACAAGTGTGCTGGCGGTGGCGGACCGTACGATTGACGTGGCTACGATCCGGATGTCACCGACGTCGTCGGGCACCGATCAGGGTGGTCGCGTCTCGGGTCGAGGTTCCAATATCTTGTTGTTGTCGCAGACAACCGACGTGATTGGCGTACGCGAGAGTGGTTCCGAGGAGGTGGCGGAGGTTGTGTTCCAGATGACCGATTCGCTTGGTCGGCCGATCAACCTGGACAACGCGGCCACGATCAACTTTTCGTTTGGCGTGGATCCCGGGGGGGGCGCGTTTATCTTCCCCGAATCCGCCCTGACGAACAACGACGGTGTGGTACGCACCAACGTATCGAGCGGCACGGTCGCCGGCGTGATTCAGCTCGTGGCCACGGCTACGATTGCCGGCCGGACGATCCGCTCCCTGCCTGTGAATCTGACGGTGCACGGCGGCCTGCCGGATGACGATCACTTCTCGATCGGTATGACGCTGAACCAGGCCTGCTGGCGCATCATCAATTTCCAGTCTCGTGTAGTCGGGCTCGTGGGTGATCAGTACGGCAACCCCGTGCGGCCTGGTACCTCTGTGTATTTCACCACGACGGGCGGCGTGATCCAGGGTTCGGCCCAGACGGACGCACTTGGTGTCGTGGGCGCGACGTTGGTGTCTGGTGCACCATTGCCCGACCATCCGACGTTGGGTCTGGGCTATGGCACGGTGACCGCCACGACAGCCGACAGGAACCAGCAGCAGATCTCGGATGACGCTGTGTTTCTGTGCTCAGGGGCGGCTACGATCTTCGTTCCGCCGTCGCAGGGGGCGCTGGTGGTGAGTCGGGCGTATCAGTTCTTCGTCTATGACGAGAATCAGAATCCGCTGGCGGCCGGCACGACGATCACGGTGCGGGCAAGCGGCGAAAACGTCGCCACCTTCGGCAACACGGACGTGACGTTGAGCGACGTGCTCATAGGTGGGCCGGGTGTCACGGATTTCTCGTTTGGCATCCAGAATGGTGGGCAGGTTGATGACAACGGCAACCTGTTGCCCGAGAAGATCGAGGCCGTGACGATCAAGGTGACGGGTCCGAACGGGAATGCGGAGCGTGTCATCCTCGCGAACGGCGCGGTGCTGAAGCGCGACGAGTTTGGCAAGCTTGTGCCGGCGGAGTAAGGGTTTTTTCTGGAAATGATTAAGGGAGACGGGGCCTGGCCTTCGTCTCCCTTTTTTGTGGGGTGCAGTGGAGATGGTGCATCTCGGTGGCGTGCTCACCAACCGATCGTTCCCCCTCGTTTGGCTTCGACGCGGTGTTCGAGCCGTGTGAGACGCCAGGTGCCGCCCTCGTTGCGCCAGGTGGTTTTAAAGACAAATCCGCCGGCTCGCAGTCGCTTACCGGCTGCGAGGAGTTCGCCCTGACCCGTGTAGGTAACGGTCGCATCACCGATGGGGTCGAGCACGAATTCCGGCGGCGTCATTTCCGACCGTTGCGTTGGAACGGGGAATGCGCCTTCCTCCAGCGCTTTTAGAAAGGGAGCGGGCCCGAGGGCATCCCTGCCGGCGATGGCCTGAAACGGCTGCTGTTCGCTGATGAGTGGGCGCATGTCGCCGGCGTTCTGACTCATCAGCGCCTGGATGAACCGACCGGAAGCGTTGAGTACGGCCTCCCTCGTGTCGTTTTCAGAGGGGGTGCCGATTACGGCAGGATTGGTGTTGCACGAGTACGTCTGGCCGCATCCTGCGATGAGAACGAGCAGCAAATAATAGCTGACTCGAATACCTCGTTGTGGCTGGAGTCCTAGCATGCCTTAGCGTTCCAGGTAATTTTGCAGTCTGAGTTCTTGGTTTCGCGGGATTCGAGCGTGGAATTACCATTTGCGTCGACATCATTAGCGATCGGCGGCGCAAGATCCTCCCGCATCTCTTTCTCTCCTTCCGACATGTGTACCTGGAGAAGGCGCCAGATTCGGTCAGGTCCCTTCTGCCACGCGGACGATATGGAAACAAACCTAACCATAACCATGCGGCGGCGGCTCGGTGACTTTCCAATCGCACGCTCGGGGAATTCGAGTAGGAGTGAGTTTTCCGAAAGCACGAGCACGGCGTTGTGACAGTAATCAGAATCTCCTGCACCGGTGGCGGCGGCGGCGGGCCATTTGATTTTGCTCAGGTAATCACGCATGGTACCGAGCATGTAAGCGTTCATCTCGGTAGACTGGCCGTTGATGATTACGCTGAGATGAGGTTGGAGCAATGAGGGTAAGTTTGGACTCTCGCCTTCGACGGGCGGGCTACTGCTGGTCTGGCCGGCGTTAAACGTTGCCAATCCGTAGAATTTCGAGCAGAAATCCCGTTTGGCGCTTTCGATCTGGTAGGGTTGGAGAGCGCCGTCAGAGGACGTTCGGCCGAAAAGCTGTTCCCATCGACTGGTATCACACCCTTTCGCGTTACACCCGGCGAGGAGCGCGGCAGCGAGCATCCACAGGTACCCTGTTGAGATTCGATTCATGAAGCTCCTTCTTCCTTCGTTTTATCACGTATTAACCAATTTACTTTAGATTCGTTCGCTTTTCTGTTGCGCTGCAATCACATCGAGCAGGAAATCTTTTACTACCTGCCCGTCATTCCTCCTCGTCGCCGGCCGGGGATGTCCGCTGTGAGGCCTCGGGACCCACCGATTCCTCAATGAGTTCGAGGATGCGGCGGTACTCATCGGTCCAACTCGATGGTTCGGTGAATCCGTGGTTTTCCACGGGGTAGACGGCCATCTCCCACCCTGTTTTTCCGAGTTCGATGAGGCGTTGCGCGAGGCGTACGACGTCCTGGAAGTGGACGTTGGTGTCTACCATGCCATGGGCGATGAGGAGGGGGTCCGCAAGGCCTTCGGCGAAATAAATGGGCGAGGAGCGGGCGTAGGCGAGGGAGTCGGTGGCCGGCGTGTTGAGGATGTTGGCCGTGTACGGATGGTTATAATGCGCCCAATCGGTGACGCTGCGCAGGGCCGCGCCGCCGCCGAAGTGTTCGGGTTCGGTAAAGAGGGCCATCAGCGTGATGAATCCCCCGTACGAACCGCCGTAGATAAACACCCGTTCGGGGTCGATGCCGTGGGTGGATTGCGCGTACCGGGAGGCATCGACGAAGTCTTGCAGATCCCGTCCGCCCATATGGCGGTAGATGGCGGTTCGCCAGTCGCGTCCGTAGCCGGCGGAGCCCCGGTAGTCTACATCGAGCACGAGATACCCCTGGTCGGCGAGCAGGTTATGGAACATGTATTCGCGTTGGTAGCTGCTCCACCAGCGGTGGACATTCTGGAGGTAGCCGGCGCCGTGCACGAACAGCACAGCCCCGCCGTTGGGCTGGTCGGGGCGATAGATGCGGGCGGATACCTTCGCGCCGTCCGAGGCGTCAATGTGAATGATCTCGGGGTCGCGCCAGGGGTAGGCGCTCCAGGCTTCGGTGGTCGATCGGGTGATCGGGCGGGCGGCGGCATCCGGCAAAGCGAGGTAAATCTCCGGTGGCTTGTTGCTGTAGGAGTGGCGGATGGCGAGCGTGCGCTCGTCGGGGGCGAGTGCCACCTCGTTGTTGCCGGGCATCGAGGTGAGCCGGGTCCGTTTGCCGCCCCCGATGGGCATCGAGTAGAAGTGACGTTCGAACGGGGACCCCTCGCTGCTGGTGAAAAACCACGACTTCCCATCGCGAGACACCATGGGGTCGTAGATTTCGAATGCGCCGGCGGTGAGGGCCTTGACGGCTCCGGTCTCCACATCCACGGTGTAGAGGTGGCTGTATCCCGTGCGTTCACTCTGGAAAAAGAGATGTCGATGGTCGGCCAGCCAGCCGCGCGTCTGGGTGCCGGGGCCTCCGATCCAGGCGTCGTCCGTCTGCCGATCGAGAACAGACAACGTACCGGTTTCCGGATGAAGCCGGGCGATCCAGCGGTCTTTGTTGTCGGCCGCGCGGACCTCGACGACCACGTACCGCCCGTCGCCACTCCAGGTCAGCCACGCGGGCGACAGGCTCCGTTTCGAGGCGGAGGAGTCGACCGCGGCGCCCTCGATCCGTCTGAACGCCGGCACGTCGTAGGCGCCGGCCAGCTGGTGGAGGTCTATCCTGTAGGTGGTGTCGCGGGCGAGGTCCTGAACGTAGAGTTCCCCGGGAGGCGTTGATTCGCCGACTTTCGAGCGGGCGGTCAGCTCCTCGGCGAAGCCTGTCTCGGTTACGAAGTCCAGGACCGTGGTCCGCGTGGGCGTGGGCGACTCTCTTAAGATGAACGTCACGTAACGCTCGGTGGGGTCGATCTGGAGATCCTGGATGCTTTTTTTCCCGGTGTAGAAGACGTGAGGGTAACGGCGCGCGGATTCTTCCCGGAGGCGCGCCGTCTCGCGCGCCTCGCGCTCCGAGGCGCTTTCGCGGATGTGGGCGAACAGGGTTTGTTGTTGTTCCGTGAGGAAGTTGTCCTCCTTTTCGTCTTTCGCCGGCTCGGTTCCGGGGCGGAGGTCCGTCAGCTGCACCTGGGCGCCGGACGCGAGCGCCAGCCGGTACAGGTTGTCGTTCTCGACGAAGCGGATGGAGCGGCCATCGGGAGAGAACCGGGGGGACGACTCTACCGAGCGCGTATGCGTCAATCGCGTCGTGGTTCTGGAGGAGCGGTCGTAGAGGTACAGGTCGCCCTCTTCAGCGTATGTGATGCGGTTCCAACTGGCATCAAATCGGTGTTCGCCGTGGTGCCAGCCCGTGAACCGGGGGGGCAGCGTGCGCCGGAGTTCGGGCGGAGCCTGTTCGAGATCTTGCCGGCCACGGCGGAGCACGAAGAGTGAATCTGAGGGGAGCGAGCCCACGGGGTTCCACTCGACAAACAGGTCCGTTCCATCCACCGTCCAATACGGCGTTCCCGGGCTTGCGCCCACCCAGGTGTCTTGATCCTGCATGATCTGGGGGATCGACAGGGATGGCCGGGATGTTGGCTGTGCGGAGGCGTCGGCGCCGAGGAGGGCGCATGTGATCGCAAGGAGGATGCGGGTGGTCATGGGGATGGATTCGTTCTCAAGAAGTGACGTTACGCGTTGCACGTTTTTCCGTTGAACGTTTGACGTTTTAGTGCATCCCGTAGGCCAGTGGAGCGTATTCCCAGGGCACAATACAGAACGTTCAACGAGTAAACGCTTAACGTCAGTCAAGAAGTCTCGGGGCCAATATACGACAGCCGCCTCCTGCCTGGTCGGCCCGTATTCGATCCGTATCGAGGTCGATTATGTGACAAACTTGTATGGAAACGTCCTGGAAGCGCTCCCATTTTCGCTGGTGGATTGATTGCTTCCAAAGAGTACCGTTATCTTGGTCTTGCACACGTTTTTCTGGCTTACCGTTGCTGGCCCAGGCACGAAGCCGGCGTCACGAACAGCGTTTTTCACCTGTTGCGACCGCCGGCGGTAGGTAAATCCCTTCGGGGATATGTACCAGAAGAAACGATACCTGACGCCCGTATTCTCTCCAGGATACGGGCGTTTTTTGTGGGTTCGCCGTCCTTGATCCGACGACAAAACACGTCGTTGTATGGTCCACGTTATGTCTTGTATTTACATGTTTTTATCTGTTACCGTCTTGTAGAATGTGCTGGTCGGCCTCTCTCGGAAGCGCTCCCGCGCCGGCGAGGCATTGCCATTGGAAGAAGCGTCCGTCTATATTCGGCCCAACAACAAGATCAACCCCATTGCTCCTTCGAGAACGCATGTACGCCACACCTGCCCAGAGCATCGCCCGTCGAATGTGTTGTTGTTGTCTTGCGGCGCAGCACATGGCTCCTGCGTGCGGGACTTTCGCACATCGGGCGTGGCGTTTTCTGGGATGATATCGAATTCGATTCGATAGCTGTCTATGACGCTCACGACCTGCCGGCCGTGAGCCTTTTTTTTGTCCTTCCTGTACCCTATTCGAACTGATAGATGGAATCACAAACCTGGAAAAGCCTGCTCGAGCCCCGTATCGATCCGAGTGCCGCGGGCGAGATCGACCTCTTTGAAGGCCAGATGGCATTGCGCCGGCTGGGTAAGGTAGAAGAGAAGGTGTTTGCCGAGACCAGGCTTCGGTGGGGGATTTACGGCCAGCGCTACGACAACGGTCAGCGGCACGACGGGACGGAATCGCGTGAGCTTGCCTTCCCGCAGGCGTACACGAAGGGGCCGGGCACGTTGTGGGACGCTCCGGGGATGCAGCGCATCAAACTGCCCTATGGTCGCATGACGCCGGCGCAGATGGAAGCCCTGGCCCAGGTAGCCGATGCCTATGCGGACGGAATTCTGCACGTCACGACCCGTCAGGACATCCAGCTCCATTTCGTCCATATCGAGGACACGCCGGACCTCATGCGCCGGCTGGCGGCCGTCGGCATCACCACCAAAGAAGCCTGCGGCAACGCGGTGCGAAATGTAACGGGCTGCCCGCTCGCCGGGGTCTGTCATACGGAGCCATTTGAGATTTCGGGGTATGCGCAGGCGCTGACCGAGTTTCTGATGGGGCATGACGATACCCAGGACTTCGGCCGCAAATTCAAGATCGCTTTTTCCGGATGCGAGGCGGAGGCGTGCGGGCTCGTGAAGATGCACGATCTGGGGCTGTTGGCCCGGACACGAGAGGTCGATGGCATCGTTCAGCGCGGCTTTACGGTGTATGTGGGCGGTGGGTTGGGGGCGATTCCCTATCAGGCCAAGATCCTCACGTCGTTTGTGGAAGAAGGCCGGCTGCTGCCGCTGGCGCAGGCCATCGCCCGGGTGTTTGCCCGGCACGGAGAAAAGCGGAATCGCAACCAGGCCCGCATCAAATTCCTCATCGCGAAGATGGGGTTGGAGACGTTTCAGGCGCGGGTAGAGGAAGAGTTGGCTCAGCTGCCCTTCGACCCGCGCTGGACGGGGTTGATCGAGAAGTACCGCGGCATCCACGATGCCCCGTTTCGGGCGCCATCTGAGCTAGGGGCCGGTCCGTTTCCCGCCGGCTTTGCCGATTGGCGGCGAACCAACGTCTACGCCCAGCGCCAGACCGGGTACTCGGTGGTGACGATCCGGCTGCCGCTGGGGGATCTCACGGCGCCGCAGATGATCCAGCTGGCGGACATCTCCCGCCGGTTTGCCGGTGAAAACGCCCGGACGACCGTCGACCAGAACATCGTGCTTCGTTACATCCCGAACGGCGACCTGCCGGCCGTGTTCGAGGCGCTGACCGCTGCGGGCCTGGGCCGGGCCGGCGCCAACGGGATCGTGGATATCACCTCGTGCCCGGGGACGGACACCTGCAAGCTGGGCATCGC
>JBGSPJ010000111.1:0-13590 GCA_041738655.1 Rhodothermales bacterium | reverse complement strand
GTCCTGGCAGCTGGTGGATCCCGCGGCCGAGGCCGTGGTGCGCGAACGGTACTGGTTGAGCTTCCAGCCCGGAGAGATCCGCGCATGCGGCGGTTGCCACGGGGCGAATACGGTAGACCAGGCCGGCAACACCCCGCCCGTCAATCCCCCCGAAGCCCTGCGCGACCTGATGCGGTTTTATCAACAGGCCACGTCCGCCGAGCCCGAATACACGGCGACCGGGGCCGGCCTGCTGGGCAACTACCCGAACCCGTTTAATCCCGAAACCGTGATCCGGTACCGGACAGCCGAGGCCGGCCCGGTGGCGCTGACGGTCTACACCGCGACCGGCCAGGAGATCGCCCGCCTGGTCGATGCCTTCCAGCCGGCCGGCGAACACGCGGTGACTTGGAAGCCGGCGCGCGCCAGCAGCGGCGTGTACATCTACCGGCTGCGTACGAATGAGAAGGTGTTTGTGGGGAAGATGATCCTGGCGAAATAGGTGGTTGTACGCGGCGGAACGCTAGCGGAGCATCGATCCGGTTAGCGCCGGCGGGCCCGGCGATAGAGCCGGCGTGTAGGTGGCGTCTTACGTATTCACTTCGTGCTGACTTACAGCTGGTTGGACCTTTTCCAGCGATTGGAGGGCCTAATGACTACACAGGTCTAGCGAGGCAGGACGTACCCTGTACTCGGGATAACGACAGTTTGAGCGAGGACTCTTCCTTTCTCCATGTCGTCCTCGCGTTGCGGGAGATGACGTCGTTTATCTATAGACACTGAAAACCATGAAAGCTTTACCGTATATCGCGCTCGTTGTGCTTTTCCTCACCTTCATTCCGCGTGAATCGAACGCTCAGTTCAGCCTTGGATTCCATGGGGGCTATAATGTCGACGCCTTTAGCGACGAAGGAATAAGCGCCGGCGCGTACTTCCTGGGCGGTCAGGCTCGCTTTGGTCTTGAAGGGTTACCCCTCATCGTTTCGCCGAGCATCGACTACTATTTCACCGGGCTCGACAACGTGACCGTGCTGCTGTTTAATGCGGATGTGTTGTTTCCGTTTAACGTAACCACCCGCCAGCCTGCCGTGTTTACCCCCTATCTGGGCTTCGGGCTCGGCGTATCGCGGGTCATGCTCGATGTAGATGCCCCTTTGATTGGCGATATCATTGAGTCCGACAGGACCGATTACGGGCTAAATGTGATAGGCGGGGTCACCTTTGCGGCCGGGCCTGTCTCGCCCTTCGTGCAGGCGCGTGCTTCGCTCGGTGAGCACCTTGCATTCATGAACAAAAATGGTGAGGGCGGTCCGGGCTACATGTTGTCCGCCGGCCTCCTATTTCGGGTCGGGCAATAAGCGACGGACGTTTCGCGGTGCGGAAATCGTTGAAGCATCGACCCGATAATCACTCCCACGATACAGCAACCAATCCCCCGAAACCATGTTACGACTCGCTTTTGTTGCCCTCATCGTTGCGCTCATCGCCGGCGTCCTTGGATTTGGCGGTCTCGCCGGCGCCGCGGTATCCGTCGCGAAACTCGCGTTCTTCATCTTTGTGATTGTCGCCGTTATCCTTTTTGCTCTCGGCCGGCGGGTGGTTACCTGATCACCAAACGACACGCGGGGACTAAGCGGTTATCCCGCGCGTGCCCGTGAGTCAGGTACGGCCTTGAAAGGCTTTTTTTAAGAAATGGACCTCAGAGGCTTCAAGCTGCCTGAGGTCTTTCTTTTTTCAGGAGGCTCCACTCCATGCGATTCCTCTTCCTTAAACCTTAAACCTGCTACTTTAAACCCTTCAATGTGTGAGCGCCCACATGATGAAGTTGATCGCCATCTGGAAGCTGACCGTGGACGCTTCGCCGAGGTGCCGGCCCGGCCATTCCCAGCCGTCGCCGATGTCCTGGTTGTAGCAGATGACCACGCTGAGCCGGCCGCTGTCGTCGAAGATGCCGTAATACTCGTCGTCGTCATAATCCAGCCAGCCGATTTCTCCGCGAGATTTGGTGGACAGGGCGGCGAGGGGGTCGATGTCGTAGAAGATCGACCAGATGGGATGGTCGTTGGGGAGCAGGACGGGCTCCCTTTCGGGGTAGACCTGCTTCATGTTCATGTACATGTTCTCCCACTGGGGGCCCTTCTGGCCGTCGCCGTAGTCGTGGAAGTCGTCGATGATCAGGAAGCCGCCACGATCGAGGTAGGTGCGTAGGCCGGCCACTTCCTCCTCGTCGATGAACCAGTAGCCCGGCTCGGTGATGTAGAGAACCGGGTAGTCGAGGATCTCCTTATCCTTCAGCGTGAACACGACGGGCTCGCCGCCAAGGGGGATCTGCGTCGTCCGCTCGATGGCCGTGTGGAGGTTGAAGTCGGCCGCCGGGTAGTCGGTGGCCCAGACGCCCATCCCACGCCGGCCCCATCCACGTCGGCCGTTGCCGTTGCTCTCGTATTTCACCCGCACAAACCGAAACGCGACGTCGTTCGATTGCGCCGTCACGGGCGTGGCCGGCGGCGATGCCACCGCCAAAAAGACAAGGGCCAGGACGAGGAGGAGACGATCCATGGGCAGCAAGTTCGGCGTTCCGGGAGCCGTGTTCCATTTGCGCGATCACCCGGCATGTGGAACACTGTCCTCAACATACGCCCTCAACCCATCAGGTTCCACCCGATGGGACGAACGGCTGCCCCAACGTTGATCATCTAAACGTGTAACGTTTGAACGCTCAACGCATTACCGCCCCGCCACCACCGGCTGATCGGACAGGACCGTGGCGATCGCGGCCTCGGCGTTGATCTGGAGCCCAACCTTGTTGGAATCGGACAGCTTCGTGCCCGTTTCTTTCAGGATCGCGTAGGCGGCATCCGCCGTGAGGTCGGGGTCGAGCGAGCGCATGACGCCGATGAGGCCTGAAACAAGCGGCGTAGCCATGGACGTCCCGCTTTTGGGTTGATAGTCGTTGCCCGGGACGAGGGAGACAATATCGACACCCGGTGCGGCGATGGGGCGGGCCAGGCTCATATTGGTGTTCGAGAACGATGCCTTGCGGCCCTGGGCGTCGGTCGCGGAGACGGTGATGACGCCTTCGATGTTCGACGGCATGTGGAAGCGGGCATCCTGGTTCGAGTTGCCGGCGGCCGCCACCACGATGGCGTTGTGCTTTAGGGCGTAGCGGACGGCGTCGGACACGACTTTCGGTGCGATCGGCGAGTATCCGCCGAGCGACATCGAGAGCACGTCGGCCCCGTCGTCCGTCGCGTCGATGATGGCCTGGGCGATGGTTTCGAGGGAGCCAAGGCCGTCGGCGCCGAGGGCGTTGTAGCCGGCGACCTCCACAAAGTCGCCATTCCAGTTCAGCGACGCCATGCCCAGTTCGTTGTTGGTAGCCGCGCCCGCGATGCCGGCGCAGTGCGTCCCGTGCCCGTGTTTGTCGGTGTTGCCGGGGCTGTCGATGAAGATCCCCGTGATGTCCTCGTGGCCGGCGTCGACGCCCGTGTCCAGGATCGCCACGCGGGCTTTGCGGACGGGTGTGTTGTGGCTCAGCATCTCGTGCGCCGCGTCCGCCCCGATGGCCTCGAGCGCCCACTGGCGTTCGACGAGCGGGTCATTCGCGAAAATGGATCGATCCGGCGTGCGGGCGGCCTCCGGCGAGAGGCCATCCGGCGGGGCCAGGCTCACCGTGGCGTTCCAGTAGGCGGCGTCCACGTTCTCCTCGTCGCGCAGCAGGTAGTCGATGATCTTCTTGAGCATCTCCCAGGATCCTTTCAGGAGGTACACCTGGGCGAGATCCTCGTCTTCATCGAGCGAAACCGAAGGGAAGGCGCGTTCAGCGGTGACGCCGTATTCGTCGAGCAGCGGCTGGATTTCGGCGATGGAGTCGTCCGGCCCGAGCTCTACCAGGACGCCCTGCGTCTGCTCCTCGGTGAGGACATCCGATTCCCCGACGCCAAAGACGCGACCCGTGAGGAGGAGGAGCCCGGCGATGGCCAGGGCGAAGAGGCCTACGGTGAAAAACGGCTTGGCTTTGCCCCTGCGAATGAGTATCACGCCGGCCGCGAGCCACATCCCGATGCCCAGATCGGAGAAGGCGCCGGAGAGTGAGAAAAAGAGGCCGGCCGGCGAAAAGAGGCGCAGTAAGGCCATCGCCCCGATACACGAAAGCCCGAGGATGACGGTCCAGGGGTTCTTCTTTTGCTGTTTACTCGCATCCCAGGCGATGAGCAGGCAGCCCAGCAGGGCGAGGATAGTCGGCGTGGATAGGGAGAGGGAAAACATGGCGACGGGACGGGTCTACAGGCGGTGGATGGAGAGGACACGCACGGGCTGGCCCCACATGCGGAAGGAGATCGCCTGGACGGGCTCGACCTCGGCTTCGATCCGGGTGTGGTGGCGCTGGAGCGACACGGGCAGCCCATCGACGGGTTCGTACTGCACCTGATCGTCGGAGACGATACCCCAGAATCCGCCTTCGATTTCCTGGAAGACGACGTTGCCTGTTATTTTCATCGGCCGGCCTGCGCGTGGGTTGGAACGAGGGATGCCTCGCTTACTTACGACGCCCCGGGCCGGTGGTTGCGGGGAAGGGTTTAATGTTCAAGGTTTAAGGTTCAAGGTTCAATGTCAACCACCTTAAACCTCGAACCTTGAACCTTAAGCCCTTAGATAATCGATCATGCGCGCGCGCGACAGCTTGAACAGGTACTGGAGGACGTTGCGGTGGTCGTCCTGGTAGGCTTCGCGGGAGAGCTCGGGCATGAAGCTCTTGAGGGCATCGAACTGCGAGCGGGCCGGCGTGGCGTTGCTCAGGAAGGTAGATTTGAGCAGCTTCTTGACCGTCCGGAAGTAGGTGTCGAACAGGTCGAGGCTCATCTTGCCGCGATACACATAGGCGGACACCATGGACGTTTGCACCTCGGTCGTGGCCGAGTGGATGGCTTCCTCGACATCGTTTTCGCCGTACGTCGGGGACTCGCTGAGTTCGAACGTGTGGGCTTCGAGGCGGGCGAAGGCGCCGCGCAACACCTGGGCGAAGGCGCTGAGCGGGTAGGCGTTGGAATAGTGGGGATGGGCCTCGGCGAAGGTGCGGAACGCCGAGACGGCTTCGTAGGTGTTGCCGGTGGGGCGCAGGGCTTCCATCATATAGATTTCGAGTAACTCCGGCGGGGCCGAGGGCTGCATATCCGGCTCCGCGGCGTTTGCGACCACCCAGGTGGCCTCCCGGTGGCGCACGAGCGCAAGGCCGGCGTCCTTCTTCACCCCTTCCTTGATATTGCGGATGATCTTGGAGAGGTTGGGGTCTTCCTCGCGGTAGCTCCGGAACAGGTTTTCGTGCACCTTGCTGAAGCAGAGCCGGCGGAGGGCGATGTGCAGATCCACGGCCGACATCCGTCGCCAGGGCATGCTGGCAAAGTATTTTTCGAGGACGACAAATCGGCCGGCGTCGCTGCGCTGGAAGAGTTCCGCGATGCAGTCCATCGCCAGATCTTCCGGCTGAAGGCCGAACGAGCCGTCCTGCAGGCTGCCGTTTCGCAGACGGTGTTTGAGATAGGCGTGGGCGAAATGATAACAGCGCTGGACGAGTTCGTTTACGGCGGCGCGGTCGGGATGGGAGGACTGCAGGATGCCCTCGAGCGTGGTGTGGAGCGACAGGGTATACACGGTGATACGGTGGGATGGGTTCTTGATGGCGTACCGAACGGCCGTGGCCGAACGTCGTGTTACCCATCCTTGCGCGAATCCCGTGGAGAAACCGACACGGGAATGCAAAATGGAAAATGCAAAATGAAAAGTGGGAAGCAGGAAGCTACCGGGCACGGTGCTGTTCGAGGTGCAGTTCTCCCCCACTTTTCACTTTTTCCTTTTCACTTTTCTTTTTTCCCGTGTCGGGTCCGTCGCGGTTCTTACGCAGGTACTCTCGAGCAACCCCTACCATGCCGCTGTCGCCGGGTCTCGCTACTCCTGCCGTACCAGGCAAAAATACCCATGGAGAACCCCGGCGCCGGTCGCTCAGTAGCAGCCACGTGTTGCCCGATTGCCGTACGCTATACGCCAGAGTCACAGAGGAAGTAGGCGCCGAAGCAGGCGCTATCGCGCGAGACATCGAAACGGTGGTACGTTTGATGATTGCACACCCGCGTGGTGGCCCATCGATAACGCCTCCCGGAGACCGCCAGGGGCACGAGCCCCTGGCGTTCGCCTCTTGGCACACGCACCCACACCCACAAGGCCATGAAAAAAGAAAACGACGTGACGCAGGTCCTCATCGCGGCAAGCCAGGGGAATACGCGAGCGTCCGAACAGCTGTGGTCTATTGTCTACAATGAATTGCGACGGATTGCCCATCGTCAGTTGATGGGCGAGCGCGATCGCCGGCTGCTCTCGACCACGGGACTCGTCCACGAAGCGTACCTTCGGCTGGTGGACGACATCCAGATTTCCTGGCAGGATCGCTCCCACTTCTTCGGCATCGCGTCGCGCGTCATGCGGCGGGTGATCGTGGACAATGCACGTCGGCACTGCGCCCAGAAACGCGGCGGCGGGCTGGTGGACGAGTCGTTCGACGAAGAACGGTTTCTGCCCGACGACCGCATGCAGGAAGTGCTCGACCTCGACGAGGCGCTTTCCCGGCTCACCGAACTGAATCCCCGCTGGAGCCAGGTCGTCGAGTGCCGGTATTTTGGCGGCTTGACGGAAGAGGAGACGGCCGAAGCCCTCGCGGTGTCCGTACGGACTGTCGAACGCGACTGGGTCAAGGCCCGCGCGTGGCTATTCAGCCACATGCGGGGCGAGAAGCAGGATAGGATGATGAATGTCTGAAGGTCCAGGTTTATGGAAGGTCCAACCCGGGTTGTACACCCCCCACGCATCGATGGGATGGAGCCGTTGATTTCGCCTGAAGATTGGGACGAGATCGACCGGATATTCGACGCCGCACTGGATATGCCCGTGCCGGAACGCGCCGCGTTTCTGGCCGAGGCGTGTGCCGGCCGGCCTATCATCCTCCGGCAGATCGAACGGCTCCTCGCCGCCAGCGACGAGGCGAAAGAGGCCGATTTTCTGGCCCCACTGCCTCACCAGCTGAACGGGGCCTCCGTCCGCCACTTCATGGGGGAAGAGCAGCTCCCGGCCGGCGAAAAGGTGGGCGTGTACGAAATCGTGCGCCCCATCGGCCGGGGTGGGATGGGCGTCGTCTACCTCGCGGAGCGCTCTTTCGGCCGCTTCAAGAAGCCCGTCGCACTCAAGGTCGTCAAGCGCGGGATGGATACGGAAGAGATCGTCCAGCGCTTTCGGTTCGAACGCCAGATCCTCGCCGGCCTCGAACACGCCCACATTGCGCGCCTGCTGGACGGCGGAGTGACGGAGGATGGACTGCCCTACTTCGTCATGGAGTATGTCGAAGGCAAGCCCATCGATCAGTATTGCGACGACCGGAAGCTCACCATCCGCCAGCGTCTCAAACTCTTCAAGGCCGTCTGCGAGGCCGTCGCCTACGCCCACCGCAACCTTGTCGTTCACCGGGACCTCAAACCCGGCAACGTGCTTGTCAGTGCGGACGGCGAGGTGAAGCTGCTCGATTTCGGTATCGCGAAGCTGGTCGACCCCGACACCTCGACCTCGACGGTTCCGATCACCGACGCCGCCGAGCGCCGGATGACGCCCGAATACGCCGCCCCCGAACAGGTCCGCGGCGAGGCCACCACCACGGCGACCGATGTCTACGCGCTGGGTGTAATCCTCTACGAGATGCTTTCCGGCCACCGGCCGTACCGCTTCAAGACCCGGCTCCTCACCGAGATCGAGGAGAAAATCTGTCAGGAAGTGCCCGGCCGGCCTAGCACCGCCGTGCTCCGTGCCGAAGGCGACGACACCCCCGACGAGATCGGTCGGCAACGCAGCCTCTCGCCCGGTAAGCTCCGGAAAGTCATCGCCGGGGATCTGGACGCCATCACGATGATGGCGCTCAAGAAAGAACCGGAACTGCGGTACGCCTCCGCCGGCGAGCTGGCGCGGGATCTCGGGCGGTACCTGGAGCGCCGGCCCGTCCGCGCCGCGCGCGATACGGCCGCGTATCGGCTCCGCAAGTTCGTCGAACGCTATCGCACGACGGTGATGGTGGCGGCATTTGCGGCCTTTACGATCGTTGCCGGCGCCGGAACCACCTGGTGGCAGTCGTACGAAAAACGGCAGGAGGCGCAACGGGTTCAGGACGAGATCCGAGGCCGTAACGCCACCATCGCGTTTATGGAGCGGATCTTCGAGCGCGTCGATCCAGACCGCCCGCAAGCGTACACATTCACCGCGACCGATCTCATTGAGTCCGGGCTGGAGGGGATCGAATCCCTCCATGATGTGCCTGAGATTCAGGCGAACTTTATTAACGAAATCGGTAGGATTAGTGTAAATGCCGGCCAGATCGATCTCGCGGATTCGTTGCATCAAGCGGCCTATACCATTCTGGTACAAACCCTGGGGCCGGATCATCCCGGGCTCTCGGTGACCCTCACGCGCCAGGGGGATGTGTACGAAGCCCGCGGAGATATCGAACAGGCCGAAGCTTATTTTCTCCGTGCAATTGAGCTCGATCCCCGAAACAGTGTGGCTCATAACAACCTGGGCCGGCTGTATTTGACCATTGGACGCAGCGAAGAAGGCGGTGAACATATCCAGCATGCCATCGCTCTCGAACCAGAGAATCTGCGCTATCGGCGGAATCTGGGTTCCTACTATTTCAATACGATGCAGTGGGAAAAAGCCAAGGAAGTCTATCTTGAGACAGCTGCCGTTGATTCCTTTTACCTTGCATATGCCAACCTTGCGACGATCTATTTCGTTGACAAGGACTTCATAGAAGCCGCTCGTTGGTACCGAGCTGCCGTCGATCTCAACCCAAATGATTACCTGATCTGGGGGTATTACGGAACGGCACTTTACTGGCGAGATGGGCAGAGCTTGCGAGAGGCTGAGCCTGTTTTACGCGAAGCACTTCGACGTGCAGAGGAGCGAATCTCTGCGCTGAACAGCCGTGACCCCGATGTTTTAACACAAATAGCTTCTTATTTCTCATTGTTGCAGGACCATGATGCCGCGCTGCTTTATGTGCGTGAGGTTCTCTCCCTCGTGCCGACTGACCCGTTCGTGTTTTATGATCTGGCTTATGCGTTGGAGATGATAGGCGAGCGAGGCGAGGCGATCCGTTTATTGCGAAGTGCCATGGAAAACGGTCTGGACGAGGAAACACCCAAGGACGATCCGGTCATGAAAGCGCTCATTGAAGATCCTGCGTGGCGGAAGCCGTAGCGGTTCTGCGCATTTATCTGATGTGAATTAGATACATTACGAATCAACCGACCCTACGAGTGCCTGGCTTCCATTAACCCACCAATCAATTATCCCCATGGAATCGTTAGACATGCATGGAGCTCTGGAGATCATCCTGTTTCTCCTCTGGCTATTTCTGCTCTGGTTGTTCTGGTCTCGGCGGAAAAAAGAAACCGATGATGGAGGTGGCACGCCGGTTCCGCCGGGCACTAAGCAGGTTTCGATCGGTCTCGATTCGACCTCGGGCCGGTGGCAGCTACGCAGTGCTTCCGGCGAGCTTGCGCCTCCGATTGTTGCACGCCCTGGTGATGTTGTTACCTGGCAAAATCCTACTCCGGCAGCGATCGACATTCAATTCCCCAAAGATTTTCTCTTTGAAGTTGTGGGCTCGCCCAACTCGGGCGGAGAGCCGATCGATGCGTTTGTGGTGACCGTTCCGCCAGGAGGCACGCTCCGGCTACCCGTCTCGCGCAAGGCGGTGCATGGGACGTATGAATACGCGTTCTGGGTGCGGGAGCCTGGCAGCGCGACGGGATTTGCCGTAGGTGGATCACCCCCGCGCATTATCATTGAGAAGGCATAAAGGGGGCCGTGCGCCGGTGAAGGCACGTACAACTATGCATTCTGATGCCGAGTCTGGATAGCTTGACGCGCTATGCTGTTGTAGGCTCACCCCCACGCATCATCGTGCATAAAGCCTGATTCACTACGCAATCTTGATCTACAAAAAACCCCGGTCGTCAAACGACGCCGGGGTTTTTTGCAGGTAGTTCGGACGCGTCACGCCTCAGGCGGCGGTGGCCGGTCCTGGATATCCCGGTGGATGCGATTGATGATCGACCTGGTGTTCGGGAGTGGCCTCAGGAAACCCGGGGGCACCACTTCGTCGATGCCTTCGAGCAGGGTGTCGAGGGTGCGGCGTAGCGCCGGCTCTTCTTCGTCGATCCGATCGAGGAAGGCGCGGCGTGCGTCCGGAGGGAGGTTGAGGGCCTGTTCGAGTAGGGCATCGACACGCTCGGCGTCATCCTCCCGCGGGCTGGAAAAAACGACTCCCGGAATGAACTGGGTACGCCCTGGCAGCAGGAGCGTGTAGGGAACGATCATGTCGGCAGCAACGGCTGGATGGAGGTCGGAGGGGGGCGGGTTACACGTTCATGCGCCGATCCACCCTGAAACCCGACACCCGCGTCAGCCTTCCTGCCGCACCTGTTCCATCGCGGCCCGTTTGCGACGCAGGATTTCATCCTTCTTTTCCCGCGCGTAGTGCCGCCAGCGACCAAAAACGTACGTCCCCATCGCGAGGTTGTAGCCGGTGCACACAAACACATACCAGCTCGGGACGATCGTTACGATTTCACGCGTGTAGTGCAGTACGTCCCACACGGCATGGCCCATCATCCCTATCGCGATGATGGCGAGCGAGGTGCCATAACCAAATACGGCGATGTTGCCATACAGCAGCAGCCCCCACATCTCGGGCCCTACCCGTTGGCCCGTCCACCAGGCGATAAACACATAGATGACGGGAAACAGTAGCAGGAGCAACGTGAACTTTGTCTTCTCCGAGAAATAGCCGATGGCCCGGAGCAGGGGGAGCGTGAAGAGGGCCAGGAGGACGCCGGCCAGCATCTGAACAAACTGCAACATAGTCAGAACCGCGTTGGTGGGCGCCGGAGAGCGTAGCGTCAGTGCTGCCGGCCTGGGTCAGGTGGGTGGGTAATGAGCGAATCGGTCACGCCAAAGCGGATCGGAACGCCGTCTAATTCGGTGCCGAGGGCGTGCATGGCCTGCGCCGCGAGCGAGTCGTCCTGGCACAACACCTGGATCCACGCATCCTCGTTCGTGCCGGCGATGCCGACGCTGATCACCCCGGGGATGGCCAGAGCGCGGGCGTCGATGTCGTTGGCTTTGCGAACCGTGGCGACTTCCGCCGCCGTGAACGCCGGCCGTTCGGCCAGCGAATCGGGCTCGGTGACCGAGCTGTCGATGGCCGAGTCGCCGGTTTTGCAGCCGGGGGCGACGGCGAGGCAGAAGGATAGCGTCCCTGCCACGAGCGCCAGCGGCTGGATGAATCTGGAAAACACCATACGGTCAGAGCGATGGGCGAATCGGGTGGATTCGCGGTTTCGGGTAAACCCGGGGTCCTGAACCTGCTGCGTATTCCGGAGCGCCGAGTGGTACGCGCCAGTCCGGCGGAATGTTTTTCATCGACTTATTCCGGCTTTCGCCGGCGTGTGAGGCGGGCGCCGGCGCTCACGATCAACACCGTGAGCGCCATCAGCAGCAACGCCACCGGGCGGTCGAAAAAGCTGGTGAGATCCCACCGGGATTTGATCGCGCTCACCATGAAGTTCTGCTCGAGGATCGGGCCGAGCACCATTCCGAGGACGACCTGCGCCAGCGGAAAGCCGCCCCGCCGCAGGGCAAACGCCGCGGCGCCCATCGCCGCCATCACCCACACATCAAACGGGTTGTTGTTGATCGCGAACGCGCCCACGACACACAAAACGGCGATGACGCCAAGTAGGAGGTTAAACGGGGCGCGGACGACGACATCCGCGAGCCGGCCCGTGAGGTAGCCATAGAGGGGGAGCAGCAGGAGATTCGCGACGAGGAAGGTGGCGTACAGCGTCCACACCAACGGCATGTTCTGCTCGAACAGCAGGGGCCCCGGCGTGATGCCTTTCATCATAAAAACCCCCAGGACGATGGCCGTAACGGTATCTCCGGGCAGGCCAAGCGCCAGCGCCGGAATCCAGGCGCTGGCGACGGCGGCATTGTTGCTGCTCGTGCCCGCCAGGATGATACGTTGCGGGTCGTCCTCGTCCTGGGCCGTTCGCATCTTCTGGACGCTGGTCGCCACCCAGGCCCCGATATCGGCTCCGGCGCCGGGCAAAAAACCCACCACGACGCCCAGCAAGGAGGATCGCGCGACGAGCCACCGCTCCCGCAGGATGAACCGGAGCGGAGGCGAGAAGAAGGTATAAACCGGACGCGCCGGCGCCGAAACGCGCTCTACCTGCGCCGGCCCCTGAGGCCGGTAGAGACGCTCGAGCACTTCCGCGAATCCAAACAGCCCGATCATGACGACGATGTAGTTGAGGCCGCCAAGAAGGTCCGAATCGCCAAAGTCGAACCGCGGAAATCCCAGCGTGGGGTCGATCCCGATGGTCGAGAAAAAGAGCCCGATAAGCAGCGATACAGCTCCTTTGACGGGGCGTCCGCCCGAGGCAAAAATGCCGGCCGTAAGCCCCAGGATGGCAATCCAGAAGTATTCGAACGAGGAAAACGTCCGCGCTACCGCGGCAATGCTGGTGGCGAAGAAGATGAGCAGCAGCGTCCCGATCACACCGCCGACGGCCGAGCCCAGGGCGCTCAGGCCGAGCCCGAACAGCGCGCTTTTGCGGCGGGCAAGTGTGTAGAGTTCGTCGACATACGCGGCGCTGGCCGGTGTGCCCGGAATCCGCGCGATCGTCGATCCGACGTCGCCGGCGTAGATGGCCACCGAGGAGATGGCGATGATCGCGGGGAGTGCGATCATCGGATCGAGGAAAAAGGCGATGGGGATAAACAGGGCCACCGCTAGAGTGGCGGTCAGACCCGGGATGGCGCCAAAAAACGCCCCGTACAATCCGCCGAGAAACAGCGCCAGGAGGCCCTGCCAGGAGAGTAGTGTCATACGCCGGCGCTCACAGGGGCACCCCCAGCAGTCGTGTGAAGAACAGATAGATCGCTCCCGACGCCAGGGCCGACGTCAGGACGGTGGCTGTCCACCGCGCCCCGAGCAGCCGCGCCACGGTGAGGGCCAGCAGCGAGGAGGCCAGGAAAAACCCGAGGCTTCCTCGCAGCCAGGGGAATACCAGAACCAGGAGCAGGCCGGCCCCGAAACGCGCGCGCCCGATCCATCCGGCATCCACTACCGGTTCGTCCGTGCGCTCGGGTGCGCCCGGGCGGATGAGGAGGACGAGGCCACACGCCGCGAGTCCGACGCCCACCAGACCGGGAAACAGGCCGGGGCCGGGATAGCCGCCTTCCAGCTCCGGAAACGTCGCGGCATAGCCGGCGACGGCGGTGCCCAGCACGAGGGCAAAGAGGCCTGGAAGCCGGTGCACGGCTTCGGTGGCCTTCATGGGGTTACCTCGCCCGATGCACCGAGCAGTTCGCCGTTGATTCGGTCCTGATCCGCCAGAAACGTCTCGAACGCCTCCCCGGTCAAGAACCGCAGGGTGAAGCCGGCCCGCTGCAGGGGTTCGATGTACGCCGGGTCCTGCACGGTGCGGGCGACGGCCTCGCGGAGTT
>JBGSPJ010000093.1:0-3041 GCA_041738655.1 Rhodothermales bacterium | reverse complement strand
GGTTCGCTGCCGTGCTCATCAACGCCAACATCCTTGAGCCGGACGGCTGCACGGCGGCCATCCGCCTCCGCGAGACCCTGGGAGCGGCGACGCCACCGCTGTTTGCGATTGGCATGGGCGCCACCACTCCGCATACGCCGCGTTTCGCCAGTGCCCGCTTCGACGGCACCTTCGCCGCCCCCTTCACGCTGGATCAGATGAAGGATATCCTGGCCCAGGTGAAGGGGTAAGCAACCGTTCGGGATCCGCCTGTCCATCTCGTATCTTGCCGCGCAGCGTCATCCCACCTTCCCCGCGGCTCCATGCGCACCCGGCTCTCCTCCTTCGGCCCCGCCCTGTTCATGCTCGGCGCCACCATCGGCACGGGCAGCGTGTCGTCGCTCGTGATCGCCGGTGCCGACCACGGGACGGCGCTGCTGTGGGCGCTGGCGTTGTCGTGCGTGTTTTTCTGGGTGCTGGTGAGCGCCATGAGCCGGTTGACGTTTGCCAGCGGCGAGACCTTCGTAGCGGCCGTGCGCCGGCATATCGGGAAGCCGGCGGCGTTTTATATCGTCATCGCGATCGTCGTCGGGCAGTTTTCGTCCAACATCGGCGTGCTCGGGATCGTGTCCGAGGCCGTGGCTTCCTGGCTGGGGGTCAGCTTCCTCGGGTCGGCCCTGTTCTGGTGCAGCCTCGTCTACGCGATGATCTATTTCGGGTCGTATGCGCGGTTCGAAGCCATGCTGACCCTGCTTGTGGCGTTGCTGGCGTTGAGTTTTTTCGCCGAGCTGTTTTTTGTGGGCGCCTCGCCGGCGGCGATTCTAGCCGGACTGAAGCCCACGATCCCGGCCGGCGGAGCCGTTGTGGTGGCCGCCATGGTGGGGACGACCCTTGCCGGGAGCATCGTCGTGATGCGGTCGTTTGTTGTCGCAGATAAGGGATGGGGATTGGCCGAGCTTCGGCATGAGCGCCGGGATGCGCTGGTCTCCGCCGTGCTGGTGTTTGTGGTGTCGGGGATCGTGATGACGTGCGCCGCGGCGACCCTGCATGTTCAGGGCATTCGGGTGGAGAAGGCGATCGACATGGCGTTTACGCTCGAGCCACTCGCCGGCCGGTTCGCGGCAACGCTGTTTGTGGTCGGGATTGTGGCGGCCGGCGTGTCGTCGGCTTTCCCGAACGCGCTGGTATCAATCTGGACGATATCGGACTACTTTCAACTGAGCCGGAGTCCGAAAGCGCTTCACTTCCGTCTCATCGCGCTCGCCTACTGCGCCGCCGGCCTCATTGCCCCGCTCGCCGGGGGCCGGCCGGTATTTATCCAGATCGCATCGTTGGCCGTTCAGGCACTGTTCATGCCGGTGCTGGTGGTCCTGATGCTCATCTTGCTGAACCGCAAAGACGTCGTCGGAGAGCATACGAACTCGCCAGCGATGAATGGGCTGTGCGGGATTGCGCTGGTGTTTACGAGTTTTATGGCGTACCAGGCGGTGGTGGGGCTATTGGAGATGATTGAAAATTGAAGATTAAAAATTGCTCGGCATCCTATATTGGCGGGCTCTATCCATTATCCCACATTACCCTCTTTTTTCCTCATGGCGCAAGCGATTCAAGTACCCGACGGCCGGCTGTTTCTGGGCGGTTCACCCGAGGGCGGGGCGTCGGCTCCGGTGTTTATCAAGACCGGCGATCTGACCACCCACGGCGTGATCGTCGGCATGACGGGGTCGGGCAAGACCGGTCTCGGGATTGTATTGCTGGAAGAGGTGCTGCTCTCCGGCCGGCCGGCGTTGATTCTGGACCCGAAGGGCGACATGGGCAACCTGCTGCTTGCCTTCCCGGAGCTGGCCGGGGCCGACTTTCTGCCCTGGGTGAGCAAGGACGAGGCAGATAAAGCCGGCCAGACCCCAGCCGCGTTCGCCGACGGGACGGCGCAGACGTGGAAGGACGGGCTGGCGTCGTGGGGAATCCTGCCCGAGCGGGTAAAGGCGCTGCGGGAGAAGGCCGAGTTTACGTTGTACACGCCGGGGTCGACGGCCGGCGTGCCGATGAACATCGTCGGCTCCCTCCAGGCTCCGAAGACGCCCGGCGGCGTCGAGATCATGCGCGACGAGATCGAGGGGTTTGTGTCGAGCCTGCTCGCGCTCGTCGGCGTCACCGGCGACCCGATCAGCAGCCGCGAGCACATCCTGCTCGCCAACCTGATCGAACACGCGTGGAATCAGGGGCAGAGTTTGGACCTCGCGATGCTTGTCGGCCAGATCATGACCCCGCCGATGCGGAAGCTGGGCGTGATCGAGCTGGATGCGTTTTTCCCGGAGAAGGACCGCCGGCAGCTCGCGATGCGCATCAACGGGCTGCTCGCCTCGCCCTCGTTCAGCACGTGGATGGAGGGCCCGCCGTTGAACATCGACGAATTGCTCTACACCCCCGAGCGGAAGCCGCGCGCGGCCATCCTGTCACTGGGTCATTTGTCGGATGACGAGCGGCAGTTCGTCGTCACCCTCATCCTTTCCAAACTCATCTCCTGGATGCGCGGGCAGCCGGGATCCGAGGACCTGCGCGCGATCGTGTACATGGACGAAGTGTTCGGCTTCGTCCCCCCCACCGCCGCGCCGCCCAGCAAAAAGCCGATCCTAACCATCCTCAAACAGGCCCGCGCGTTTGGCGTGGGTATGGTGCTCGCGACCCAGAACCCGGTGGATATCGACTACAAGGCGCTCTCGAACACTGGCCTGTGGTTGATCGGCCGGCTGCAGACTGAGCGCGACAAGGGCCGGCTGATGGATGGCCTCTCCTCCGCCAGCGGCGGGGTGGATATCGCGCTGCTTGACAAACAGATCAGCGGATTGCAAAAACGGCAATTCGTATTACACTCGACCAAAAACGCCGTGCCCTCCCTCTTCAACACCCGCTGGGCGATGTCGTACCTCCGGGGCCCCATGACGCGTGAAGAGATCGGCCGGCTGACACAAAAAGCCCCCGAGCGGACCGCCTCCGCCCCCGCGGCGGCATCCAGCGTCGCGTTTTCGTCCATCGCCAGCACCGTCGCCCCGGACGTCGCC
>JBGSPJ010000043.1:0-23907 GCA_041738655.1 Rhodothermales bacterium | reverse complement strand
TGGGCCGCAGCCGGGTGATCAGCGCCTCCGTCGGCGTGCGCATCACGGTGCCGCGCCTGCGCCTGCCGATGGTGGGCCATCTGCCGGGGCGAAACGCCGTCTGGCTCATTTCCGGGCTCGGCTCGAAAGGCCTGCTCATGGCGCCCATGATCGCAGCGAATCTGGTGGAGTATTTCGCCGACCCCGCCAGCATCCCGGACGAGATCCAGGTTCGGGTTAAGACTGGATGATAAAAGCGCTTCCGGCCCAAAGCCGTCGAACTTTAGCCCAAAACTGGCGTTGGGAGGCCAACCAACTTAACCAGATTGGAGGCTAACGATCCCTATGGCAGACGTGTCAACCGCGCCCGTCGCGGACCTTCTCGGCGAAGAAGCCGCTTTCTTGCTCGACCATAAGTCGACCACCATCCCCCGCGAAACCCTGCACCTGCCGGGTCCTGACTTTGTCGACCGCGTATGGTCGGCATCCGACCGCACGCCGCAGGTGCTCCGTTCCCTCCAGTCGCTGTTCGACCACGGCCGGCTCGGCGGCACGGGCTATGTGTCCATCCTCCCGGTCGACCAGGGCATCGAGCACTCCGCCGGCGCCTCGTTCGCGAAGAACCCGGCGTACTTCGACCCGGAAAACATCGTGAAGCTCGCCATCGAAGGCGGGTGTAATGCCGTCGCGTCCACCTTCGGCGTCCTCGGTGCGGTGTCGCGCAAATACGCGCACAAGATCCCCTTCATCCTCAAGATCAACCACAACGAGCTGCTGACCTACCCGAACAAGTTCGACCAGGTCATGTTCGCCCAGATCGAGGATGCCTGGAACATGGGCTGCGTCGGCGTCGGCGCGACGGTCTACTTCGGGTCGGATGAATCCGCCCGCCAGCTCGTCGAGGTCTCCGAGGCCTTTTCCCACGCCCATGAACTCGGGATGACGACGATCCTCTGGTGCTACATGCGTAACAGTGCGTTCAAGGTGAACGGCGTCAACCACGAGACCAGCGCGGACCTCACCGGCCAGGCCAACCACCTGGGCGTGACCATCCAGGCGGACATCATCAAGCAGAAGCAGCCCGACTGCAACGGCGGCTTCAAGGCGCTCAACGCCGGCAACAGCAGCTACGGCAAGCTCGACGAACGCATCTACTCGAAGCTCACGTCGGACCACCCGATCGACCTCACCCGCTACCAGGTGGCCAACTGCTACATGGGCCGCGCCGGCCTGATCAACTCGGGCGGCGGATCGGGCAAAAACGACCTCCAGGAGGCCGTCCGCACCGCGGTGATCAACAAACGCGCCGGCGGCATGGGCCTCATCTCGGGCCGCAAAGCGTTCCAGAAGCCGATGGAAGACGGCGTCGAACTGCTGCACGCCATCCAGGATGTGTACCTCGACAAGCAGGTCACGATCGCCTGATCTGGCGCTTTTTCCGGATGGGTACGACGTAGGGGCGCACGGCTGTGCGCCCCTACCTTATTTATACCGGATCGCACTCCCTGAATGAATCACTTCACTATGGTCATCCGGCGTGTGGTCTCCACCTCGGGTGTGGTCAGTCGATAGAGGTAGACGCCGCTCGGCAGGCCGGCGGCGCGTGTTTCCAGTTCGTGCACGCCGGCGGACAGTACCCCATCCACCAAAACCGCCACTTCGCGACCCAGCACGTCGAACACGGTAAGCGTCACGGGCATGGCCTGCGGGAGGCTGAAGGCGAGGCGGGTGGTTTGAGCAAACGGATTGGGGAAGTTCTGTTCGAGGGATACCGCTGTCGGCAGCACCACTTCGGGCTCCTCGGCCGTGGAGACGCCGGTGCGAAGTTCGACGGGCACCGGGAGACTGAGCGAGTAGCCCTCGTAGGTGAGGACGAGGTCGACCACCGCTGTCTGCACGGCCTCGTTACCGGTCGCCCGTGTGAGCGTGAGGGTGACGATACCGGGAGTCGTTCCGAAGGTCGCGGAAGGCTCGATCCAGTCGGCCGTTTCCGCCAGCGTCCAGCCCCAGATCGGGCCGCCGAGGTCCGGAAAAACGAGGCCCACTTCGACGGCCTCGCCGGCCAGGGCCTGTGTAAAGACGGCCGAGGGCGAAGGCAACGGGATGGCGGGGGCGCCGGTAGCGGCGTCAATCCCTACGGCCGGCGCGAGTTCGCCCTCGAAGCTCCCATCCCCATCGGCATCCAGGGCAAGCGGGACGGTCTCGGGGGTGTCGGCCACGGCGAAATCGATCCGAAGCGCACCGCCGGCCTCCATTGGCTGATCCTCGAACAGCACCGTGCGCCGGGATTCATCGGCGCCGTCCACCCGGACGCGCGTCATCCGCACCTCCCCGGCCTCCGCGGCCTGGACGGTGACGGTATAGAGGCTGTCCGTCGGCAACGACAGGGTGACGCTGCGCTCCGAGGGCCAGTAGCCAATTTCGTTGCGGCCGGACTCCGCCGGCTTAAAGCCCATCGTCGGGAGATCGTAGACGATGTCGTCGAGGGCGTCGAGCGATGCCGGGCCCGTCCGATAACCGTTGGCATCTTCCACCCAGACGGCGAGCGGACCCGTCCCCGAAACGTAGACGAGCTCGCGACCGGGTAGAGTCAGCCGCGCGGGTGCTTTGCCGGCCGTGGCGCCAAGCACTTCGTAGCCGGATCTCAGGATTTCGATCACTCGCTCCAGCGCCGGCAGCTGGCCCGGTAGCCCCGGGCACTTCGAATCCACAATGCCGGTGTGGGTGCATGGGTAATACTCAAACGGCTCGATCCAGGGCGAGTCCACGCCCGAAAAGTCCGTCCGCCCCACACCCACCTCCCTGTCCGCCCCCAGCGTGGCGCTGGCCAGAGGCACGGTCCCATCGCCAAATCCGTAGATGGGATGCATCCGCTCGCGCCAGTCAATGTGAGTCGGCGTGTCGCCTGTTTCGACAAAGTTTCCTTCGGCGTTGGAAGCGGGAGGTTCACCCAGTCGATACCCGGTGACGGTACTGCCGGCCACAACACCCACCTGGCGAAAGATTTGAGGAGGCCCCGCCCAATCCGTCCAGTCGTCGATTAATGTGTGGACCCGCTCATCCTGTTCCGTCCAGATCGCGGCGTTTCGCTCCAATCCGAGCGGTTTTCCAGTGACTGGATCCACCTTCGGTTGTTCGAAAAAGCGCGCTGTCGCGTCAAAACTTTTAAGTGATTTTCCGGACAGATCCTGCAGCAGGAAGCCATGCCTGTGTGATGGGGATTCCAGGTTGACGGCGTACCAGTACTTTCGTGAGGGCAGCAGACCATAGGCGCCCGGCATATTGCGGACCATGGTGATCATCTTACCCCACTCGATCTTGTAGCCCAACGCTTCGTCGACCCCGAACACATCCCCTTTGATGTGGCCCCGCGCCGCGGCCACCGCACCGAGGTAGGGTGTCGCGATGGTCAGGTAGCGGTGAACGTGCTCGCTGGCATGGGCCGCATCTCGCAGGATGTAGACGTTCGACACAACTCCGCCGTTGGAGTGTGCCATGAGGTCCACTTCGCAGGAAAACGCGACGTCCGAGGCGCCCCCGGTTATGTTATCGATGAACGCATGGAGATCCGTCGCCACGTCGTACGCGCTGCGACGCCAGTCGTAAGCGAAGCGCCAATAATCGTTCGTGGCGCGGTTTGTATTGCCTCTATCTCCGGGGAAGCCGGCGCCCTCGATGGCCAGCGAAATCGCGCGATAGGGCAGCGCGATCTGGTCCAGCGTACCATCGACAGTCGTAGGCTCCGCACTCGTGCCGTCCACGTTCATCCTGAGACGAGACAGGCGGTCGTTGGCGACCCCGTCGGGGAGCCCCACCGGGATCCAGAGCGCCAGGTTGTTGGCATCCTTGATCCACGACCCCCCGATGCCGGGCGCAAAAATCACCGGCCGGCGCACCTGGGCCAGTTCCGAGCTGTTGCCAGAGGCGTCCACGGCGGCGGCAGTGACAAATGCACCCACGGAGAGCGATATATCGGCTGAAAACGCGCCCGTCCCGTCCGCCGTGGCGATCCCTACCGGCTTGACGTGCCGGCCCCAGTAGCGGCCGCGCTCCGTGCCCGAAGCGATCACCTCGTAAAGGATTACCGTCGCACCCGGTCGCGTCGTCCCGGTTACCTTCGTCGTCGATATCGAAAACAACCGGGGCGGCGGCATGAGGCCGCCGGCATCCGTCCAGGGTGCACACGTCGGCCCATCGATGCCGATGTCGAAGGGCGTTCGGGTCGTGCCGGCGGCGAGGCGGACGGGCTCGACCTCCAGCTCGTTCCGGAGCATCCGCACCCCCTGGGCCGTGCCGCCCTCGACAACCACCCCGCCGTAGATGCGGTTCTGCAGCTCCTCCGTGTCCCCCCCGATGGTCACATCCGAGGCGCCGCCGGCCACCAGGATGCCGCCGCCCGTATTGGGCGCCGGAGCACCGTCGTTCGGTTGGAAGCCGATGTTGGAGGCTTCAACCTTGTGCCCCACGCCCCCGTTGAATCGGATGCCCCACGTCCCGAATCCAGTGATCGTCAGGCCGCGCACGACGACGTCGCTGGCGCCGGAGACCAGAAGACCCTCGACCGACCCCACGGAAGCGCCTGAAAGGGTCACCACGCCGCCGGCCTGCGTGGTCGCATCGATGACGACGGCCCGGGTGATAGCCGGCAGCGCCGACGCCGGCGCGATGACCGGCGAGCCACCGGGGATGTTGAAGTGGATACGCGCAAGCCCGCTCGTCACCCGTTTGGATTCCTCGATAGCCGCGCGCAGCGTGCAGTTCGCTTCGGTGCCATCGTCATCGATGTCACACCGGCCGTCCGTGGCACTGGCGTCCACTTCGTCACCGGTCTCGTTCACCACAAACACCTTTTCTTCACCGAGCACGACAATCGTCCCTGGCGGCTGGACGTAGGCATAGTCGCCGCAGTTGCCGGCGCCGGCGACCGTGATCGAGCCCACGAATTCACCCGTGGCGATAGCCTCGTACTCCGTGGTCGACGAGAAGCTGGCGCCGGCTTCCAGCGAATCGGGAAACGGTGGATTGGCAGCCGATACGGCCCGAAAGAAACGCGGCGTTTTCGGATCCGGACTGACGAGCATGCTCTCGAGCGTCACCCGGCCATCGTTCGTGACGGTCGTAGTGAGCGTGAACCGGGCGCCGAGATTGACGGACGGCTTGCCGCTCTCAAAGCTGAAGCCCGTGCCGGTTACCGCTATGGACACATCCGGACACGCCGGCCGCATCACTAGATTGGCCCATTGCAGCCAGTTCTGATCATTGACGAATAGGTCACCCTGCCCGTTGGGGTGGGGCGCCCCAAACTCAAAATCGTCTGGCGAACATTGCGTCAGCACCGACTCGCGAATATCTACAAATTTGTCCTCGGGCGACCAGAGAAAACCTGGATAACCGCTCACGAACCCGGTCGAGTTAATCGAATTCACCGAATATGAGCCGACCAAACCGACGCCCAGATTGGCGAACGTACCCCCTGGGAGGGCCGTTCCGTCTCGATGATACCGGATGGTATACGTTCCGTCAGATTCCATTTGCACCAGGTGGCCTACGTGACTGCCACCCGTCCCTTGCAACAGATTACTGACGGAGCAGAAGCCATCTTCCGCTCGCACGCCCGGTGGGGGGTACTCCCCCTGGTCGTTCGCGAAGCCAGCGCAATCCGGAAAAGTCTCTTCGGTCAGCACGCCGGTTGGCGTCAACCGGTAGACCCCCGGCCCGTTGCCCCGGTAGATGATCATGTCGCCGTTATTCTGTATCCGCCAGCCGAGCGTTCCGCGGCCATCGGCCTCGAGTTCGGCGACAGCGGGGTAGAGGTCGCTCAGGAATCGGAGGCCATTCTCGTTGTCGAAAATAAATGCACGGGAGGGGATGAAATGTACGGGGGGGTGGTAATCGGACTGCCAGCCTATGATTACCCCCGTATCGTCCGCTATGTCCTCCGCATTCCCGTAAAGACCAATGTGTTGTTCCGAGGTGGTAAACAACGAAATCCCCCCTTCCGGTGCGTATCCCCCTGCAATACCTAACGGATAGCTACCCGATATCGTGCCTACCGTTGTCGCGGTGGAGATTACTCCACCACCAAAACCGCCATTGGGATAATCCACCACGTTGCTGAGCGCAAACATCATCGAGGGCAGGTTGGCGACGTAGCCGATCTCGAAGATCTCGTATTTCGTGCCGAAGACCTGGACCAGGCAAGAATTCTGCGCCCTGGCCGGCACCGCGGTCATCAGACTGCACACGACAAGGAGCCAAAAAACCATCCGGGGCCACGCCCCTGGTAAAGCACGCAGCTCATTCAGCATACGCTTTGCGGTTAACCGCGGATTGGGCGATTAAGAGGTGATGCCTATCTATCGTACCGATCGGCTGTCAGCGCGGGGAGTACTCGGGATCCGGGGTCCAGAATCCTGTTATCCAACCGCGTCCGCCTTGTATTTCATCGCCCGAACGAGGAACTTGCAACCTCCCAGGGGGATTTTCGAACGCAGAGCACACCGCACGACAGCAACAGAAGCGCTTACCATGGCCAAAAAGAAAGACGAAGCAAAGAAGACCCCGACGGCGAAGCCCGCCGGCCACACCGCAAACGGTAAGGCGCCTACGCCCGCGACGGCGTTCGAGGAATACACCCGCCACTACCCCGACTGGGCGAAAGAATTCGCCCGGAAGTACTTCACCAAGACGCTCACGCAGTTCATCCTCTACGGCAACGTGCGGGACCTCGTGCCATACGTCGACGACCAGGAGGTGACGAAATACATCCCCCTGCGCGCGTTTCTGAAGGACGAACTCTTCGCCTCGCGGGACTTGATCGTGCTTTACGACCGCTCCAGCGGCATCCACTTCAACGACCCGGAGTCCCAGAAAGACTTCAACCGCGCGCTATCGGGCTACGATACGATTTTCGGGACCGAGTACATCAAAAACCTCCCGAAAGAGCCCGTCCGTGTCTTTTCGGTGCTCGACAATTACTTCCGGCTTCGCCTCGCCGAGGGCAAAGGCATCGCGTGTATCATCGACTATGCCGAGACGATCATCCCGATGGCCGAGGCCTCGATGTATTCGGCCGAGGATCGCAACGCCCTCGTCTACCTCCAGAAATGGGCGCACGACCCGCTGTTTCTCGAGCACGACTTCACGATCTGCCTCATCACCGAAAACCTGAACGACCTGAACCAGCAGCTCGTCCAGAGTCCGCACACGGCCGAAATCCGCATCGAGCTGCCGGATGAGGCCTCGCGCATCCAGTTCGTCAACGACCGGATTGCCGGCCGGGAGGCCGAGTTCAAGAAACAATCCGCCGTCCCGTCCAAAGCCTTTGCGCAGAACACCGCCGGCCTGGGGTACATCCAGCTCCGCACCATCCTCGCCGATGTCCTCGAAAACCAGACAAAAATGACGTTCGAGCGGCTATCCGAACTCAAAAAGGAGTTCATCGAGGCCGAGGCGTTTGGGATGTTGGAGTTTGTGGAGACCGACTACAACCTGGACATGGTCGCCGGCCACGCCCACGCCAAAGAGCACCTCCGCCAGGCCGCCAACGCACTGCGCAACGGCCGGCCGGACGTGATGCCGATGGGTTACCTCGTCAGCGGGCCCGTGGGAACCGGAAAGACGTTTATGATCACGTGTTTCGCCGGCGACATCGGGATCCCGATGGTCATGCTCAAGAACTTCCGCTCCCAGTGGCAGGGCGTCACCGAGGGTAACCTCGAGAAAATCCTCAACCTCCTCGAGGCCATGACCCCCGTCGCCGTCATGATCGATGAGGCGGACGCCATGCTCGGCGACCGTGATTCGAGCGGGGACTCCGGCGTGTCTTCCCGCGTCTTCGGGCAGATCGCTCAGTTCATGAGCAACTCGAAACACCGCGGGCGCATCATCTTTTTCCTCCTCACCGCCCGTCCGGACCTCATGCCGATCGACCTCAAGCGACAGGGCCGCGCCGAGGAACACATCGCGCTGTTTTACCCGAGCGAACGCGACGAACGCGAGGAACTGCTCAAGGTGATGATGAAGCGCACCAAGATCAAAATCCCGTTCGAGCAGATGCCCGAGGCGCTGGTGAACGGCGAACGCACCTACAGCGGCGCCGACATGGAGGCCCTGCTCACCCGCGCCAAGTTCCGCGCCGCCGCCGAGGACTCCGGCAGCGACGTCAAGCCCGAACATATCCAGGCCGCCGTCGACGACTTCATCCCGCCGACGTACCCGCTGGAAGTCGAGCTCCAGTCCCTCGCCGCCGTCCTCGAATGCACCAACCGCGCCCTCCTGCCGCCGCAGTACCATACCATGGATCGGGAAGCCATCATCAAACGGGTGGATGTGATCAAGCAGTTGCTGGGAAGGTAAGCTAGCAGCTTTGACCTGCAATCGAAGCACCACACCGATCAGAGTGGGACGTCCTTCAACTGTTCTAGGTCGTCTAGATCTTTGTGCCTCCCACTCGCCTTCTTATTTTTCCTCAATGATGCGAGATCGATAATATTGACCTCCAGACCATCAATATCCGCTTCAATTCGTCGAGGATAGCATCGATCGAACTCCACGCCGGATATATTCGTCAGGATCTCGATCCGTAATGGCGCATGCCCCATCCGCACAATCCGATTCTTTTCCAGGAAGAGATCTGACGTTAGTCCATCGACTCCAAATCCAAATGTAATCAATGCGTCGACCATCTTTCGCGCATTTTCAGGGCTCATCTCGATCCACACATCAATGTCTGCCGTAGTGCGTGGATACCCGTGATATCCGACGGCGTAGCCCCCCACAAGCAGATACTTAACCTCGTTGGCCTTCAACGACTTCAAGAAGTCTCGGAATTCGGTCGGCAATCGGATCATACGCGTAGTTGATTTGCCTCATCATCTCAATCGCGGCGAAACGCTCATCCGCCGGCCTGGACAACCAGTAGACTACATCGTTGGGCTCCTCCCCTAATCGAGCTACAGTGAGTGCCGTCTTGTCAAAAGTAAACGATGCTTGGATCATAATCGAGCTGCGTGGATGAAGCGGAGGCACTGCTTTGACCGCTTCAAGACCGCTTCGTTTCCGGTTGGCGCCACTTCATGGCGCGATGCTGACGCCAGACCACACGGCTTCCTCCGGACTCCTTCACTTGCGCTCTTCTTTTTCCCTTCGTCATTCGCTATTTTCTGTTCGCTTACCTTTACCGCGGCCCCTTTCCAACAGCCACACGCTCCATGATTTTCTCTCTCCGTCTGGCCGCCTTCGCGCTCCTGTTCGCGCTGGGCGCCGCCGGCGCGTACGCGCAGAGCCCCGACCTCCTGCCTCCCGTCACCCGCACCTACGCCATCGTCAACGCCCGCATCGTCCAGGCTCCCGGGCGTGTCATTCCGCGGGGCACGGTGCTCGTGCGGGATGGCCTCATCACCGGGGTTGGCGCCACGGTGAGCATTCCGTTTGACGCCGAGGTGATCCCCGGGGACTCGCTGGTGGTCTACGCCGGCTTCATCGACGGCCTCTCCAACACCGGCATCCCGGCTCCGAAGCCCGAAAATAATACCACCACGCAGGATGTCAGCCGGTCGGACCCGCCGGACGCCGCGGCCGGTATCCAGCCGGAGCGGTTCGCCCATGCGATGATCGACCCGGAGGACACGTCCATCGCCGACCTCCGCAACGCCGGCTTCACCGCCGCCCACATCGTCCCCTACGGCAACATGCTGCCGGGCTCGGGAACCATTGTCCTGCTCGATGGCACCTCCGCCGGGCGCATGGTGCTGGCGCCGGATGTGTCGATGTTTTTCCAGTTCGATGGCGCCCGCCGGATGTACCCCGCCACACCGATGGGCGTCATGGCGAAATTCCGGCAGCTGTACCGCGAGGCCGAGCGCCGGCAGCAGATGGAGACGCTCTACGCCTCCAGCGCGCGCGGCATCGCACGGCCGGCGTACGACCCCGTCCACTATGCCTTTTTCCCCGTCATCGCCGGCGAAAAATCGGTCTTTATCTACGCGGATAACGCACTCGAAATCTACCGCGCCCTCCGCCTCCAGCAGGCCCTCGGGTTCAAGGTGATGATCGGCGGCCTCTACCAGGCGTTCGACGCGCTCGACCAGCTCGCCGCGGCCAACGTCCCGCTGTTCCTTACCCTCAAGCTCCCGAAGGACGCGCCGGACGCAGAGAAGTCGGATAGCGTCCTGACCACCGACTCTGCGCCCGATGCCTCGGGTTTCGACCCGAACTTCCGCGCCGTCTCCTACGGCGACGTGGCCGCCGAGACCAAAAACCTAGCCGCCCGCCAGGCCATCTTCCGCCAGCAATACCTCCAGACGGCCGCCGACCTCCACGAGGCCGGTCTCCGGTTTGGCTTCACCACGAAAGAGGTCAAGCCGGCCGACATCCACAAAAACCTGCGCAAGATGGTGAAGGCCGGCCTCCCCGAGGACGCGGCCCTCGCCGCCCTCACGACCGACGCCGCCGGCTTGCTCGGGCTGTCGGACAACCTCGGGACCGTCGAGACCGGCAAAATCGCCAACCTGGTCGTGACCAACGGCCCTCTCTTCGCCGAGAAGACGGCGCTGCGGCTGGTATTTGTGGATGGGAAGAAGTTCGAGGTCGAGGCAAAAAAACCCGACGCCACCCGCAAAGGAGCCGACCCCGCCGGCGTGAACGCCATCGGCAGCTGGGAATTCGTGGCCGAAACGGCCGGCATGAAGGGGATCCTCACGTTCTCCGGCTCGCCTGACGCCCTCGAAGGCACCCTCGAGGCCGAAGGCCAGTCCCTCCGCCCGCTCCAGAACGTCGCCCTCGACGGCAACCGGCTCTCGTTCGAGTTCGCCATCGAGGAGGTCGGCGCCTTCAAGGCCGCCATCGTCATCGACGGCAACACCCTCGACGGGACCTTCACGACGGACGACGACAGCACCTTGCCCGTGACCGGCAGCCGCCGCCCCCGAAACTGACGCCTACGAAACGGACGTCCAGCGACAAGATCGATACCCGCATGAAACGCGCCCTGATTTTCCTCCTCGTCAGCTTCTTCCTCCTCGGCCACGCGGTGGCCCAGGAAACCGGCGATGTGCTCATCAAAAACGGGACGGTGCTGACCGTCACGAACGGCACGCTGGCCAATACGGATGTGCTGATACGCGCCGGCAAAATCTCGCGTGTCGCCGCCGGCCTCTCCGCCCCGCGGGGCGTCCGCGTCATCGACGCGACGGGCCTTTTTGTCATGCCCGGCATCATCGACGCCCACTCGCACAACGCGCTCAGCTCGATCAACGAAGGGTCGGCGCCGGTCACGTCCGAAGTGACGATGGAGGATGTGATCGATCCGTTTGATATCGGCATCTACCGCGCGCTCGCCGGCGGGGTCACCACCATCCACGCCATGCACGGATCGGCCAACGTCATCGGCGGGCAATGCGAGACGCTCAAACTGCGCTACGGACTCACCAATCCCGACCATCTGAAGATGGAGGGCGCGCCTCGCACGATCAAGTTCGCGCTCGGCGAAAACCCGACCCGCAACCACGGAGGCTCGGGCATCCATCCTTCCACCCGCATGGGCGTCGAAATGGTGCTCCGCAAGGCGTTCGACGAGGCGCAGCGGTACATCGCCGACTGGGAGGCCTACGAGCGGGACCGGATCACGAACCTGCGCGCCATCCCGCCGGCGTACAACCAGCGCCTGGAAGTCATCGCCGACATCATCCGCGGCGAGGTGCTCGTTCAGGCCCACTCCTACCGCGCCGACGAGATCGTCATGCTGGTGGATGTGCTCCGCGACAACGGCGTCAAAAAACTCAACCTCCAGCACGCCAATGAGGCCTTCAAGGTGGCGCCCGAACTGGCCGAATTCGGCGCGACGGCGTCGGTCTTCGCCGACTGGTGGGCCTACAAGTTCGAGGTCTACTACTCCACCGCCTACAACGCCGCCATCCTCACGCGCAACGGCATCACGACGTCCATCAACTCGGACTCCGGCGAGCTCATCCGGCACCTCTACCACGAGGCCGCCAAAACACAGCGGTACGGCGACCTCAGCGACGACGAAGCGCTCGCGCTCATCACCATCAACCCCGCCATCCAACTGGGTATCGCGGATCGGGTGGGATCGATCGAAGTGGGGAAAGATGGCGACATCGCGCTGTTTAACGCCCATCCCCTTTCGGTCTACGCCGTGCCCCAGATGAGCATCGTCGACGGGATCGTCCGGTTCGACATCGAAAACGACCCGGATGACATGCGGCTCACGATCGACCCCGACGAACCGCTTGAAGAAACGATCTTGATGGACCGGCACGACCATGACGTCCACGCCGGGGATGAGATCGTGGATATGTACGACTTCTTCGCCGGCGACAACGAGTAAATAAAGCAGATTAACCGACGCCGCAAACCGACGCAGTCCTGGACCGCCACATGAAATCGACGTTTTTCCTGGCTTTATTTCTCCTCGCCGCTGCCCTGGCGCCGGCCGCCGCCCAGCCGCAGATCGACGGTGAGCCCAAGGCGCGCCGGGGCACGTTCGCCGTGACGAATGTCCGCATCGAAACCGTTGCGAACGGCGTCATCGAGTCGGGCACGATTGTGATCGAGAACGACGTCATCGTGGCGCTCGGGGCCGACGTGACCATCCCGGCGGGCGCCGAGGTGATCGACGGCGCCGGCCAGACGGCGTATCCGGGCATGATCGACTCCGGCACCCGGTTGGGCCTTGTGGAAGTCGGCTCCGATGAGCGTACGATCGACCACAACGAGGTGGGCGAAGTCACCCCGCAGATGGAGGCGCTGACGGCCATCAACCCGAACTCCGTCGCCATCCCTGTCACCCGCGTGAGCGGCGTCACCACCGTGATTGCCGCGCCGAGCGGCGGGCTCTTCCCCGGCAAGGCGGCGCTGGTGAACCTCCACGGCTACACCCCACAGCAGATGAGTGTGGGTGGGATGCAGCTGATGACGATGAACTTCCCGACGTCCGCGCGGCGCGGCCGGTTCGACCAGCGGTCGGAGGAGGATATCAAAAAGGCGTACGACGAGGCGATCAAGAAGCTGGACGGCGTCTGGAAGGATGCTGTTTTGTACGCGCGGATCGACTCCGCCTTCGCCGCCAACCCCGAGGCCGGCCGGCGGCCCGAGTACAACCCGCAGATGACCGCCATGCTGCCCGTAGTCCGCGGCCAGATGCCGCTGTTGATCACCGTCGAGGCGGCAAAGGACATCCTCGCGGCGATCGAGTGGGTGAAGAAGCAGCAGATCGTCCGCCCCGTCTTTGCCGGCGTGTCGGAAGGCTGGCGCGTGGCCGACAAACTCGTCGAGGCCGGCATCCCCTGCATCGTCGGGCCAATGCTGTCGGTCCCGACCCGCGACGCCGACCGGTACGACAAGGCGTACGCCAACATCGGGCTACTGCACAAGGCCGGGGTGAAGGTGGCGATCCAGACGGGCGACGCGGAGAACGTGCGCAACCTGCCGTTTAACGCCGGCTTCGCCGCGACGTACGGTATGGGGAAAGAGGCCGCGCTACGCGCGGTGACGCTGGCGCCGGCGGAGATTTTCGGCGTAGCCGATCAGGTCGGCTCCCTCGAGGTCGGCAAAAAAGCCAACCTCTTCCTCGCCAACGGCGACCCGTTCGAGACCAAGACCAAAATCACGAAGGTCTTCATCGACGGCTACGATATCCCCCTCGAAAACCGCCAGACGCGGCTGTACGAGGAATTCCTCCAACGCACCCCGGGCCTCGACAAACACCCGAAAGCACCAGAAGTAGCCGCGCCGACCGGGTGAAGCAGTGCAAAGTGTAAAATGCAAAATGAGACCAGGTGTAATCGCCTCGGATTTTGCACTTTTCACTTTGCACTTTTCATTTCAAACAGCTCGACAGTTTGCCGAATCCCTTCGCGTAGCGGGGTTTCGTAGATCGTCGGGATGTGCCGGCGGAAGGTGACGGTGTCGTACTCGGCGGGGAACGGCAGATCGTTCTGTTTGAAGGTGATCCGCGCGCCGGGGCGGAGGTCGCGGATGAGGTCCACCACCTCGGAAACCTGCACGGCCTTTGTATCCAGATTAAACACGAAGCTCCCTTCGAGCCGGCGCTCGGCGGCGTCGATGAACTGTTGCGCCACGTCGGACGCCCACTGGAACTGCATCGGGCCGCTGAAGCCGATCTCGAACGCCTCGCCCCGCGCCGCCGCCAGCATGGCCTTCGTTGGGTCGCTCGTCAGCCCCTGATCCCGTCCCACGCCGTACACGGTAAACGGACGCAGCGCGATGCTGCTGATCCCGTTCTCCCGCCAGTACACCTCTGCCGTCCCCTCGTTGGCGCGTTTGTAGACGCCGTAAAGCGTCCGCGGCCGCAGGGCGCTGGCGTCGTCGATGCGGGTCTCCTCGTAGTCTTCCGGCGCGCCATAGACCGCGATGGACGAGGCGTACGCCAGATGCCGGATGCCGGCCGCCCGCGCGGCCTCGAACACGTTCACGGTGCCGACGACGTTCACCTGCGCCCCGAGTACCGGGTTCGCCCGGCAAAACGGCACCTGCAATGCCGCGAGGTGGACGATGTGGGTCACGCCGTGGGCCGCGACCGCCTCCATCACCTGCGCGGTATCCGTCAGGTCGCCACGGACAAAGGTGATGGATTCCTGCTCCTCGCGTGAAAGCAGCAGGTCGATCCGATGCCGCGTCTCGCTGAGGTCAAAGCTGACGGCCCGATAACCGGCGTGCACGAGGTGCCGGAGGGTCCACGCGCCAATACACCCCATGGCGCCGGTGACGAGGAAAGTTGGTGTAGCCAAGGCAAAAGGAATAAGGAAAACCCCGTAGGGTCGGGTTTAGGCCAAAGGCCGTAACCCGACCCCCGTGGATGACAAAAAAACGAAACACCCGTAGGGTCGGGTTTAGGCCAAAGGCCGTAACCCGACCCCAACCCGTCAACGCCCAAACGGCACCACCAGCGCCAGCCACGGCAAGACGATGAGCTGGTCGATGCCGGAGCCAAGGGGCACCACGCCGCCGTAATCGATCGAGATCCGCGAGGAAATGTACCGACCACCGACCATGGCCAGGCCAACACTTTCCTCTCCGGTCGAGATGAAGTAATTCTCGAATAACAGATAGCTCCGTTTCCCCCGGCGCAGCATCGCGCTCAAGGTAATGGCCGGATGCCGGCCCCAGTCGTTGCCGGCAAAGCCGTAGCCAAGCCCAATCGAGATGTTGCGATCACGCGACCCGTACGTGCCGATACCGTAGACGATGCCGGCCGCCTCGTCGCTGACCGAAGTGCCCAGCACGGTGCCGGCCAGTGCCCCGATGCCGAGGTTAATTTCACCGGGAACGACGGGAAACGAAAGCTTCGGGGTGAACCAGATCGGCACTTCGTCAACGCCCCACAGAAAAACGGGGATGGTCCCGATGCCGAGCGAAGCGAAATCCGACAACCCGAAGCTCACCTGATTGAAGAAAATCCATACGTTCTGATAATACCCCTCCCCTTTTCGCAGCCCATACCCGTTTGGTCCCCAGAAATACCGGGTCGATTGCGGGTTTTCCACCCATATCTCTCCACTGATCAACTGCCGTGCACCGACGGCCTCGATCCGCACGATCGTCTCCTCGGGGATCGATACAATGCCAATGGTGTCGGTCTCCAACCGGAGCACGCCGGCGCCACGCTCCAGGATCTTCCCCACATACTCGTTCCCATCCCGCGTGACGACACGCCACACCTGCGCCGTATCGGCCGGCACGACCTCCGAAACCTGGGCCCACGCCGGTGCGGCCAAGCCGCCTATGTGGGCCGCGAGAAATACCAGCCCGGCAAGTAATGAAGTGAGATTTCGCATCATTCTTCCTGGGATTGCGCCACAAAATCAAGCGCGGGTACAGGACTAACAGCGGACCATCCGCCATCGATAACCAGCGTCTGGCCGGTGATCTGGTCGGACGACGGCGCCAGCAGAAACAGCGCCGCACGGGCGATATCCGATGGGAACGCCGCCCGCCGGCTCGGCGACAGCTCGGCCCAGTGGGCCTCGTAGTCCGGGTCGTCGGCGAGGTTGCGGGGGGTGACCGTGGCCCCCGGCGCGATGCAGTTGACGGTGATTTTGTGGGGGGATAATTCGAGCACCAGGTTGCGCGCCAGCATCTCGAGGCCGGCCTTGGTCATGCTGTAGGCCGAGAGATACGGCACCGCCTGATGCCCCGTCACCGACGACATAAACAATATCCGGCCGCCGGTCCCCTGCTTCCGCATATGCCGCGCCGCCGCCTGGGCAAGGAAAAACGACCCGCCCAGGTTGACGTTCATCACCCGCTGGAGGTCTTCGGGCGTGTAGTCGAGAAAGCTGTTCCAGAGCGTCTGGCCGGCGTTGGCCACCGCGATGGTGATCTTGCCCCCCTCGCGCACCGCCTCCTCCACGAGGCCGCGCACCACGTCCACATCCCCCACATCTCCCGGGATGCCGATACAATGCCCGCCCTGTCGCTGGATCGCCGCCGCCGCGCTGTATGCCCGCGTAGCATCCACGTCGTTCAGAATCACCACGGCGCCACTGAGCGCGAGTAGGCGCGCGATCTCAAACCCGATCCCTTCGCCGGCCCCCGTCACAACCGCCGAATGTCCGCCAAAAAGAGGTTTACGCATACGAGGACGCTGGAATGATTTAAAACTAATAGTTCGCGGAAATCCCTCTCGGCGCCAATAAATCGCACCATGCGTTAACCGATCAAGGTCCGTCCGAGGCAGCAACGTACCACAGCGACATAGACTTGCACAAGCCAACATACCCTGTCATGTCGATACGACGAGATTATTGCCAGCCAAGCGAGCAACCTTGAAGCATCATGCCATCGTTGTAGCACATAACGATGGGCCCTGGCGGCAGTCGTGACCAAAACATAACACATTTTCCGTCATATCGTAGGAACTCCCACCCGTTCCTTCGCTATAAATTCTTCGTCCCCCCTGATCATCCACGTCCTGTACTCCTGGGGGGAAACCAAATGTTCATTCAATACGCGTTCAAACCCATCGCCTGGTCACACGCGCTGATTGTGGCCTCAATCTTCCTGGCCGCATCGGCCTACGCCCAGGCCCCCGAGGGCGTTGTAGGTCCGGGTGTTTACGAGCAGATCCGATTGCAGGGTGAAGCTCGGATCATCATCGCGCTCCACAGGCCGGCCGAGTTGACGTCCGGCGCGCCACTTCCGATTGAGCGCCGGCGTGCGCTTGTGCGTGCGTTGCAGGAACCGGTCCTCAATGGGATAGCACCCGAGGGGTTTCGGCTCCGCCATCGCTACGCCGCCGTTTCGGCCCTGGCAGGAACAGTGCTAGACAATGAAACGCTCGACAGGCTCGTGGCTCTCCCCGGCGTTCGGCGCATCGACCTCGACCCGCAGGGCTCCGGAGGGCTTGCAGAGAGTGTCTCCCTGATCCACGCCGACCAATGGGCGGAACAGGGCGTGAGCGGAGCCGGCGTTGTCGTGGCCGTACTGGATTCGGGTATGGATACCGACCACGACGATCTGGCCGACGCCCTAGTGGACGAAGCGTGTTTCCTGGATTTTGATGGCGCCATCAATGGGGTAGGGCAGTGCCCCAACGGGAGCGACCGACAGACGGGGCCGGGTGCGGCGGAAGACGATCATGGGCACGGCACGAACGTAACGGGCATAGTCGCGGCAAACGGGACAAAGTCCGCTCCGGGCGTCGCCCCGGGGGCCAGTATCGTCGCGATCAAGGTGCTCAACGGCGCCAACCAGTTTAATGCCCTCTCCGAGGTAGTGGCGGGGATGGACTACGTCCTCGACACTCCTTCGCTCGGCGTACAGGCCATGAACATGAGCCTGGGCACGTTTGCACTTTTCGACGGCGTTTGCGACGACCTTGCCTCGTTTAACATGGCGGCGGGCGAAGTGGCCGATGCGCTGAAGGCGGCGGGAGTCTCCATCTTTGCCTCGTCGTTAAACGGCGGATCGGGTACGTCCATGTCTTCGCCGGCGTGCCTGGCGAGCGTCATTTCCGTGGGCGCCACGGACAACAACGATCTCGTCGCCAGTTTCACGAACAGCAATGCGTTTCTCGACATCATGGCTCCCGGCGTGGGCATCACGGCGAGCGGATTAGGAAACGGGACGTCCACGTTATCGGGCACCAGCATGGCCTCTCCTCATGCCGCCGGCTGCGCCGCGTTGCTCATCGCGGGCGGCGTGGCCACAACGCCCGATGAAATCCTCGAGCGGCTGCGGATATCGAATGTCATCGTCACGGATCCCACAAACGGGTTATCCTTTCCCCGAATCGATTGTTCGGTGGAAACCCCGGGTGAGCTCACCCCGCTCGAGCGGATTGGCCTGTTGAGTGAAGCCGTGGAATGGGCCGGCGTGTCCGGAGTTATCAAAGCCAATCAGGCCAATCAGATGACCGGCCTCCTTAAAAAAGCACAATCGGCCCTGGGTCTGAACACACCGGAGACTGCGCTTGTAGCAATGAACGCCTTCATCGATACGGTCGAGCGGCTCCTGAATTCCTCGAAAGTGGATCCCGTCATCGGCGCCTCCTGGATCACCGAAGCGGAGACGATTATTGTGCTGATCCAGGGCGGAGCACCGAATATGGCTGGCAACCGCGGCGTGCTGGCGGCCTCAACTTCAACGTTATTCGAACTCGGCACGAACTACCCCAATCCCTTCAATCCGACAACAACCATCGGCTTTGTTCTCGCCGAACAGGCGGAAGTGTACCTGACTGTCCATGACGTGCTGGGCCGCGAGGTGGCACGACTCGTGGATGGAACGGTGGCCGCCGGCACCCACGAAGTACGATTCGACGCATCCGGACTGCCAAGCGGCGTTTATCTCTACCGCCTGGTGACGCCCAATGGCAGTGTCATTCGCCGAATGACGCTGGTGAAATAAACGGAGGGGTTTCACTAAAACGTCGCCCTACCCCCCGACAAATCGAATACAAACCCCGTATTAAAACTGGCCTCCTCGGACACGATCCAGCACGAGATCGCGGCGGTCTCCTCGACCGTTCCAAGCCGGCCCATGGGGATCTTCGAGGTCATGTAGGCAAGCATCTCGGGGGCGGTGTCCTCGTTCATCGGGGTGCGGATGACCGCCGGCGCGAGGCCGTTCACCGTCACGCCCGTACCGGCGTATTCCTTCCCTATACCCTTCACCAGCCCCATCACGCCCGATTTACTCGCCGCGTAGCCGGCCATCCCCGGGTTGCCCTCCTTCCCGCCGATCGAGGCGATGAGGAGGATCCTGCCGTACGACTGCTTCAGCATCGGCTCGATGGCGTACTTCGTCATGATAAACGAGCCTGTCAGGTTGATGTCCACCACCTTCCGAAACGCCTCGGCATCGTAATCGAGTATTTTGGTGGAGGATGGCCCGACGATGCCGGCGCAATTCACCATGACATCCAGCTTCCCGTGGCGGGCTACGACGTCGCCGATGGCTTTCTTGACGGAAGCCTCGCTTGTGATGTCGACCACATAGGTAGAAACCTCCATCTCGTCCGACTTAAACGCGGAAACGACGCGCGCCATCGCGGCCTCGTCCCGGTCGAAGATCGCGACATGGGCGCCCTCCCGCGTCAGCCGGCGGACAATCCCCAGCCCGATCCCGCTGGCCCCCCCGGTGACGATGGCAATCTGATTTTCGAAGCGGAGCATCGCGATGGTTCAACGTTTAAGGTGTATAGTTCAAGGTGAAAAGCTCAAGCATCAAGGACATTTCCCAACTCCTTAAACCTCGAACCTTAATCCTTAAACCCCTTCAGTGATTCGGATTCGGCACGTCGCTGCCGGATTTGCCCTTCAGGAAGTCGAAGTCCGCCCCGGTGTCGGCCTGCATGACGTGGTTGAGGTACATGCTCACGTAGCCGCGGTCGGTATGCGGGGCGCGAGGTTTCCAGGCGGAGCGCCGGCGGGCCAGTTCGGCGTCGGACACGTCCAGGTGGAGCCGGCGGTTGGCGACATCCAGTTCAATCATGTCCCCGTCCTGCACCAGCGCGAGCGTCCCCCCCACCGCCGATTCGGGCGCGACGTGGAGAACAACCGTCCCGTACGCGGTCCCGCTCATCCGGCCGTCGGAGATCCGCACCATGTCCCGCACGCCCTGCTCCAGGACCTTCGTCGGCAGCCCCATGTTGCCCACCTCGGGCATCCCCGGGTAGCCTTTGGGGCCGACATTTTTGAGGACGAGAACCGAGTCTTTCGAGACGTTCAGGTTCGGATCATCGATGCGGTCGTGGTAGTCATCGTAATCCTCGAACACGACCGCCGGCCCGCGGTGCTGCATGAGCTCGGGAGTAGCGGCAGAGGGTTTGATGATGGCGCCGTTTTCGGCCAGGTTGCCGTACAACACGGCCAGGCCGGCATGGTCGATCAGCGGCTCCTCGGCCGTCGCGATCACCTCGTGGTTGTAGTTCGGCGCGTCCGCGTTGTTTTCGCCGAACGTCCGGCCCGAGACGGTCATCGCGCCGAGGTGGAGTTTATCGCGGATCTCGGCGACGACGGCCGGCACGCCGCCGGCGTAATAAAAGTCCTCCATGAGGAATTTGCCCGACGGCATCAGGTTGACGAGCAGTGGCATCGCGCTGCCGAGCCGGTCGAAATCCTCCAGACTCAACTCCACCCCCATCCGGCCGGCGATGGCCAGCAGGTGGATCACAAAGTTCGTCGATCCCCCCACGGCGGCGTTGACGCGAATCGCGTTTTCAAACGCCTCGCGGGTGAGGACCTGCGAGAGGCGGAGGTCCTCCTTCACCATCTCCACGATCCGCATCCCGGTCATGTGCGCCAGGCGCCGCCGGCGAGAGTCGGGCGCCGGAATCGCCGCCGCGCCGGGAAGGGTGAGGCCAAGCGCCTCGACCATACAGGCCATCGTCGACGCCGTGCCCATCGTCATGCAGTGTCCGTCGCTGCGGGACATGCAGGCCTCGGCGTCGAAGAACTCGTGTTCGGTGATCTTGCCGGCACGGAGGTCCTCGCTGAACTCCCACACACTGGTGCCGGACCCGATATCCCGCCCCTTGTACTTCCCGTTCAGCATCGCGCCGCCGGGGAGGACGATGGTGGGGAGATCGACACTCGCCGCGCCCATCACGGTCGACGGCGTGGTTTTATCACACCCCGTCATCAGCACGATACCGTCAAGCGGGTTGGCGCGGATGGTCTCCTCCACGTCCATGCTCGCCAGGTTGCGGTAGAGCATCGTCGTGGGGCGCATGAGGATTTCGCCGAGGGACATGACCGGAAACTCAAACGGGAAACCGCCGGCTTCGTACACGCCGCGCTTCACGTGTTCGGCCAGCATCCGGAAGTGGGCGTTGCAGGGCGTCAGCTCGGACCACGTATTGCAGATGCCGATCACCGGCCGGCCGTCGAACATGTGGTCCGGATGGCCCTGGTTTTTGGTCCAGCTCCGGTGTACAAAGCCCATCTTGTCCCGCGTGCCGAACCATACGGCGCTGCGGAGTCCTTCGTGTTTTGCTGACATTGGCGATATCGATTGGTGTGGGCCTGGAAAGTACGACGGAGAGGGTAAGGTTCAAGGTACAAAGTTCGATGTTCAAGGTACTTTTCCATATAGGACGAGCTTCTTCCCTTAAACCTCGAACATTGAACCTTACACCCGCTAGTGCGGGTACGCCCTCCCATGCTGCCCCCCATCGATCCTTACCGTATTGCCATTCATAGAACCGTTCGCCTCGCTGAGGAGGTAAACGGCGAAGCTGGCGATGTCTTCCGGGCGGGCCATGCGGCCGAGAAGGTGGGCGTCGTCGATGCGCCGGCGCTCGGCCTCGGGGTCCGGGTGGTTTTCGAACGCGTTGGTATTGAGCGGCGTGAGGGTCCACCCCGGCGCGATGGCGACGGAGAGGATGTTATCAGCCGCCCACTCGATGGCCATGGACTGCGTGAGGGCGCTCAGCGCCGCCTTTGAGGCGTTGTACGGGAAGGCGCCGGGCATCGTCTGGGTGGCGTGGATGGAGGAGATGTTGACGACCACGCCCCGGCCGGCGGCCTTGAGGTACGGATGGGCAGTACGCGCCATCGCCCAGGCCGAATAGAAGTTGACGCGGAAGCACCGGTCGATCTGCTCCGGAGTTGCCCCGAGCACCCCGTGGTTGAAGTTCGTGCCGGCGTTGTTGACCAGGCCATCCAGTCCCCCCAGAAACGCCGCGCCGCGGTCGACAAACCCACGGCATCCCTCCATATCCCCCACATCCAGCACCTCGAAGTAGGCGCGGCGACCAAAGGCTTCGATGGCCAACCGAACCTTATCCGCTCCGTCCGCCGTGAGCGCACAAAACGCTACATCCGCGCCGGCCTGCGCGCAAGCAAGCGCAATCGCCCGCCCGATGCCGCTCGTGGCGCCGGTAACGAGGATGCGCTTTTTGGTGAGTTGGATACGCATACTATAGTCTCTACACTATTCAAGCGACACGGAATAGGCTTTAGTGTCGCCCCGGACTTGATCCGGGGTCCAGCCGAATTGCAAAACGACGGGACCCCGCATCAAGTGCGGGGTGACATTGCGTTTTTGGCGCTCGACTCCGCCGTTCACTGAAAGGATATACGATCACCCATTAAACTTCGTCTCCGCCAACCCTTTCACGCCGGCGTCGATCGCAAACACCCCGCCGGCCTGGGGCTGGACCATCCGGGTCTCCTCGGGGAGGTTGATGCTGGCCGAGGTGATGTAGAGCGTGTCGAGATCCGGCCCCCCGAACATGCAGCTCGTCGGGCTCTGGACGGGCATGCGGATCTCCTGGTCGATCGAGCCATCGGGTGCGTAGCGAGTGACGCGCCAGCCATCCCACACGGCGCTCCAGATGTACCCCTCGGCGTCCACCGTCAGCCCATCCGGGTAGCCCTGGTCGACGACGGCGAAGACACGTTCGTTGGAGATCGCGCCGGCGGCGAGGTCGAAATCGAACGCGAAGATGCGCTGCATCGACGAATCCGAGTAATACATCGTCCGGTTGTCAGGGCTCCAGCCCAGTCCGTTGGAGATAAATGCGCCGGGGCGCATGAGCCGGCAGGAGTGGTCATGGTCGAGCCGGTAGAGCGCGCCGTTGATGACCTTCTCGGCGTTGTCCATCGTGCCGGCCCAGAACCGGCCGGCGCGGTCGCATTTGCCGTCGTTAAACCGGTTGCCGGGTTTGTCCGCCTCGGGATCAACGACCGGGAGTACGTCCCCCGAGTCAAAATCCAGCATATAAAACCCGTTCTGCAACGCCAGCACCGCCCCGCCGATGGTGCGGAGGGCAAAGCTGCCGATCTCCTCGGGCAGCGCCCACACCCGGTAGTCGCCGGTGCTGGGGGTCCACTTCTGGAGGTGGCGTTCCTTAATGTCGATCCAGTACAGCGCCTGATCCTCGGGGTCCCAGAGCGGGCCCTCGCCGAGGATGTCCTGCGAGTCAAATACACAAACGGGTTTCATGAGGGTGCCCTACGGTGACGTTTCCGAGAAGCTACGATCTCGGGCCGGGGATTCATAGGGGGAATTGCGCGGAGAGTCGGATTGACAGGTACAAGGAAGGCCGCTATTTTGCTCTGCAGCCAATAACACAAGAGATAGCTTAGTGCCAATCATCTACCTTGACAACTGCGCACTGCAGAGACCCCTTGACAACCGCGATCAGTTTCGAATCCGCATCGAAGCTGAGGCCATTACCGCCGTTCTTGAAGCGGTAGAAACTGGAGGGATTAATACTTTGGACAGTTTTCAAATCGGGGCACCGCCGCTTGACAAATCAGGCCCCTCCTCGAATCGAGGAGGGGCGAGTTCCGACGTCGATTCATCGATGTCGGAACGGGGAGGAGTACTGCCCGACGTCAACGCGGATCATTTTTTTGCAACTCGACCTGAGGGCCGAGTTTGAGAAAATACTGGCAGCACCTTTTGACCCATCCGTCCGGCATCTCTTTGCTCCTC
>JBGSPJ010000723.1:0-7914 GCA_041738655.1 Rhodothermales bacterium | reverse complement strand
GAGGCTGCGCACCTCGTCGGCCACGACGGCGAAACCGCGACCCTGCTCGCCGGCGCGCGCCGCCTCGATGGCCGCGTTGAGGGCCAGCATGTTGGTCTGATTCGCGATCTGGTCGATCGTCTTGACGATCTCCCCGATCTGCTGGCTGGACGCGCCGAGGTGCTCCACCGTGCCTACGGAATCCGACACAATCTGCGCCAGCCGGCGGATCATGCTCACCGTCGCCTGCACCACCTCGCCGCCCTCGCGGGCTTCCTTGCCGTTGAGTTCGGTCAGATCGGCCGTGTGAGAGGCATTCTGGGAGTTGTCGACGATCGTTTGCACCATCTCCTCGACCGCCAGGGCCACTTCGTGCGACTGCTCCGACTGCAGCCGAACGCCAGCTGCCAGCTCGCTTGTCGACAATCGAATCTGGTCGACGGTGGTGGTCGTGTGGTCGATCGCCTGGTTGACGTGTTCGATCCGCTGACGCAGGTTTTCGACCGCCATGTTGAACCCTTCGAACAGCTGCCCGACGGCGTCGTTTTTCTCGACGGTGAGATGTACGGTCAGGTCGCCCTGAGCGAATCGATTCATCTCTGCGAGCATGAGATCAAAGTGGTGGGCCAGGTAGGCGCGTTGCTGGTCTGCCTTGAGCCGCTCGTTTTCAAGGGCCTGTTTCTCGGACCCCATGGCATGGCAGGCCTCCCGGAGGCTCTCCACCATCGTGTTGATCGCGCCACCCAGGAAACCCATTTCATCGGTCGACTCAAGTTCTACTTTCTGATTCAGGTCACCCTGCTGCACGGCGGCCACGACTCTGTTCAACTGCCGCAGCGGCTGGAGGATCATCAGGCTGATCTTTCGCGTGCTGGCCCAGGCGACGATGAAGGAGACGATGACAAATGCCAGCATGCTGATCCAGCCGGCCTGGTACGTTTTGTCGATCGAGGCAGCGCTTATCGCCAGATCGGCGCGGATGGCTTTTAGCGCCACGTCGCTGCTTTCGATGACTTCCTCGTAAATTGCGTCGAACGCACCGTCCAGGTCGCTGCCGGCGGCGCTCAAGCCGGTGATATTCTGCTCGTAGCGTCTCCGGCCGACAACAATGAGTTCATCCAGCTGCTCTTCGACCCGTTCGAGCGAGGCGAGCGCTTCCTGGTTTTTGATGGGGAGAAACTTCTGCCCATCGATTTCGCCGCCCAGGACCAGCGCCTCGGCGAGTTGGCCGGCCTGATTCCAGAGCGAAAACACCTCGTTCACGTCCTCCCCTTCATCCCCCGACATGATTTCCTCGAACCAGAGATGGCCTTCCGTCGACAGTTTCTGTATCTCGAGGAGCGCCGACTGATGGGGCACGTCTTTTTCGATCGTTTCCCGGGCGGCCTCGTGGACCAGTTTGAGCATGCCAAAGGCCAGGATATCGCTCAGACTGGCCACGACCGCGAGGACGCCAAAGCCAACCAGCAGCTTCCGGCCAATCGATAGGTTCTTGAAATAATCGTTCATCTGGGTCAGAAAGGGTTGTGGTAAACGGCGGATCACCGCGACCCGGCGCCCCAGGCCATCACTCGAGCGCAGCATTGCGGTGATCGGGCCTAGAATGTGACGCTGAGCCGTGTACCTACGACAACCGCATCGCGGAGAGAGACGGTTGAACCAGGATGGTGTATGAACTGAATGTCGGGCTGAATGGCAATCCCGGAGAGTATCGTCAGGGCATAGGTGAACTCAATCGCCAGCTCGGATGGCGCCATGGGATCGCCGGCATCTCGCCGGGCGTGTAGTCCTTCTCGCCCCTGGTGCGCCGTCGCCACGGCCAGTCCGAGCTGGTCGTACGGGCGGCTCTTGAACGGGCCGCTCACGACCAGGCCGGTGGCCCAGGCAAACGCGATGGGGTGCACGGCGGTGTTGGCCCAGCCGGCACGGCCATACAGCGCCACGCCACGTGTCCGCTCTTCCATGTCGAACAGGGCGTACTCGCCAATTGTGTAGGCACCGAAGCCGTTTGCCTGTCCATCCCCCGCCAGTGTCTCGAACGGCTTTGTATAGCGCCAGTACCCGACGCCGATTTTGCGGCCAGGCGTATCGCCATCCACAAGACCCATCTCCGATGTCATCAACCACCCTTCGTCGGGCGTGAACTGGACTCTCGGGCTGCCCGGTAGGCCATTCGAGCCGGGAAACGCCTCGATGATCGCGGCCTGAGCGTACAGCGAGGTCGTGGGCTGGATGGCGAGGCGGGCGGCGAGGCCGGTGGCCGGGAAGATGGAGGGTCCGTTGAGGCCGCTCTGGCTGAAGTCAGGCCCGATGCCGTGCGCGCTGCCCAGATACAGGCCGGCGGTTTCCACGCTTGCGAACTCGCTGTTGACATCGTAGAGGCCGATCTTCACGGAGGCGGCCTCTCCCGCGATGGCCTGCTGGAGCCAGGCTTCATACAACTGCCAGGCCGCGGGGGCCTCGATGTTGCTCACGCCCTGGAGATCACCCACATACTCGCTGAGGGCATCGCCATAGTTGCCGAGCACGTAGCCGAAGAAGGAGGCGCCGCGCCACCCCATCAACTCGCCGGCATCAACCGCCAGGGTGAGGTCGGCATTGTGCAGGTAGCCACCACCTCGCCGGGCCCCGCCACGCACGTTGGCGAAAGCATCAACGGCATAGGCGGCTTCGAACGACACCCCCTGGGAGGCGAGATCGGGCCGCAGTCCGCCCCAGGCTCCCGTGAGGTAATCCTGATTCCACTGACTGGCATCCGGCGCCTCGGCCTGTTGCGCCAGCGCGGAGGTAGCGGTTCCGGCGAGAAGCGTAAGGAGCACGAGTACGTGTACGAGGCGGCCTGTAACACGGCCGTAGCGCGTTCTGGTTACCATGCGAATTACGGGGATAAGGCGCCGGCGGGCGGGGCGCGATGGGGGGAGCCTGCGCGAGAATCGGGCAGGGGTGGGATAAGAGTATCGGCGGCCGGCCGGCCGGCTTTAATCGATCCGGGGAATACCGCACAGAAGGGCCTTGTAGGTCAATAGGATGACACGCCGTTGAGCCGGCTCCCTGATAGACAAACGCCCGCGCAGTTGGTATACTGGCGGTCCGCTTTTCATCCAACGGCCCGGTCGTAGACATTCCCGATCATAAGACGGTGGCGCTCGCAGCCGTCCTCTCGCGCCGCGAAAGTTAATGGGTTAGATACTCGCTCGATGCACCCCACATCCGTTGATGTTTTCTCATCTTACCATCACATCATGTTAGCATTTCCAGAGGATCAGGCCGGCGCGCTCGATGCGCACTACAGCCGCATGTGCCACGAACTCGTCGGCCTTGTGCGGAGCGCCCACGCGGAGTTGGAAGAAGCGCTGAAACGACGGGAGTCGAGCTGGGAGTACGCCGCGTCCTTTTTTGCTTCACGGGAAGCGTTTGAAACGTTGGTGCACGACTACGAAGCGTACAGCGCACAGACCGTCTATCGGGCCGAGCCTTCGCGTTGCGCGTCGCACATGGTCTGCCGGCTCGAACCCGACGGGATGATCCCGCTTCGCGTGGACGAACAGGTACGGACGCTGACGGGTTACTCCCCCGAGGCCGTGCAGCTGGATGTCTGGCAGATCCTGCATCCGACGAGCCGGGATGACGCTCGGCGCGCATTTGATGCCCTGGGAGCGGCCATGCTCGACGGCCAGGTGGAACACACGGCGTTTCTGTTGAAACTGCTCCACCACGATGGATTCTTGGTGTGGGCCCGTGTCTCTGCGACCTACCTCACGCAGGTGGAGGCGCATCCCCACGTCGTGGTACTTACGCTAAAAAACGATTCCGAAAAGCAGTGGGTGACAGTGTTCCTGGAGGCGCTTGGCAAGGTGCGGGAGCAGCTTGCCCTTCAGGGCCATGCGCGCGGGCTGTCGCGCGAGATCGATCGATACCTGCGGCGGTTCGAGGCGGACGAGACGCAGCGCGCTGGCTTCAAGAAAAGCATCCCCGGCTTTCTTGCACAGGCCTCCAGCCTGCTCACCAGCCATGTCGCCAATCAATTTTTCCCCCGCCTCCGCCGCTGAGCGGTCAATGACCCAGGAGCCGGCCGTTGTCCGCGCTGAATGGCCAAGTGGTTTGCAATAGTCCCACGGATCCAAAGTACCCATACCCGTTCTCCACGTTGCTGAGCGAAGCAGGCAGCGCGAGCGTGACGGGGTCAAATTCACCTCCCGGTGGCGCCCAGGCCGAATCCATGATTCGGGTCCGAATGCCGATCGAGCACAAGCGCCAGTCGGTGGTCCCCAGTCGCTGCTCGAGTTCCCGAATGTCGTCGGTGAGATTGACGGTAAGGCGCCAGCCAGCATCGGTTGCGGTTCCCACGCGGCCATAGGCTACGTTGAAAGGCGTCCCCTGGAAGCAGATCGAATCGCCGATCGAGTAGACGATGTCAACATCCCACAGAGAGCGAACCCCTGGAAGCAGGACTTCTTGCCGCATCGCGCCGTTAGTTAGAACGGGCTCCTGGGCTACGGGTGTGACGCTTGTAGTAATCGGAACCCGGGTATCAGCGCGGGCCACAATACCGTCCGATCGGCGTACTTCGAGGCGATAAGTAGCGCCGGCCGCTACAAATAATCGTGCCTGGAACACATGCCCATACGTACCGTCAGCGAGCCGCTGGAGCGTATGCGCCCAACGCACTTCCTGGCCGGTGTCTAGATCAATACTGACAACTTTGGCATCGATCAGCGCGTTGGGGTCGAATGTACTGGTGATATCCTGCGGCGTTCGGGCGATGGGGACGACGCGAACGGAGTGTAGAGATCCGGGCTGGAAATTCTTCGATTCGTCCAGGTAGCCGAAGAGGGTGTAGTATTTCTCATCGTTGGCGAACGGATCGATGAAACTATCCTCGCACGCGGCAAGAAGCCCGCCGGCGAGGACGAATGACCACAGAACAAGAACAGGCTTTCGGGTCATATCAGCGTAATTCCACCTTGAACCCGATCGTCGGTACGAGCGGCAGCTGATCCACTCGTTTGAACGTGAACAGGTCGAAATAAAACAAATTGGACCGATTAAACAGGTTTAACACGCCGGCGCGCAGGGTGGTCACGGTCCGTCGGCGTTCGAGGCGGCGCTCGAGCCAGACGTCCACCCGCTGATATGCGGGCTGCTTGCCTTGGAAGGGGGCGGCGTACGCGATCCGCTCCTGGCCGGGCTCGGTCGTTACGTCGACATCCGGCGTCAGGACAAGCCAGATGTCAAACCCGCTCGACTGCGTGAAGGGGAAGCCCGTCCCGTAGGCAAGCTGCATGGTGATGCCCAGCTCGCCCTTCTGAGCATGCAGCAGGGCATTCAGCTGGTGCCGGCGGTCGTGCCCCGGGGTGTAAGTGATGGCGGCGGTCTCGTATTCTACTTTCGAGATGGCGTAGCTGATATAGCCGTCGAACACCGATCCCAACCAGAACGGGCGGTCGCGCAGGTCGATGCGGGCGTCGATACCCAACGCCTGCCCATCGGCCTCCTGAAGGGTCGTGGTGAAGGTGGGGAGGACGCTGAAGATGGGGACGTTCAGATGCCTGAAGTCCTTGTAAAATGCCTCGGCGGCGACGCTCACGCCGGCGCGGACACGGTATTTCGCGCCAAGGATGGCGTGCATGCTTGATGGGATGTTGCCGTCCTCTGGCACAGGCACCCAGGCGGTGAACAGGTTGCCGATGTCGCGCTCGTCGTTCAGGCCGACGATGGCCTGGTGATACAGCCCCCAGGCTGCGTTGAGTTGCAGGTTCCGGGGGTCTCGGCCGGGCTGGATGCTTACCCGAAACCGCGGGTCGATCCACAATTCAGCCCGGTCCGGGAGGTGGTACAGGTGAACTCCGGGCGTCATACGCACCCGGCCGCCGGCAAGGGGCGCATCGTATTCCGCATACCCGGTGATTTCGCGAAGATCGTTTTTGCCAATGTCCAGGGTGCCCTGGAATTGCCCGCCGAGACGGTAGGAGAGGGTGGAGGTTCGGAAAAGGCCGCCGGCCCGCACCTCCCCGCGCCGCAGGAAATACGTCAGATCCAGCCGGCCATCGATGCTCTCGATGCCGGCCGTGCGATCCCGCTCTTCGCGTGGTCCGATCTCGTTTGACATCCTCGAATAACTCGCCGAGGCTTCCGCGAGGATCGGTAACGCGTCCGACAAAAACGTATAACGTCCGCCAAACGCCGTGTTGTGCCAGGCCACTTCGGAGCTGTCATCCGGGACGTTGCTGTCCACTTCGCCGAGCGAGGTTTTTTTGGTTTCTCCCAGCTTGCCTCGGTCGAACGTATTCAGTGCGGTGATCGAGAAACTGTGATTCGGGTTGATGAACGCGTGGATCTTGCCAAACTGATCGCCGAAGTGGTATGGGAGCTTGGTGCCGAGCACGTTGGGCATGATCTGTTCGACGAGCGACTGGCGGACGGAACCAAGGAACGAGACGCGGTCTTTGACGAGCGGCAACTCGACCCGTCCGGTGCTCAGGAACGGGGCGATGGAGAGGGAGCCGGCCAGGTTCTGCTTATTGCCATTTCGCGCGCGTACGTCCATCACGGAGGAGATACGGGTGCCGTGGCGCGCGCCGAAACCGCCAGTATACACGTCGGCATTGTTGATGATTTCCTCGGGGAAAGCCGAATAAAAGCTCAGGACATGGAACGGCATGTAAACGGGCATGCCGTCCAGATAGGCGATGTTCTGATCGAGCGAGCCTCCCCGTACAAAAAACTGCCCGCCCTGGTCGCCCTGCACGGTCACTCCCGGCACGGTCTGAAGATAACTGGCGAGGTCACCCGTAACACCCGGCATGGGGACGCGCTCGATCTGGGCGGGAGCGATGGATTCCAGGCCGGCCGTCACCGTACTGACGCCAGTTTCTATCTCGGCTTCGACGACGAGCTCGTCGAGTTCGGTCTGGCGGGCCGTCATGGCCACGTCGAGTTGCCGGGCTTCGCCGGCGCCAAGCGTGAGCGCCGTTTCGTAAGGCACAAATCCAATAAATGAAATCTGGAAGGTATACGCGCCGGCGGGGATTCGATTGAGGATAAAATAGCCGTCTCCATCGGTCGCCGCACCAAAGAAGGCGCCGGCGTCATTCCGAAGCACGACCGTCGCCCCCTGCAGGCTCTGCTCCGTCGCCGTGTCGGTGACGAAGCCGCGGACAAGCGAGGGCTGGGCGAGGCCGTTTTTAGTGCAAAGTGCAAAAGGCAAAATGCAAAGTAGGGCAATCGAAAAGTATCCCGTGATTCGAAACATCAGACGCCTGACAGGTTGGACTTTTCACTTTTCACTTTTCACTTTTCACTTTTCACTTTTCACTTTTCACTTTTCACTTTTCACTTGACCACCATAACGCCCTGCATGATCCTCCAGTGCCCCGGGAAAGTACACAGGTACGGATAATTGCCCTTCTCGGTCGGAGCGGTGAATTCGAGGGTGTAGCTCGCGCGGGGGTCGACCAGGGGCGTGGACGCCAGGACGGCGGGGCTGTCTGGCACATAGTTTTTGGCGGCGGCGTCCGGCGCAGTCATCATCGCGTCGGCCAGGGCGCCGACGGTTTCGGCAGCCCCCTGTTGGAGGATCAGCAGATTGTGCTGCATGGCGTCCGGGTTGGAGAACACGACGCGTACGCGTTGGCCGGCGCCGACGGCGAACGTCGGCTGGTCGAACTTCAGCTGGCCGACCGTCACGGAAAGGGCGACGGTGACCACGTCGCCCCCGGCGGCGGACGCGGCTCCGGTCTGGCCCGTGCCGGCAAACTCGCCGGCATACTGCTTCAGGAACTGTTGCGCGATGGGGATCGAGCGCTTCAGGTCCTGCCGCTTGCCTCCCTTGTATTCCTCCTCGACGGCGTAGCGCCACGGACCATCGAGCGTCAGGCGGGTGGCGCCGATCGCCAGAGCCATGTCGGCCGCCTCACCCCAGAAGCCGCCGCGCCC
>JBGSPJ010000722.1:0-4039 GCA_041738655.1 Rhodothermales bacterium | reverse complement strand
GCTGGAGCAGGCTGCGCTCCGCCGCGAGGTGCTGCAGGAGCGCGGCCGGCAGCAGATGCGGCCGCCACCGGGCGACGGTCAGTACGATGCTCAGCGTGGATAACGCGCCAAGAAAGGCGACCGCCAGCAAAAAGGCCGCGATCGCCGCCGGCGAAGTGGAAGGCAATGGGAGCATGTTCGGCACAGCCTGATAGGAACGCTGCCTTTCGGCACAACGCGTTCCTCGATCCGGAACAAATGGGCGCTCAAGAAGGGAGGCGAACGCCTGGCGGACCAAAAATCAAAGAGTGTACCCGATGAGATCCGAAGGCCCGTCACGCGATGAGCGGCTGCCCGAACTTGGTATCGATCTGGATCCCCAGATCCTTCAGCATGCCCGTGGGAAGGGTACCGCCGACCATGATAAACACGTAATCATTCGGGAGCCGATGCACGCCGTCGCCGTCGCTATAGGCCACGCTTCCCTCGTCGATCCGCGTCACTTCGCTCTCTGGCAAAAATAGCACGCTTCCCGCGGCGATGGCCTCCTCGATACGTTTGGTATTGCCGGGCTTGATGCGCGAGAAGCTGGCTTTGCGATAACTCAGGTGGACGGTGTTACCCGGCTGCCCGGCCAGCGCGCAGGCGGCCTCGATGGCGCTGTCGCCGCCGCCCACGACGAGGATGCGGTTGTGGTGGAAGTGGTCGGGATCGAGGAGCGAATAGGCTACCCTGGCACTGTCCTCCCCCGGGACTTCGAGCTTTCGCGGTACGCCCCGCCGGCCGATGGCGAGGATGACCCGCCGGGTCCGGTACGTCTCGTGCGAGGTGGTTACTTCGAACCACCCCTGATTCGTTTTTTGCACGTTTTGCAGGGTGACCCCCGTCTGGATCGCGCCGGCGACGCCGGTCTGCTGAACGATATCTCCCCAGAGCTCGATCAGCTCTTCCTTGTGGATGCTTTTGAAATCGAGCTTCCCGTATCCCGGCACGTCGAGCGGGAACGTCATCACCAGTTTCTTGCGCGGATAATACCGGACGGTCCCGCCGATATCTTCTTTCTCGATGGTCCGGAAGCTCAACCCCAGGCTCTGTGCGTTCAGCGAGGCCGCGAGGCCGGCGGGGCCGCACCCGACGATCAGCACATCGAGCACGGCCGGGTCCTTCGATCGGTCCGGTTGCGCGGCAATCCACGCGAGGCACTGCCGCGCCTGCTCGAACGCGTTGCGGATCAATCCCATCCCCCCCAACTCGCCCAGAACAAACAGCCCCTCAACGTTAGTCTCGAAGTTTTCTTTGATTCGTGGGATATCCACCCCCCGTTTGGAGGTGCCCACCACCAGCTGGATGGCATCCACCGGGCACGCCCGTTCGCAGAGGCCGTGCCCCACGCAATGGGTGGGGTTGATGGCCAGTGCGACCCCCCCGAGCAAACCCAGCACATCCTTTTCGGGGCAGACGGCGATGCAGTTGCCTGTGCAGATACACGCCGACGCGTTGATCACCGGATGGAGGGTGTCCGGCTCCTCCACGCCCAGGTCTCGGGCCTTGTTGTAGACCCGCTCGGCATGCTGCTCTTTCAACACATGCGCGATCAAGTACGGCACGACGAACACGAACACCAACCCGATGGCGATGAGCCAGACGACGATCGATTCAACTTGAATGCCCATGCGTTAGAAGCGGATTTGAAGGCTGGTCTGCCCGGAGATGCTGCTCAGGAAGGCGCTCTGTTGGAGCGAGACCCGCGCGTTCCAGTAGAGGGATTTCCCGATCGGCAGGGAGGTGGAAACGGAGTACCGATGCGCATCGATCGGATCGGTCTGGTTGGCGGTCGTCGTCCGATAGAAACCGTATTCCAGGCGCACATTGCCGGCGCCAAAGCTTTTCGTGAGGCCGGCCGCCGCATAAATCGCCTCCCCGAAATCCGACATCCACCAGCTGGTGTTGGCGTTCAGCGAGAGATTGACCGGCTGGAAATACGGAGAGGTGCCGTAGAGGACAATGGTGCGGCTGTCGTAGGCGCCCTCCGTGTACCGGGTGGCATATTCGCCTCCGAACGAAGCGTCGCCGCTGCGGATCGATACGCCGGCGCCGATCTGGTCGCGCCGGGTGGAAAACGGGGTGACGGTGCTGTACATCCGGTAGGGCTGGCGCACGCTGTACCGGCCCCGGAGCTGGATCCGGTCCGTCAGGCGCACGCGGGGATCGATCTGGAACTGGGAGACGATGAGGTTCTTCGTGAGCGGATTCTGGTCGATCGCAATGTCCTGGTCGATCGAAAAGGCGCCCCACTCGAACTCCTGCGAAAACTCGCTGAACCGATGGTCGAGGTACAGGGCGGTTGGGTGGACTTCGTGGTAGGAAATGGCCGCTCGGTATCGCCAAGGCTTGCCCCCCGGCGTGCGAATGTGTGCGAAGCCCGATATCCGGGGAAAGTCGGTCGTAAACCCCTCGTTCGCCTGTTCGGGCATGAAGCCGGCGGCCACGCCCAGGCCGGCGTTTCTGGACCCGATCAGGAAACTGCCGCCGTCCCAGTAGCCGCCATGCGGGGTCAGGCTGTTGTAAAACCGCCCGAACTGCATCTGGCCAAACGACAGGTCTTTCTGGAGACTGAGCTGGTAGGTCCGCATCGATCGCGCGGGGAGCAGCGAGGCGACGGAGCTGCTCCGGTGCTCGGCGCGCAGGCTGGCGTGGAGCCGTGTTTGCGAGGGGAGATTGCGGACGGTGACGTTGAGGTTAAGCGACGGCGTGGCGAACTGCCGGCCCACCGGACCGACGTCGGTCCCGATGGGTTGGGTCTCGGAGGAAAGCAGACTGAGGCCAAGCGTCGCCCGCCCATCCACTCGGATGGTCTGCCGGCGTGGTCTATCGGGTGCTCTGGCCGGTGTTTTTCTAGGCACGGCCCCCTGTGCCGGTGCCTCGGCCACAGGTTCGGCCAGCGTCGTCTCCGTCGCCGCCGAGGATGCCCGGGTAAAGGTAATCTCGACCCTCATCCCCCGGGTGATGGGGAACGACTGGCTCGCGAAGCGGAGCACCGATTGCTTGCTGGCCGTGCTAATAACGATCATCCGGCCCAACAACCGACCGCCGGCCCCGACACGCAGGGTGTCCGTCGCCTGGATGCCGGCGTCGCGGCCGACGTTGATGTAGGCGTTGTCGCCGGCGATCTGGGTGACGGTCGCCACGAGCGTGGTATCCTGTGCCGATGCGCGCGTCGCAACGGCCAGGAGGGCGATGAGTAGGAGGAGCCTGATGGATCGCATGAGCATGGGGCGCGGTCTAATTCCCATTGGGATGGCAATTCAAACACAGCGGGAATTCAAACGCATACCCGTTTCGATTGCCGTGTTCATTGTCCATTCTGGCCTTGGTGTGTTCGTGGCAGGCCCCTTCACAGCTGAACGACGCATAGTTCGCCGGCTGCAAGTGACACGTCTGGCAGTTGTTCGACCACTCGCCCCGGTGATTGCCCGAATAAATCGGGAAGTACAGGTCGTCGTGGTCAAAGGTGGCGCCATCCCAGGTGGTCGTGTTGTGGCAATCCAGACAGGTATTCGGGAAACCGGTCCCCGTATGCTCATCCGTGTAATCCTGTTGGTGGCAGGTGATACAGTCCTGGTCGCCGGCCGGGTTAAAGAGCGGCGTGAATTCGGGCAGGCTGTGGCAGTTTTCACACGCCATCACGTCGTGGGCGCCGAGCAATTCGAAGCCGTTGGAGGCGGTGACGTGATCGAAGTCGGCCCCATCCCAGGTATTGATGCCATGGCAATTCAAACAGGTGGTGGGGAAGCCGCTGCCGGCGTGGTTGTCGTTGTAATCGGGTTGGTGGCAGGTGATGCAATCCTGATCGTTGGCCGGGTTAAAGAGCGGCGTGAGATCGGGCAGGCTGTGGCAGTTTTCACAGGCGAGCGCATCGTGGGCGCCCAGTAATTCGAATCCATTCGAAGCGGTGACGTGGTCGAAGTCGGCTCCATCCCAGGTCATCATACTGTGGCAGTTGAGGCAGGTAGTCGGGAATCCGCTGCCGGCGTGTTCGTCGTTGTAATCGGGTTGGTGG
>JBGSPJ010000714.1:0-3234 GCA_041738655.1 Rhodothermales bacterium | reverse complement strand
CCGACCCGGGCGCAAACCCTTTGCGGATACGGAGCGCGATGCCGGCCGATTGCTCCGTGCGGATCATGACCGCGCGCGCGGCGGCGGCGGCCGTATTCTGAGCGGGATCGAGGGGGAGATCCGCCCCGAAGCCGGCGGGGTCGATCGTCACCCGCACGCCGGGCTCGTCCGTCAACCAGGCCTCCACCGTATCGCCCAGCCCGTCGGCCTGCAGGCACAGGCCGATGGTGTCGAACCCCGGACCGAGATTCGACAGCGAAGCCGGACCGAATACCGTCACCCGAGTCTCCGTGGCTCTCAATTCCAGATTATCCGGATAGGCTTGTTTCACAACTTCAGACAAGGGTGTACTCATTTGAATCCTTATCACCGCACAAACGGCAGGTCGCCAGCGCCTTTGGTCGGCAGCCGACTCGAGCCCACGAGGTAGGTGTCCACCGCCCGAGCGGCCTCGCGGCCTTCGGAGATGGCCCAGACGACAAGCGACTGCCCTCGCCGGCCGTCGCCGGCGGCGAAGACGCCGGGGACCGGGGTCTGGTAGGCACCATCCGTCTGGATAACACCGCGTCCATCGAGCGGGACGCCCAGGCGGGCAACCACGCCATCCGGGTCGGCCCCGGTGTAGCCGATGGCGAGCAGCACGAGGTCCGCCGGCCAGCGGACTTCCGTGCCCGGGATCTCGACGAACTTTGGCCGGCCGTCGGCGCCGGTCTGGATCTCCGTCTTTACGGTATGCAACGCGGTGACGCGGCCGTTCTCCACCTCGAAGTGTTTGGTCATCACCGACCAGTGCCGGTCCGCTCCCTCTTCGTGGGACGAGCTGGAGCGGAGGATCATCGGGTAATAGGGCCAGGGTTGATGCACCGGCCGGCTTTCAGGCGGCATCGGCAACACCTCGAACTGGGTGATCGAAGCCGCCTGCTGGCGGTTCGCCGTTCCGATGCAGTCGCTGCCCGTGTCGCCTCCGCCGATCACGATGACATGTTTGTCCTTCGCCACGATGGGCGGGACGTGGTCCAGCGGCTGGCCGGCCACGCGTTTGTTCTGCTGCCAGAGGTAATTCCAGGCAAAGTGGATCCCGTCGGCCTCGCGGCCGGGGATCGGCAGGTCGCGCGGTTTTGTGGCGCCGATGCAGAGGACGACGGCGTCAAACGCGCTGAGCGTCTCCCCGTCGGCATCCACCCCAACGTGAATCCCCGTCTTGAACACGATGCCGGCCTGCTCCATGAGGGCGATGCGGCGTTCGACGACGTGTTTTTCGAGCTTAAAATCCGGTATCCCGTACTGGAGCAGCCCCCCCGGGCGGTCGTCCCGTTCGAACACCGTCACCCAGTGGCCGGCGCGATTGAGCTGGTCGGCCGCGGCAAGGCCGGAGGGCCCGGAGCCCACGACGGCGACGTGTTTGCCGGAGCGGACGGCCGGCGTGCCGGCATCCACCCAGCCCTGTTTAAACGCCATCTCGATGATCTCCCGTTCGATCTGCTCGATCGTGACGGGGGAGTCGATGACGCCGAGCACACAGGCCGATTCACACGGCGCGGGGCAGATCCTCCCGGTGAACTCCGGGAAGTTGTTCGTCATCCGGAGCTGGTCGTACGCTTCCTTCCAGCTGCCGAGGTGGACGAAGTGGTTCCAGTCGGGGATCCGGTTGCCCAGAGGGCAGCCGGCCTGGCAGAACGGCACGCCGCAGTCCATGCAACGCGTCGCCTGTTTCTTGAGCGACTCCTCGGGAAACGGGAAATAAACCTCCGCGCTATCCAGCACACGCTCGCCGACGGGGCGCCGCGTGGGCATCTCCCGCTTGTACTTCAGAAAGCCTCTGGATTTATCTTCGTTCTTCTTCGTCATCAGGTGCATCCTCTTTCCAGTTAGGCGGCAACGTGCCGGGATTCGACGGTCGCGTATTCGCCGGCGGCCATCCGCTTGAGCGCGCGTTTGTACTCCACCGGCATCACCTTCACGAACCGCGGCAGCGACTCCTCCCACGCGGCCAGCAACCGGCGGGCCTGTTCGCTGCCGGTGTAAGCAGCGTGGCGTTCGATGAGCCCGTGGAGTTCAGCCTGATCGGCGGCGCTTTCGACCGCTTCGATGTCCACCATCTCGCGGTTGCAATGGAGCGACGCGAAGGTGCCATCGACATCCAGCACGTAGGCGATGCCGCCGCTCATGCCGGCGGCGAAGTTGCGCCCCGTCGTACCCAGCACGACGACACATCCACCCGTCATGTACTCACACCCGTGATCTCCCACGCCCTCGACAACGGCGCGGACGCCGCTGTTACGGACGGCGAACCGCTCGCCGGCACGGCCGCGAACAAACGCTTCCCCGCTTGTCGCGCCATACAGCGCGACGTTGCCGATGAGGATGTTATCCTCCGCCGCGAAGGTGGCGCTGGCCGGCGGGTAGACAATCAACCGGGCGCCCGAGAGGCCTTTACCGAAATAATCGTTGGCATCCCCTTCCACGCGGAGCGTCAGGCCGGCGACGGAGAAGGCGCCGAAACTCTGGCCAGCGGAGCCGCGGGCGTCGATCGTCAGCGTGCCATCCGGCAGGCCGGCGGGGCCGTGTTTTCGGACGATGGCGTTGCTTAGCATCGTCCCAAACGCGCGGTCGGTGTTTTCGATCGAGACCGAGAACGCCGCTTTTTCGCCGGTCGCCAGGGTAGCAGCCGCGCGGGCGATCAGCTCGTTGTCCTTCACGCGGGCAATGCCGTGCTCCTGGGTGTTTGTCTGGAAGTCCGCCAGGATCCGCGGCAATTCGAGGCGGGTGAGGACGGCGCTGAGATCCAGGTGGCTGGCTTTCCAGCGGTGCTCGGGGATGTCCTGCTCAAGCAGATCCACGCGGCCGACGAGTTCGTCGAGCGAGCGGAAGCCCAGGCCGGCGAGGATCGTACGCACTTCCTCGGCCACGAAGTGGAAGAAGTTGATCACATGCTCCGGCGTCCCCTGGAATTTGGCCCGAAGCTCGGGGTCCTGGGTGGCGATGCCCACGGGGCAGGTGTTCAGGTGGCACTTGCGCATCATGATGCACCCCATCGCGACGAGCGGCGCCGTCGCGAAGCCGAACTCATCGGCCCCGAGGAGCGCGGCGACGGCCACGTCGAACCCGGTCTTTAGCTGCCCGTCGCACTCGACCCGCACGCGGCTGCGCAGGCCGTTGCGGACGAGCGTCTGGTGGGTCTCGGAGAGCCCGAGCTCCCACGGCAGGCCGGCGTGGGCGAGCGAGGTCATCGGC
>JBGSPJ010000712.1:0-2182 GCA_041738655.1 Rhodothermales bacterium | reverse complement strand
CCCGCGCCCGGCTCCAGGGCGCCGAGGCCCGGCTGGCCTACGCGCGGGATGAAGTGACGGTGGCCATCTCCAGCCGGTACCTGGATGTCCAGCGCGCCGAGGCGTCGGTGGTGGTGATCCAGCAAAACGTCCGCGAGGCCGAGGAAGCTTACCGGGTGGTTCAGCAGCAGCACCAGGAAGGCGTCGCGCTCACGAGCACGATGCTGGAGGTGGAAGAGGCCCTGCGGCTGGCGCAGTCGCGGGCTGCCCAGGCCATCGCCGGCCAGATGATGGCCCGCGCCGCGTTGTCGTACACCCTCGGGGAGATCTGGTGAGCGTTATGGAAGCCAACTCCGTATTCAGCACCCGCGGCCTCACAAAGGTCTACGACATGGGCGAAGTGCAGGTCCAGGCCCTGCGCGGGATCGATGTCGACTTCTACAGCGGCGAGCTGGTTGTCCTGCTCGGCGCCTCCGGCAGCGGGAAATCCACCCTCCTGAATATTCTGGGTGGATTGGATACCGCGACGGACGGGACGGTGCTGTACAAGGGCCAGGACCTGACGCGCGCCACCGAGAAAGAGCTGACCGAATACCGCCGGCACCATGTCGGCTTCGTCTTCCAGTTTTACAACCTGATTCCCAGCCTCACGGCCCGCGAGAACGTGGCCATCGTCACCGAAATCTCGCGGGACCCCATGAAGCCCGAGGACGCCCTCGCCCTGGTAGGATTGGGGGATCGGATGGATCACTTCCCCGCCCAACTCTCCGGCGGCCAGCAGCAACGCGTGGCCATCGCGCGGGCGATCGCCAAACAGCCGGCCGTGTTGTTGTGTGATGAGCCTACGGGCGCGCTCGACTCCCAGACCGGCGTCATCGTCCTCGAAGCGCTCGACCGCGTGAACCGCGAGATCGGGACCACGACGGTGATCATCACCCACAACGTGGCGCAGTCGGAAATGGCCGGCCGGGTGATCCACCTCAGCGATGGGCGGATCACCGACGTTCATATCAACACCCACAAAAAGGCTCCCGGCGAGCTCACCTGGTAAGATGCGCGCGATCGACCGGAAAATGCTGCGGGATCTGTGGGGCATGCGCGGGCCGGCGCTGGCCATCGCGCTCGTCATCGTCAGCGGCGTGGCGACGTTTGTGACCATGACGGCCACGATGGGCGCGCTCCAGCGGACACTCGCCAGTTATTACTCCGAGTACCGCTTCGCCGAGGTCTTCGCCGCCGTCCGCCGCGCCCCCGAGACGCTCCTCGAAACCCTCCGCGGCGTCGAGGGCGTCAGCCAGGTGATGACGCGTGTCACCGCCGGCGTCAACCTCGAAGTGCCGGGGTACGACCAGCCGGTGTCCGGCCTCCTGGTGTCGATCCCCGAAGGCCGGCAGCCGGCGCTCAACCAGCTGTTTATCCGCGAGGGCCGGCTCATCGAGCCGGGGCGTGAGGAGGAGGTGCTTGTCAACGAGGTGTTTGCCGAGGCGCATGGCCTCCGGCCCGGCGACCGGCTCACGGCCGTCATCAACGGCCGGCGGAAGGCGCTGCGCGTCGCCGGTATCGCGCTGTCGCCCGAGTTCTTGATGCAGATCCAGCCCGGATCCCTCTTCCCGGACCCCCAGCGGTTCGGGGTGTTGTGGATGGGCCGCGAGGCCCTCGCCGCCGCGTACGACATGGGCGGCGCGTTTAACGATGTCGCCCTCACCCTCGCCCCGGGGGCCGACGAAAAGACGGTGATCGACCGGCTCGACCAGATCCTGGGCACCTACGGCGGCGTCGGTGTCAACGGCCGGACGGAGCAGCCGTCGCACTTCTACATCACGGAGGAATTCCGGCAGCTCCGCACGATGGCCACCATGCTGCCCGTCATCTTCCTGGCCGTGGCGGCGTTTCTGCTCAACATCGTCGTCACCCGCCTGATCGGGACGCAGCGCGAGCAGATCGCCGTGTTGAAGGCCTTTGGATACAGCAACGGGGCGGTCGGCTGGCACTACATCAAGCTCGTGTTTGTCATCGCCCTGATCGGCGCCGCGGCCGGCGTGGTGCTTGGGATGTGGATGGGGCGGGGGATGGGGAATCTGTACCTGACGTTTTACCGGTTTCCGTACCTGGAGTACGCGCTCGACCCGTCCGTCGTGTCGTCGGCCGTGGCGCTGACGGTGGGGGCCACGTTCGCCGGCGTCATCCGGGCCGTGCGGCGGGC
>JBGSPJ010000708.1:0-3220 GCA_041738655.1 Rhodothermales bacterium | reverse complement strand
CACCGCCCGCCGGGCCAGCCTTCGCGCGCCGGTTCGCGATCTTGGCCAGCGTTCGCGTCGGCCCGACGCCAATCGAGACCGGAATCCCCGTCTGCCGCAACACGTCTTGCCGGATCGCCGCCGGATCCACACCGTCCGGCAACTCCAGAAAGGCCTCGTCGATGGAGTAGACGTCAATCTCCGGGGTATACTCCCCCAGGACACTCATCACACGCGACGACATGTCGCCATACAGGGCGTAGTTGGAGGAAAAAACGGTCACGCCGGCCTGCTTGAGGACGTCGCGGATCTGGAAATACGGCGCCGCCATCTCGATACCCAGCGCCCGCGCCTCCTGCGACCTCGAAATCACGCAGCCATCGTTGTTCGACAACACCACCACCGGCCGGCCGTTGAGCTCCGGCCGAAAGACCCGCTCGCACGAGACGTAGAAGTTGTTGCAATCGACCAGCGCGAAACGCATGGGAAAGGCAAAAGTGAATAGCGAATAGTGAATAGCGAATAGCGAATAGCGGTTAATTTTTAATTCTTAACCTTTACTCGCCCCAGCATCACATACTTTGCACATGCCAAGGCGTTCCTTACAGTCCGGCGAAGCCGTCGTACAGCAATTTGATGCCGGTGATGAGCAGGAAGGTATAGGCGAGGGGATAAAACACACGTTCGTTGACCATGGCATGCAGGCGGATCCCCATCCAGACGCCCACGGGGGCCAGCGGAGAAAGGACGAGCGAGGTGGTCATGTTGCTCAGGCTGAGCTGCCCGAGCAGGGCGTAGGGGATGAGCTTGACGAAGTTCAGGGTGGTGAACACAACGACCAGGGTACCGACAAAGACGGACTTATCGAGTCGTTGAGGGAGCAGATACACGTTGGCCGGCGGGCCGCCAGAGTGCACGCCGAAGCTGGTGAAGCCGGCGATCAACCCCCAGAATGTGCCACGGATGACATCAGGGCCGCGGGGCGGTGTGTCCGCGCGCTTTCGGAGCGAATTGACCGAAAACACGACCGCGATCACCCCGATGAGGATGCGGATGTGCGCCTCGGAAAGATACCGAAACGTAAAGGCGCCGATCAGCACCCCCAGGAGGCCGGCCGGCAGCAGGATGCGGACGTTGGCGCGGTCCCACTTCGTGCGGTAGTGCCAGATATTGACCGAATCGATGATGCACAGGATGGGCAGCAGGATGGCTGCCGCCCGCGCCGGCTCGATCGCCAGCGACATGATGGGCACCGCCAGAATCCCCAATCCACCACCGAAACCGCTCTTGGCGATGCCGGAAACAAGGATGGCAAGGACCGCGAAGACGTAAAAAACAGGATCTTCGATCACAGGTTCAGCTTCTTCAGCTCCTCGGAGTCGAGGTTTAGCAGTCCCTGCTTCTTGAAGTAGATCATCGTCGTCTCCAGCGTCCCGTGGCGCATCCGCTGGCGCACTTCCTCAAGCGTCATCCCGTTGTTGAGCCACAGCAGCGCGGCCGTGTGCGTGAGGCTGTGCGGCGTCACGCCGCGGCGTTTGATCTCGGCCGTGCTCAAGTGGAGGTTGATGCGGCTGCGCACCGAGCGGGTGTTTAGCCGTTGCCCCTCCGAGCGATGCCCGTGGGATACAAAGAGAGGATGCTCGGGATGCACGCGCTGCCGGGAAGCCAGGTACGCCTGCACCTTTTCCATCACATGCTGGTCGATGGGCACCTGCTGATCCTTTACCGTGTGCCCCTTCCCCTGCACCCGCAGAAACCACCCGAGCAGCGTCTGCTCGAGGTCCTGCACGTTCGACCGGATGAGTTCGATCTCGCTCAGGCCGGCAAACAACATCATGTGGATGAGTGCCACATCGCGAAGCCCGATCTGCGACACGCTCTCCATCGCCCCCAGCAGCTGGTCGATCTCACCCTGCGTGAGTACGGCGCGCGAGTGCGTGTTGGGCCGGCGATTGCCCTTCACCGCCCTGGCCGGGTTTTCGGCGATGAGGCCGATATCCATGAGGTACTGACAGAGCCGGCGGAGCGCGGTGAGATACGTTGATACCGACACCTGGTGCAGGCCGCGCTCGGTCATCAGATACGCCTTGTAGGCCTCCACGTCATCCGGCGTAAACCGGAATCGACCCTCCTCCCGTGCAAACCACCGCTGGAATTCGTTCAGCGAACGCCGGTAGGTGCCGCTCGTCTCCGGACTCTTCTCCTTCAGGTACTCCTTGACAAAATCCTCGATGCGCCGGTTCAACTCGGCCACGGTCAGCGTCAACGAGGTATCGATCGGAGCAGGTTTAGCCATAAGGTGGGCCGGCGCGACGCGCGTAGGGTGAAAGGATGCGGCACGCGCGGTGGCGGTCCGTGGTGGCGGCGAAAAAGCCGCCCCAAGGAACGACGTTTATTTCATTTTTTCAATAACGGATTTTGATCCGTAGAAAAAAAGTCGGCGCCACCTCCCCTTCAGAGTGGCATCGTCGGCACGAATCCTTCCAATAAACCGACATACCGGCGCAGGAACGAGGCCGCCATGGCGCCGTCGATCACCCGGTGGTCGTACGACAGCGAGATATACATCATGTGGCGGATGGCGATCACGTCGCCCAGGGCGGGGTCTTCGATGACGACGGGGCGCTTCTTGATGGCGCCCGTCGCCAGGATAGCCACCTGGGGCTGGTTGATGATGGGGGTGCCCATGACGCTGCCCACCGAGCCGATGTTGGTGACGGTGAACGTACCGCCTTGCAGATCGTCCGGCTGCAGTCGCTTGGAGCGCGCCCGTGTCGCGAGGTCATTCGCCGCATGTGCCAGGCCGGCGAGGTTCTTCTGGCCGGCGTCCCGGATGACGGGCACGACCAGCCGCGAGGCATCGATCGCGACGGCGATGCCGATGTGATAGTCTTTCTTGATCAGGATCCGCGTGCCGTCCACCGAGGCATTGAGGATCGGGTGTTCGCGCAGAGCCTCTACGGCCGCCTTCACCATAAACGGCGTAAAGGTGAGCTTCACCCCTTCACGTGCCTGAAACGATTCCCTGTTGAGGTCCCGGAGCCGAACGAGGTTCGTCACATCCGCTTCGGCAAAGGACGTCACGTGCGCGGACGTTGCTTTGGACCGGACCATGTGCTCGGCGATGATCTGGCGCATGCGGTCCATTTCCACGATCTCGACCCGCCCTCCGAAATCGGCCTCCTTGCGTACTGGCGCGGCCACACGGGTGGCCTCGCGGGCCGGCACCGCGGCGGGCGCT
>JBGSPJ010000684.1:0-13153 GCA_041738655.1 Rhodothermales bacterium | reverse complement strand
TCGGAACCGGCATTGGCGGCGGGGCCATTGTGCACGGACGTTGCCTGCACGGGCTTGTACACCCCGAAATGGGGCATCTGATGTTGCCGCGCGCGGAAGGGGATACGTTCGCCGGACACTGTCCGTACCACGGACCGTGTCTGGAGGGCATGGCCACCGGGCCCGCAATCGAGGCGCGCTGGGGGAAGCCGGCGCCACAGCTTCCGCCCGACCACCCCGCCTGGGCCATCGAGGCTCACTATCTGGCCATGGCGCTGGTGAATTATATCCTCACCCTGTCGCCCCAGCGGATCGTGATGGGCGGCGGCGTGATGGATCAACGACACCTCTTCCCGATGATCCGGTCGCGTGTCCAGAAGACGCTCAACGGGTACGTCCAGCATCCTTCCATCCTGCAGAACATAGAGGCTTACATCGTCCCGCCCGGACTGGGCGACAGGGCCGGCGTGATGGGCGCTATCGCCCTCGCGATGGATGCCGTGAACGTTTGAGCGGCGGGGCGGTTAACGGTCGATAGTCAACGCTCCAACCCGAGAAGGCGTTATGCTACAGGAGCAAAGCCGGCTTTTTCAGCGCATACTGTTTGCGGCGGACCTGGTCATGGTCACGCTGGGCTGGATCGTCGCGTGGTTCATTCGCTTCCAGCTCCTGACCCCGCCCGAGTGGCTGCCGCTCGAACGGTACATGGCGATTTTCCCCTGGGTGCTGATCCTGTCGATGGGGGTGTTCACGCTTTCGGGGCTGTATGCGCCGGACCGCGCGCAGCGGCTGCCCCGGCTCATCTTCACCGTCGCCCGGGCCGTGTTGCTGGGACTGCTCGTCGTCGCCGCGTCGCTTTCGTTTTACCGGGCGCTGTATTTCTCGCGCCTCCACATGATCCTGTTTGGCCTGCTGACGCCGGGGCTTATGATCACGGTCCGCGTGATCTTGTTCACCCTGATCCGCCGGGCGCGGGCGCGCGGGAAGTATCAACGGAGGGTGTTGATCGCCGGTGCCGGCAAGGCCGGCCGGCGACTCCAGAACGCCTTCGAGGCCTACCCGTGGATGGGCCTCCAGGTGGTGGGTTTTCTGGATGATCACAAGACCGAGCCGGATGTCATTGGCCGCGTGGAGGATGCCGCTGCCGTCGTGGATCGGTTCGCGGCGGACGGAAAATCCATCGACTACATGTACATCGCCCTCCCCCTTTCCGCCACCGGGAAGATCGAGCAGATGGTGAACGTGCTTTCCACCCGGCTGACACACGTATGCCTCGTGCCGGATCTGCTCCAGTTCGACCTCCTGAACAGTCGCGTGACCGACATCGACGGGTTGCCCGTGCTGCATCTCGTGGACGAGGCGCCGGTTGAGTTTCGGCGGTTCGTGAAGCGGGCCGTCGATGTCGTGTTCTCCACCCTTTTTTTACTGCTCGCCGCGCCAGCGATGCTGGTGATGGCTCTCGGCGTAAAGCTCTCTTCTCCCGGACCCGTGTTTTACCGGCAGCAGCGGATGGGCCTGAACGGGCATGTGTTCGACATGCTCAAGTTCCGGTCGATGCCCGTGAACGTCGAGTCCGCCTCCGGCCCCGTGTGGGCGAAAGCCGGCGAGCAGCGCGCGACGCGCTTCGGGTCGTTCCTCCGCAGATCCTCGCTCGACGAGCTACCGCAGTTTATCAATGTGCTGAAGGGCGATATGTCCGTCGTCGGCCCCCGCCCCGAACGGCCCGTGTTTATCGAGGAATTCCGGGGGAAGGTGCCGGGGTACATGCTGCGGCACAAGATGAAAGCCGGCATCACCGGCTGGGCGCAGGTCAACGGGTTACGGGGAGATACCTCCATCGAGCGCCGGATCGAGTACGACCTGTACTACATCCAGAACTGGTCCATCGGCCTGGATGTGCGGATCATGTGGCTGACGCTGTGGCGGGGATTTTTGCATGAGAATGCGTATTAGGCCTGTCCTGAGGGCCGGCGGCAATAGCCGATGGCATCGAAGGATCACAGATTGCCCGGAGCCTGCAGGACGATCACTCCGCGCACGATGTATTCGGGTATCCATAAACATTTGTAGCCGGCCCTATTTTGATCGTAGCTTCTCGCGATGAGAATCTATATCGACACGTGCGGTCTGCAGCGTCCCCTCGATGACAGATCACAGCTCAGGATTCGCCTGGAAGCGGAAGCCATCCTCGGCGTGTTAGAGCGCATACGTTCTGGCGCTTGCGATCTGGTATCGTCGGAGGTCCTTGAGTATGAGATCGGGCGAAACCCAAACATGACACGTCTGGATTTCGCATCGGAAATCGTATCGACCGCAGCTATCAGAGTGTTGATTGACAACAAAATCCAGCAACGCGCGCTCGAGCTAAACCAAAAAGGCATCGACACGTTGGATAGTTTACACCTGGCCTGCGCGGAAGCATGTGGTGCCCATTATTTCTGCACAAGCGACGACGCGTTACTCAGAAGAGCAAAACGTGAGATAAACGGGGTACAGGCCGTGTCCCCCCTGGAACTCGCGGAGGAATTGGAATCATGGGAGTCCCGGTAAGACCCTTGCACGAGGTAACAGAATTGGCCATCCGCGTCTTGGTCCGCGAGCTGGGCGCCGCGGACGCGGCGCGATTTATCGGGCAGTTCACGACGGGATATGGCGATTATACGGCCGAGCGCAAAGAGCTTTTTAAGGATCTGACGATCGATCAGGTGATCCAGGAGATCCATGCGTCGCGGAAGGAGAATAGCTGATAAACCCGCCGCCCTTCGGGCGGTCTGATTTTCCAGTTCCGCTCCCTCTACCCACGTTCTGGAAGTCTTATTCGCATGTGCTTATTGACCGGCAAAATACTTCTCTTACCCCATATTCAGACACGTCGCCCTACCTCACCAACACCACCGTGCGCGCCTCTGTATACCCATTCGCTTGTATCCTTACCATGTACACTCCGGCCGCCGCCGGCATGCCGCTCTCAGCCGTCCCATCCCAGATACTCGACCAACTCCCCGCCGGCATGCTGCTGTTGTCGATGAGTACGTTCACGCGCTGACCAAAGAGGTTGAAGATTTCGATCCGAACCGGACTTTCTTCGGGCAGCTGGTATTCGATCGTCGTCGTGCTCTTGAAGGGATTGGGATAGATCTCGTTGAGGGCAAATCCGCCAGGGATTTCCCGAGCCGGCGAGGCAAGCGCGTGCGGATTGCCGCTGCCGGCCTGCGACTGGGCAAGCGTTCCCGGGATTTCGACAGACGTTCCCGTCACGCCAAATTCACCTGCGTCCGGCGCGCCATTCCACATTTCAGGCGTGATCACGAGGTTCCCACTCACCATGCCGGCGCTGATGCCTTCTACAACGGTGTTGATGCCCACCAGGTGAACCAATGCGTTGGTGCCGAAGTCGACCGAAGCCAGCAGATGATCGCTCGGCAGCGGCGTAAATGGCACCAGAACGAGCTTGTTGCGATCGATTTTCCACGCACCATTGTCGAACACCACCGCGATCAGGTGATCGGCATTCCAGGCACTGGGAGGATTGTCAGCAAAACGAGTGTGGACGGGCTCTTCCGAGTACATGATGTAGCCCGGCCCCGTGCGCTGATCGTGCGCTGCGATACCCAGGTTCAGGTCACCGAGCTCGAGTTGGATGGTGGTAGATGGATCACCGCTTTCAACCGTCCAGCTAAACGTCGTAGTGCCGAGGCCGCCTGCTCCATCGGATGCCGTCACGACCACGTTAAAGACCCCAGCGGCCGAGATGGTACCCGTGATTTCGCTGCCCGATACGACGAGCCCGGTTGGCAAACCGGTTACGGAGTATGAAATGGGATCCCCATCGCTGTCGGTGGCTGAAAGGCCAAGCGCGATCGGATCATCGACGTAGTTAAACTGATCCTCGATGGCGGCCAGTACCGGCGCGTGATTGAGCCCCGCTACGTTGATCACCACTTCGGTACCCGATATCCCGAATTCACCCATGTCCGGCGCGCCGCCCCACATTTCGGGCGTGACCAGCAGATCGCCGCTTTCGTATCCCGCATTGATCCCTTCTACGGTGGTATTGATACCTACCAGATGATTGGCCGTATTGGCGCCGAAATCGATCTCTACCAGCAGCCGATCGCTGGAGCGAGGCGTGAACGGCACGAGCACGCTTTTATTACGGTCGAAATGCCATTGTCCATTTCCGAACACAACGGCAATCAGGTGATCGGCGGCCCATGCACTTGGCGGAGCCGATGCAAAACGGGTATGCACACTCTCTTCGGAGTACAGGATGTACCCCGTCCCTGTACGCGGATCGTGGGCGGCAACGCCGAGATTGAGATCGCCAAGAGCAAGGGTTGTGGTTTCAACGGGTGGCTCGACGTACGGCGACACGGCAGCCTCAAACGGCGCCGCCGGTAGCCCCTCGCTGTTGTACAGGTTGGGATTAAGGGGATTGTTCTCCCAGGCATACCGAACGAGCACAGGCGTCGGAACGCTCTCGTGCCAGACAACCACCTGATCGCCTTCGATGGCGGCTTCTCCGCGCACATACGTGCCGTCCTCTCCCAGGAGGGTAAAGCTGCCGGGCACACCATCCGGATCCGCGACCAGTCCATTTCCCACATGATCGTAGCTGATACGGACACGTCCGTCATCCAGGACGGGATTCTCATCGGGGATCGGGCCGGAATAGACGTTATTCTGGCCATAGACCCTATTCCGTGCGATCACGGAGAGCCGATAGCCAACGGGTTCTTTATCGGGAGGATGGATATTGGTGGGATCCCCCACATCGATGGTGATGGCCTGACCCGTATTGGGCAACACCAGGGCAGAATCCTGGCTGGCGCGAAACAGGGGCCACAGGTGGCTTTGAGAAGGGATCGGACCGGGTACTCCGCCAAAGTTGGGGAGCTGGACCCAGAAAAAGGGGAGATCCCCGAGGCCCCACACGCCACGCCATCCCTGAATTAGGGCCTGAAATTGGGCACCGTAGGCGGTTACATCCGCCAGTGTTGCGTTATTGGATTCACCCTGGTACCACAAGAAGCCCTTAATCGGGAAAGGCAGCAAGGGGTGGATCATCGCGTTGTAGGCCATAGTAGGCTGCCTGTAGGCCGCGCCGTCGCCCAGGATGACATCTTGTTCGTCGTAGCCGAGCATCTCCTCACTCATCCAGGTCTCGATCCGACTCCCACCGTAGGTCGCGTTGATGATCCCAATGGGGACATCCACGTGTTCGCGGAGGTGTTTTGCAAAAAAGTAAGCTACCGCACTGAAGCTGCCTACAGAACTTGATGTTGCCTGCATCCAGGAACTGGTGGCCGGCAGGGTACTCGTCGGCTCGCCATTGAGTGCACTCGAGACCTTAAATTGACGAATCTGCGGGTCATTGGCGGCAGCGATCACCTCGGACGCAATTGGAAGCTGGCTCACTTTCCATTCCATGTTAGATTGCCCCGAGGCGAGCCACACGTCGCCGATGTAGATGTCGGTGAGCGTAATGGTCTCCTCTCCTGAGACAACGATCATCGTGTAGGGTCCGCCGGCAACCATGGGCTGAAAATCAAGACGCCAGGTACCGTCGGCTTGCACGACCGTTGATGCCGTGATGCCGTTGAGCGTCACCGCGACACTTGCCCCGGCCAGGGCCCTGCCCCATACGGGAATAGCCACGTCACGCTGCAGCACACTGCCCGATGCAAAAATAGGAGGAAGCAGCAGCGATGCGCTGATAGCCGGATGAGCCAGCGCTGGTGCGTCCCTTCGGCTCGGGGCTGACGCATCCAGGCCGTGTGCGATGAGATGGGTTTGAGCGGGGAGTCCAAAAAAAGCAACCAGGATAAGGGCACCCATCCGGGCTAATGAACTACGCATAGATCAATCAGGCAAAAGGGACCGGCGGTCTCGTGACCAGATGTATTTACAGGCGAATGGGGTGAAACAGCATCCACCGACACCACCAAAAAGAAGCTAGCCCAGCAGGCGGCAGTCTAAGAGGGGGGAACGGATCGTCTTCCAATCATTATTTGGCGCTTACTTATACGCCACTCCACTTCAGGCTGATGGTGACATGTAGGTAGAGACGCCCCACCGGGGCGTCTCTACGGCCTGGTGCAGTAGATTAAGCGATGTTGATATCATGCTCGATAAGAACGCATTGTGTGAAGCCGGGCCAATGATCTCAACCTGAAATAGGGTCTGCCCCTCCTACCGCACCGGGAGGGTTAGCCCAAAGTTAACGGATCTTCACCGCCCATTTCGAGTTTCCAGCCCTGCCCTTGAGGCCCGTTCCAGGCTCTTTAAACTTTAAACCTGGAACCTTAAACCGTCACATGATTCAGCTTCAAAACGTAGACCTCGCCTTCGGCGGCCGGCAGATATTCGACCGGTTGACGTGGACCGTCAAGCCCGGCCAGTCCATCGGACTCATCGGACCCAACGGCGCCGGCAAGTCGACGCTGCTGCGCGCGATCGCCGGCAGCCAGCCCATCGATGGCGGCGAGGTGACCAAGGGCGGCACCACAACTGTCGGCTTCCTCGAGCAGGACATCCAGGAGGCCCCCACCGACCGCACGATCAAGGAGGAGGCGATGCTCGCTTTCGCCGAGATCCTGAAACTCCAGGCGGACGAGGAGCGGATCGCCCACGAACTGGACCGGCACCCGGACCACGAGTCGCCGGCCTATCTCAAACTCCTTCACGCCCTCGATGACGTCCACGCCCGCCTCGCCGGCTTCGAGGCCCACCGGATCTCGGACCGGACGGAGTCCGTCCTCGCCGGCCTCGGCTTCGAGGCGGACGACATGGACCGCCCCCTCCAGACGTTCTCCGGCGGCTGGCGCATGCGCGTCGCGCTCGCCAAACTCCTCCTCCGGCAGCCCGACTTCCTCCTGCTCGACGAGCCCACGAACCACCTCGACATCGACAGCATCGCCTGGCTCGAGGAGTACCTCAAGGCGTATCCCGGCACTGTCGTCATCGTCTCACACGACCGGTACTTCCTCGACCGGATGGTCCGCACCACGGCCGAGCTTATCCGGGGGAAGATCATCGAATACGCCGGCAACTACACGTTTTACCTGAAGGATCGCATCCTCCAGCGGGACATCCAGCGCGCGGCCTTCGAAAATCAGCAGAAGCAGATTGCCGAGGCCGAGCGCTTCATCACGCGCTTCAAAGCCAAGGCCACGAAGGCGAAACAGGCACAGTCCCGCGTGAAGATGCTCGACAAACTCGAGCGCGTCCCGCCGCCGCCCGACGAAGAAGCCGGCATCCACTTCCGCTTCCCCGAGCCCAAACCCTCCGGCCGCGTCGTCCTCGAACTGACGGACTACTCCAAGACGTACGACACGGCGGAAGGCCGCATCCAGGTCTTCAAAAATGCCCGGGGCATGACCATCGAGCGCGGCGACAAAATCGCGCTCGTGGGGAAAAACGGCGCGGGTAAGTCCACCCTCGCCCGCATCCTCAACGGCACCGAAGATTTCGAGGGCACCCGCAAGCTGGGCTTCCAGGTCGAGATGACCTATTTCGCCCAGCACCAGGCAGACACCCTCAATCCGAACCACACGATCCTCGAGTCCATGCACGAGGTCGGTCGCGGCCACACCGAGACCGAGCTGCGCTCCGTCCTCGGCGCGTTCCTGTTCTCGGGCGACGACGTTTTTAAATACACGAAGGTGCTCTCGGGCGGTGAAAAAAGCCGTGTCGCGCTGGCGCGCACCCTGCTGCGGCCGGCCAACTTCCTTATCCTCGACGAGCCCACGAACCACCTGGACATCCGCTCGATCAACGTCCTCATCGAGGCGCTGAAGCAATACTCCGGTACGTTTGTCGTCGTCAGCCACGACCGCCACTTCCTCGACCAGATCGTCAACAAGGTCTGGCGCGTGGAACACGGCGAGGCGCGCGAGTACCTCGGCAACTACGCCGACTACCTCTGGCAGATCGAACACGGCACGGCCGGCCAGGTATCCCGCAACAGCGAAACACCCGTTTTCGAGAAGAAGGATACCGGGGAGGATAAAAATGTAAAGCGCGCCGGCGGCCCCAAAACAAAGGAGCAGAAACGGCTCGAGGCCGAAGAACGCAATCGCCGGCGCGACGCCGAACGCACCGGCGGCGCTCTGGCGAGTGCCTCTCCGAACGGTGCGGCCAAGAAAAACGGCTCTGGCCTGTCGACCCAACAGCTTCGCTCGGCCCACCGCGATCTCGAATCCCGCATCGAACGCAAGGAAGCCGAGAAACTCAAGCTGGAGGAGGCACTCGCCGCACCCTCGCTGTACGACAACGCGGAGAAGGCCCGTGCGACAACCGTCGCGTACCAGATGCTCAAGGACGAACTCGCTTCCCTCTACGCCTCGTGGGAAGAACTGGCCGAGCAGCTGGCGAGCACGGAATAACGCCGGCCGATTGCATCACGAGGGGCCGGCGTGTAGTTTAGCGGATACACCTCCCCTTACCCCTCCTGATTGCCTCGTGCCGCCATGTGTTCGCGCCGCCTCCTGTTCATCGTTGTACTCGTCTTCGGGTGTGCTTCCGCCCACGCCCAGGATACCTCGGACCCGCTCGTCCTGCACCGGATGAAAGGCCCCATCGTCCTCGATGGCATCATCGACGAGCCCGACTGGGAGGCCATCGAGCCGCTGCCGATGGTGCAGTATGAGCCCCGCTACGCGGTCCCGCCGTCGGAAGACACGGAAATTCGTTTCGGATACGACGACCAGTACCTCTACGCCTCGATGCGGGCGTACGACAAAGACCAGAACGGCATCCGCGCGAACACCCTCTACCGGGACCGCCTGAGCGGCGACGATCACTTCGAGATCCTGCTGGATACGTACAACGACAACGAAACCGGCATCCTGATCACGACCACGCCGGCCGGCAACCGGCTCGACGCCTCCATCTCGAACGATGCCTCCGGCGGCGGCATTTCGAACAGCAGCTGGCTCAACCGTAGCTTCAATACGTACTGGGACGTCAAGACGATCGTCACACCCGAAGGCTGGTTCGCCGAACTCCGAATCCCCTTCTCTAGCCTCCGCTTCGAACCGCTCAACGGCAAAGTGACCATGGGGATGACGGTCCAGCGCAAGGTCGCCCGACGCAGCGAACGCCTTATCTATCCCGATATCCCCCCGAACGTCAACTGGGCCTTCCTCAAGCCCTCGAAGGCAAAAAAAATCGTCATGGAGGATATCACGCCCAGCAATCCGGTCTACATCACACCCTACGCCCTCGGCGGCAACGGGATGGTCCAGAATCTGGATGCACCCAACGCGCGGTATATCGCGCAGAATGACTGGAAGCATGAAGTGGGAATCGATCTCAAGTACGGGTTGACGAGCAACACCAACCTGGACCTGACCGTCAACACCGACTTCGCGCAGGCCGAGGCGGACGACCAGCAGGTCAACCTCACGCGCTTTTCCCTGTTTTTCCCCGAAAAACGTCAGTTTTTCCAGGAGCGCTCCGGGCTGTTCGACTTCCGGACGGGCGGGCAGAGCCGGCTCTTCCACAGCCGGCGCATCGGCCTCACCGAAGGCGGCCAGCCGGTCCGAATCGTGGGCGGCGCACGCGTAGTCGGGCGCGTCGGCGGCTGGGAATTCGGGTTTCTGGATATGCACACCGCAAAAATTGATGCCCTCCCGTCGGAGAATTTCGGGGTGTTGCGGGCCCGGCGGCAGGTGCTCAATTCCCAATCGTACGCCGGCGTCATGGGCACCTCGCGGATCGGGGTGGATGGCAGCTACAACGTCGCCTACGGCCTCGACGGCCTGATCCGCCTATTCGGAGATGACTTCCTCAATTTCCAGTGGGCGCAGACGTTCGACAAACGCGATCTGGCCGGCGCGGATGTGACCAGCGGTGGACGGCTCACGGCCGAGGTTGAACGCCGGCGACGCGCCGGCTTCGGGTATCGCAGCGGCTGGGTATGGTCCGGCGCAGACTACAACCCCGGCATCGGATTCATCCAGCGGAACGACTACCTGCTCTCCGACCAGAGCGTGTCCTACACCTGGCTGCCCGGCGAATCGTCCAACCTGATCTGGCATACCCTCGCGTTGGGAGGCAACTCGTACCTCCGGAATGCCGACGGCACCGCCGAGTCCGCAGAAGGCACCATCGCCTGGTCGTTCAGCGACAAAAGGCTTTCCAGCGGCGTCCTCGAAGCACGCGTCGTGTACGAGGATCTGTTGGTGCCGTTTGTGCTGTCGGAGGATGCCGAGGTACCAGTCGGCTCCTACACCAACGCCGGGGCGTCTTTCGAGTACAGCATGCCGCAAACACAGCTCAAGAAAGTCAGCTTCGCGCTGGACTCGGGTACGTTCTTCGACGGATGGCGCCATTCGATCACATTGACGCCCACCTGGTTCGTCTCCAAGTTCCTCGAACTAACCGGCGAATACGAATACAGCCGTATTCGCTTCCCGGATCGCGACCAGGCCTTCGACGCCCACGTCGGCCGGCTCCGCGTCGGCACCGCGCTCAACACGATGCTTTCGGCGAACGCCTTCATCCAGTACAACAGCGCGGCCGACCGGTTTTCGACCAACCTGCGCCTCCGGTACAACTTCCGCGAGGGGAACGACCTCTGGATCGTGTACGACGAGCAGCTCAATTCCGACCGCAACCGGTTCAGCGACATCGCGGTCCTTCCGGTCTCCGGCGCGCGAACACTGATCGTCAAGTACACCTATACCTTTGCGCTCTGACGAGCTTCTCCTGCCCGGGATCGATGGCGGCCGGTCGGCGTATGCCTGGTGGCGCACGGACAAGGTGATCGATCGTACATCGTCGGCCCGCGGAATGGCATCGCCGGCATGAGTCTGTACGACAACCACGTTCCGCGTGTGGCTTACGCGCCAGGGCCCCCTCGCGTGTAGTTTGATCGGCGCCTGATCCTCAGGAATTCGCGCAGCCCTGTACCATGTTTGTCAGCGATTCGGATTCCCTATGATGTCGAACCAGACCCTTCACGTACTTCGCACCATGGCCGGCCATCTGGTCATGACCCTCGCCGTCGCGCTCGCCCCATTCCCCGCTTCCGCGCAGATTTTCAAGATCCCCTACGCCGATACATCCGCCTCCAACGCATTCGGTGTCTCGGTCGCCATCGATGGCAACCGCGCGCTGGTGGGCGCCAGCGCCGAAAACGTCTGTGGCGCGAATTCGGGCGCCGTGTTCGTATTTGAACGGGATTCCGAGCAGGAAACCTGGACACAGGTCGCCAGGCTCACGCCGAAGGACTGTGTCGAGGGGGATTTTTTCGGGCACGCACTCTCCATCAGCGGCGACCGGGCGCTGATCACGGCTTCGGGCAACCTTACAAACCGGAACGCCTCGAACGCTGCCTATGTATTCGAGCGGGACTCGACGTCGGGCGAATGGCTTGAGTCGGCCAAAATCGTCGATGAGCGGCAGGAAGAAGAAGGATCGTTCGCCGCGTCGGTATCGCTCGATGGCGACCGTGCGCTCATCACAACCTCCGGCGACCCGATCCGCCACCTCTACGCCGGCGCCGCCTACATCTACGAACGTCACCCCGTGTCGGGCCGCTGGATCCGCGCCGCACGCCTCGCCGGCAGTGGCGGCCTCGCCCAGGGCGTCTTTGGCGGAAACGCCACGCTGGACGGCGATGTGGCCGTCGTGACTTCATCCACCTACTTCCGCGCGAAACCCGGCTCCATCTATGTCTTCGAACGCGACGCAGAAACCAATACCTGGCATGAATCCCAACGCATCGGAGGCATTGACGACCACCGGATTTCGGTGGATCTCAGCCAGGGCCGCATCCTGGTAGGAGAAAGCCGCGCCGGCGATGGGAAGTCCGGCGAGGCGACGCTTTATGAAAAAAACGACGCCGGCAAATGGGCCCTCTCCCAGACGCTCCGTCCCCGCGTACCCTATAAAGACGGTGCCTTCGGCACCGAGGTCTCGTTCGACGGCGACAGCGCACTCATCGCCGGCTACGACGAACAACTCGGCAAAGACTTCAACATCGACCGGGTCGTCTACGAATTCCGCCGTAAACCCGACACCGGAGAATGGACCCAGCGCCGCATCTTCGATGTCGGCGCCGTGGCCTTCGGCTATTCGATCGCCGCCGGCGGCGAGTTCGCCGTCATCGGCGAACACTCGGACCAACAGCCCGGCGCTGCGTACGTCGTCCGTCTGAAGTAAGGGTGTAAGGTTTAAGGTTCGAGGTTTAAGGACACTTGCCTTAAACCTTAAACCTTAAACCTTAAACCCCTCGCCCCGAGACCGATTCTCACACTGAGACGATTAGAAACGGCTTAATTCCATCATTTTGACCATTTTTACCGCACTTCGCCTCGGGCCGGCACAGGCTTTGGAATTCACTCGACTACCCACCAGAAAGACCGCGGCCCCACCCGCACCGAGGTTCCACAGCCTCTGCTATCGACTGTACCTCATCCGCCCTTTAACCACCGTAACGGTCCCCCCGGCGCATGAGACGATTCATCTTTATCCCGTTCCTGCTGATTCTTCCCTTCCTGTCTAACCCTTTTTCACGCACAACAACCCCCGAGACGGTTTCGGTGGATTCGCTGGCGACGCCCGTCGTCGCGGACTCATCGGCCCTCTACGAGGCCCTGACCGATTCGCTCTACGAGGCGCTCTGGGCCGGCGATTCGAGCGCCGTGGCCCAGCTGCTTGCGCTCGGCGCCCGTCCGGACAGCATCGGCGCGCTGGATAGCTTCACCCCGCTCCACCGCGCCGTCGAGACGAATCGCCCCGACCTCGTCCGCCTGCTCCTGACGGCCTCGGCTAACCCCAATGTAATGTCGCGCAATGCCGACGGCAACGACCTCACGCCCCTCCATATGGCCGCCGAGCAAGGCTCGGTTGCGATGGTTACCGATCTGCTCGGCGCCGGCGCCCGGGCTGATACAGCAACGGTGTTTGGCGAGACGCCCCTGCACGGCGTTCGCTCGATGATGGATGAGCCGGCCATTGCCGCCCTCCTTCTGAGCCAGGGCGCCGACCCGAACGCACATACGGTCTTTGGCGCCACCCCGCTTCACCATGCCGCCCTGCTGGGCTCGTCGCGGCTGACCCGCGTCCTGCTCGCCAACGGCGCCGACCCGAACCTCGCCAATCGCAAGGGAGAGTCGCCCCTCCATATCGCCGCTAAAGCCGGCTACACCGGCGTCGTCGCGCT
>JBGSPJ010000579.1:0-7627 GCA_041738655.1 Rhodothermales bacterium | reverse complement strand
CCAGTTCGCGCATCCAGCCGGCGATGTCGTCGCCTGGGCCGTCGAACGCGCCGACGGCGGCCGTGGGTTTGGCACCACCACAGGGCATTTTTATGCCGACTGGAAGCACCCCGACTACCGGACGCTCATGCTCAACGCGCTCGTCTGGGCCTCCGGCCTGGAGGTGCCAGTCGGAGGCGTTCCTTCGCGCTTCTACACGGACGCCGAGGTCACGCGGCGCCTGACCGGCGCGCCGGCGAAAGGGCTGGTGCTCGCTCTGTCTGGATGTGTCACGCCGACGCGATCGATCGCTACCCGGTTGAGCCAGGCCGGCGTTCTAGCGATGGACTCCGCGCAGGATCTGAGCATGCTTACGCAGTACGACCTCCGCGACTACGCCTTCATCACCATTGCCGGTTGCCCGGGCGCCGCGCCGGTCCTGGAGCCCGAGGCCCGGACGGCGCTCGAACGGTATCTGCGCGACGGGGGCGGCCTCTTGCTGCTCGATGTTGCATTCGAATTGGCCGGCTCCGCTCCGGTGGAAATCGATGGCGGGGCCAGCGGATGGAAGTATGCGTCGTTCGGACGGGGCCGGGTGGTCATCGCGCCGGCTTCCGGCCCATCCCTCGAGCACGCCGCCGGGTGGCTGAGGACCGGCTATGAACTGTGGAATGATTTGTAATTATTAGAGATAGACGTCCCTACGATGGCCCACCTCTATCACGGTAACTACCCTCACTTCATCTTGGATTTCATAGATGACTCGGTAAAAACCCACGCGAATACGCCAAGCATCGCGTCCGGTAAGCTTCTTGCATCCGGGAGGCCTCGGCTGACTCGCCAGGGTATGAATCGCATCGCGGACCCGCTCGTAGTCCCGCTCTGGCAGTGCGGCCAATGCTTTCTGGGCTCGGCGCAAGATCTGCACCTGATACGTCATTTACGCCCTTTTTCGATTTCGCGAATGGCTTGTTCAAACGGAATGGTCGTGTCGGGCATAGCCTTGGCCGCGTCGAAGGCTCGAATATCTTCTAGCTCTTCCAGGGCATCCAACAGTTCCTCGTATCGTTCCAGATCAAGGATTACTCCAATGCGGTTGCCGTTGCTATCCGTTATAAATCGACTGGCTTCAATGGAAGTTGTCATCGACACTGACTGGCTAGATTTGACTCTTCGGACAGCGTCTTTGACGCTGCGCGATAGGACGCGTTCCTGTCCTGGGATCGCTCTTTGGAGTTCGCTCGATTGGCGATTGAATTACATCGCCCGCTCCTTCACGTCCGCCCGCACGATCAGCGAAAAGAGATCATCCTCCGGTCCAGCCCCCCGAAACGCCTCGAGAGCGTCCATCGACTCCCATTCTTCGTAGATGTTGGCCCGGTCCGGCTCGACAGGGTCCGCCGAGACGGCGAAGTCGATGCAGCCCGGCGCCTCGCGAGCCGCAATAACCGATGGGACCGACCTCGCCACGAAGGCGTCGCGCCGGCCCGAGACGATGTGGAGTTTTCCGGATACGATGATCATGAGGTCGTGCTCTAAAGGGAACGTTGTGCGTCAGATTGTGTACGATTCATTGGCTCTATACACATCGTATTAGGACTATGAGAACGAATATAGTGATCGACGAAGCGTTGATGAACGAAGTCCTGAAAGCGACCGGGCTCAAGACAAAAAGGGAGGCCGTAGAGCTCGGGCTCAAGACGTTGCTTCATCTCCGCCGGCAGGAGCGCATTAAGACGCTTCGGGGCAAGTTAACATGGGAAGGCGATCTGGATGCGATGAGGACGGACACATGATTCTGGTCGATTCAAGCGTCTGGGTCGATTACTTTAACGGCAACGCCACGCCGCAGGTCGACAGGCTGGATGGTTTACTCGGCGTGGAGCCAATCGGCATCGGCGATCTGATGCTCATGGAAGTGCTGCAAGGCTTTCGCTCCGACCGTGATTTTCGCCAGGCGAAGGATGTCCTGTTATCCCTGGAAGTCTTCGAACTACTCGGGGTGGATAACGCGATCAGGAGTGCCGAGTATTATCGGGAGCTCCGCAAACGGGGCATCACGGTACAAAAAACCGCGGATGTGATCATTGCCACATTCTGCATCGCGGAACAACATGCCCTGTTGTACTCCGATCGAGACTTTGACCCTTTCGTAGAACAGTTCGGCATGCGGGTCGTCTCTTGAGCAGTTAATCACGATGATGTATAGATGGTCGGGACCGCCTATATTCAGGTCCGATCGGGCCCACTCGCCTACTGTAAGCCATTTCCTGTCCCATGCGTTCCATCCTTGAACTGCGGGCGACGTTGATCGCCTGCGCGCTGTGTGTCATCCATCTCGTGTTGTCGCTTGTGTTCGGCATCGAGACGTTTGAGGGCTTTCTGGGCTTTCTTGCCCGGTTCGAGCCGCTCGAGTTGGATGAAATCTTTCTCGGGCTCGTGATCGTGTTGATCGGCGCCCTCTGGGACCTGTCCGTGCTTCGCAGCCGCGAGCGACGCGAACGGGCGTTTGAGAAGCAGCGCATCAAGGCCCTGCAGGCCACGATGGTCAACGCTACGGAAATCGTCAATCTGCTGGTGGCCAGTGTCAAGCTCTTTCGCTATGAGGCCGAAGCTACGGGGCGGGTTTCCTCGATGGACATCGCGCGCCTCGACGCGGCCATCGGGCGCACGCACGACCAGCTGGAGGACCTGCGTAACGCGAAGACGATGCGCGATCTGAAAACCGCTCGCGCCGGCGACTGACTCGCTTTTCCCGTGTCCGACCCACTCCGCTACTCCTTCGATGGCGTCCACCGCCGGCGCAACGCCCTCACGGGCGACTGGGTGCTGGTCTCTCCCCACCGCGGCAAACGGCCCTGGCAGGGGCAGGTGGAGGAGCTCCCCATCGTCCATCTCCCCGCGCACGACCCGGACTGCTACCTGTGCCCCGGCAACCGGCGTGCCGCAGGAGAAGTCAACCCGAACTATCCGGATACTTTTGTTTTCGACAACGACTTCGCCGCCCTCCAGCCCGATACGCCGGCTTGGGCGTCGGGGCATCCGCTGCTCCAGGCCGAGTCCGAATCCGGCCGCTGCCGCGTCATCTGCTTTTCGCCCCGGCACGATCTCACGCTGCCTCACATGGACCTGCCGGCCGTTCGCCGCGTCGTCGATGTCTGGGCAGAGGAGTTTGAGCGGCTCGGCGCCGATCCCGACATCGGGTACGTCCAGATCTTCGAAAACAAAGGGGCGATGATGGGATGCAGCAACCCCCATCCACACGGGCAGATCTGGGCCGAGCGCCGGGTGCCGGTCGAGCCGACCCGGGAAGGCGTCCGGCAACTCGACTACTATGCCGCCCACGGCCAGACCTTGCTGGGCGACTACCTCGCCGAGGAACGCCGGCTCGGCGATCGCCTTGTCTGCGAGAATGAGTTCTTTACAGCGCTCGTCCCCTACTGGGCCTTCTGGCCGTTCGAGACCCTCGTCATCGCCCGCCAGCCCGCACCCAACCTCCTCGCCCTCTCCGCCGACGCCCGCGCCGGCCTCGCCGATATCCTCCGGCAGGTCACGATCCGGTACGACAACCTCTTCCACATCTCATTCCCCTACTCCGCCGGCCTCCACCAGGCCCCCACCGACGGGCTCCCACACCCCGAATGGCGGCTGCATATGCACTTCTATCCCCCATTGCTCCGCTCCGCTACCATCAAAAAGTTTATGGTAGGATATGAGATGCTGGGCAATCCCCAACGCGATATCTTGCCCGAAACCAGCGCCGCCCACCTCCGCGACACCCCTCCGCGTCCCAGCGCCTCCGCGGGAGCCCCCCTATCCTCCCCTCCGAGGGACTCCAAATAACCCAACAATGACCACCCCACTCCACCGCACCTGGGCCACCCGGTTCCCCGATAACCCCCCCACCGTCTGCGTCCGCGCGCCCGGCCGGGTGAACCTGATCGGCGACCACACCGACTACAACAACGGCTTCGTGCTGCCGGTCACGCTCGAGCAGGCCGTCTACGTGATGGCCGCGCCCCGGGCAGACCGTCAGGTTCACCTCTATTCGGTCAATTTCGACAAATCCGCCACATTCGACCTCGCGGCCGCCGGCGAGCGCGGCGCTACCTGGCGGCACTTCGTGGGTGGCGTCGTAGCCGAGGTCAACGCCCGGACACCCCTCCCGCACGGGTTCGACGCCGTCATCTACGGGGATGTCCCGCTCGGTTCGGGGTTGAGTTCTTCCGCCGCCATCGAGGTAGCCTCGCTGTTAGCGCTCCAGGCGGTGTACGGGTTGGATATCGACCCCGTGGAGGGCGCGAAGCTCTGCCAGCGGGTGGAGCACACCTGGATCGGGTTGCAGTGCGGGATCATGGACCAGTTCGCCTCGCGTCTGGGCCGCGCCGGCCATGCGCTCTTTCTGGATTGCCGCACGCTCCAGTACCAGGAGATCCCGATGGCACTGGGCGATGCCGCGCTGCTGATTATCGACAGCAAGGCGCCGCGGTCCCTCGCCTCCTCCAAATACAACGAGCGGCGGGGCGAGTGCGAGGCCGGCGTCGACATCCTCCGCCGGTTCGACCCCTCAGTCGCGTCCCTGCGCGACGTGTCACTCGATCTCCTGACGCGCCATGAAGCCGACCTCCCCGCCGTCATCTTCCGCCGCTGCCGGCACGTCGTCTCCGAAAACACCCGCGTGGAAGCCGCCGCCGCCGCGCTAAGGGCCGGCGATCTGACCCGCCTCGGTGCCCTTATGAGCGCCTCCCACGCCAGTCTCCGCGACGACTACGCCGTCAGCAGCTCGGCCCTGGATCGGATCGTGGACACCGCGCTGGAAACCGCTGGCGTCTATGGGGCGCGACTCACCGGCGCCGGCTTCGGAGGCTGCGTCGTGGCGCTGGTTGAGGCGCGGCGCGTACCGGCGATCCAACAACAGATCGGAGAAGCCTACCGCCAGGCGTTCCTGACGGATGCCGAGTTCTTTGAGGTGCGGAAAAATGTGGAAGCGGGGAGGGTGAGTATGGGGGGATGGGAGTGAGGAAGTATGAGAGTATGGGAGTAAGGGGGGATATTCCATGAGTGTCGCCGCGGCGTCGAAGGTTCGTACTCGTACTCATACTCGAACACCATGTGCAATCTGCCGAGAGAGATCGAAATAGGTCAGTCAATGGAATGGACAAGAGAGGAGTTTACCGTCACCACGGATCCTGAAGCTCAGGATCTCGATGTCATCCACGGCTTCCTCAGCCAGTCGTATTGGGCCCGAGGGATTCCCCGGGAAACCGTGGAACGATCGATCCAGGGGGCGATGTGCTTTGCACTACGGTGCGACGGGAAGCAGATCGGTTTTGCCCGCGTCATCAGCGACTTCGCAACGATCGCCTATCTGGGGGATGTCTTCGTCCTGCCGGAATTCCGTGGCCGGGGATTGTCCAAATGGCTGATGGATTGTGTCACGTCCCACCCCGATCTCCAGGGCCTTCGCAGGTGGATCCTCGCGACGTCAGACGCCCACGGGTTGTACGAAAAATACGGCTTCACCGCCTTGAAACAGCCGAGCGTCTTCATGGAGCGGCACAATCCACACGTCTACGCCTCAGAAGACAAACCGTCTTTGTGACGGATCGCATAGCGCGTCAACTACCGCCTCTTTTTAGCAAAACGAGCAGGGATTTTTCGTACTCGTACTCAGCGAAGCGGTACTCGTACTCCTACTCGAAAAAACCTCGTCTCGTCCAGCGTGACGCCGGCCCAGGAACCTCGCACCCGTCGGCGGGAGTAAGGTGTTTTACACCACAAATCAGTCGTCCGATGGTAGCCAATCGTCCTATCGCGTGGGTCCTTCCGTTCTGCCTGTTGCTGTGCGTTGCCGGCAGGTGTTTGAGGACCACCTCGCGCCGGCGCCCGTGGGTCAACAAACCATCACCATCGACGTGAGCCCGTACCCCGCCGGCGTGTATTTCATGCGGCTTGCCAGTGAAGCGATCATGCGCTCTTTTGCCATCATCCGATGAAGGGAGGAGGAGACCTATGTATCCCTCGGTCAAAAGCGTAGTTGCCGGCGAAGATTATATCCTCTCCGTTGAATTCGACAACGGCGAACGTGGGATGTTGGATATGAAGCCCTTCCTGGATTTCGGGGTCTTTCAAAAACTCAGGGACCGTGCGGCATTCGAACGGGTTCGTGTAGCTTTCGACACGATCGAATGGGATTCAGGCGCCGATCTCGACCCTGAGTTCGTTTATGCCAGGTGTAGAAGATAACATCGTCTCTCCACTGCATGGAGTCACTCCATCGCCGGCACCGGACCCAGCACATCCTCCACCGACAGGTACTCGATCTTCCCGAGCTTCAGCGCCGTGATCTGGGGCTCGATAATCGAGCGGTCGCCGACGACGATGATCGCGAGGTGGTCGGGGTCGATGTACTTCTTGGCGGCGCGTTGCACATCGGCGGCGGTGACGGCGAGGATGCGGCGCTGGTAGGTGTCGAAGTGGTCCGTGGGTAGGGCGTTCGCGAGCAAGTCCTCGATCTGGCCGGCGACATCCGCCACGGTCTGGAACGACTGCGGGTACTGGAGCGCCTCGTAGTTCTTCGCGCGGTCCAGTTCGTCGGCCGGGATCGGGTTGCGGATGTTGCGGAGTTCCTTCATGAACTCTGCCAGCGCCGGCCCGGTGACGTCGGTCTGTACGGCGGAGGTTGCGAGGAAGGGCCCGGGCACGGGGCGGAAGCCGAAGCTGGAGCCGGCACCGTACGAGTACCCTTTGTCCTCACGCAGATTCTGGTTCAGCCGCGACGAAAACGAGCCGCCGAGGATGGTGTTGAGCACCGTCATCGCGTAATAATCCTCCGTGGCCCGCGCGGCGCCGATGCGGCCGATACGGATGACCGACTGCGCGGCGCCGGGTTTATCCACCAGATAGATCGTCCGCCCCTTGACCTGCCGGGGCGTCGACACGGTCACCTTCGGGTTTTCGCCGGCCTGCCAGCTTCCAAACGCCGCGGTCAACGCCGGCTCGATGCTGGCCCGCGTCACGTCGCCGACAACAATCAGCGCCGCGTTGGCCGGGTGGAAATAGGTGCGGTGGAACTGCTGGAGGTCGGCCGCGGTGAAGCCACGCAGACTGGCTTCGGTGCCGGCCGTACGGACGCCGTACGGGTGGTCGGCGCCAAAAAGGGTGCGGCTGTAGAGCGCCGACGCGATCGCGTTGGGCTCGTCGTGAGCCTGGACGAGGTCGGTGAGCCGGTCCGCCCGCTGGCGCTCGAGCTCCTCGCCGGAGAAGTCGGGACGGAGCGCGACATCGGCCATGAGCGGGAGGGCATCCGCGAGCTTGGAGAGCGGCGTGAAGAGGTCGACCGACGCGGTGTGCAGGCCGGCGGATGTGGAGAGCGACGCCCCGAGGAAATCGACGGCATCCGCCAGGGCCAGCGCGTCACGGCCGCCGGCGCCTTCATCCATCATATCTAGCGTGAGGCTGGCAAGGCCGGTCTTCTCGGCGGGATCATCCACCGAGCCAGCGCGGACGAGCAGGGTAAGCTGTACCAGCGGCACCTGGTGCTTCTCCATCAGAACGACCTCGAGGCCGTTGGGCAGCACGAACCGGTCGAATTCGGGCGCGTCGAGCAGCGGCGGCGGGCCGGGAAGCGGCGGCGCAGAGCGGTCGA
>JBGSPJ010000576.1:0-4082 GCA_041738655.1 Rhodothermales bacterium | reverse complement strand
GCCGCGCGCACGGCGCACGGGCAGGTCGGCCTCTTTGTCTCCGGCCCCGCCGGCACCGAGATCCGGTTCCGTGGCGTGGGCGTCAAGCCGATGGACGTCAAAAATGCCCATCCGATCGAGGTGACGTCCCCCCGGTTCCGCAAGCAGCAGCTCGAGGCCATGTTCTACAGCGAAGCCGTCACCGCGGCCGATGTGAACCTGGATGGGAATATGGATGTGATCGCCGGCCCGAATATCTTCATCGGCCCCGAATTCACGACGCGCCAGGAGCTGTATGTCCCCAAAACCTATTCTCCGACATCCTACCCCGATCCACTCCTCGCCTCGGCCGGCGACTTCACGGGCGACGGCTACCCGGATGTGATGCATACCGGCGAGCCGGGCCGGCCTGGCTTCCTCTTCGTCAACCCTGGCAAGGACGCCGTCGTGCACCGCTGGGCCAAGTACATGGTGATCCCGTCGGTCGATAACGAGGTCGCCTTCGCGGACGACATCGACGGGGACGGACAGCTCGAATACGTTTATACCGACGGCGGCTTCATCGGCTACGCCGAGCCCGGACCGGACCCGACGCAGATGTGGACCTTCCATGCGGTCACCGAAAAAGGGCCCTGGGGCGCGATGTACGCACACGGCCTCGGCACGGGCGATGTCGATGGTGATGGGCGGAAGGACATCATCCAGGCGTACGGCTGGTGGCAACAGCCGGCGACACCGGACGGGCAGCCCTGGACCTACCACCCCGAGACGTTTGGCCGCTGGGGCTCGCAGCAGGGCGGCGGCGGCGGCGCCCGTGCGTTTGCCTACGATGTCAACGGCGACGGGCTGAACGATGTTGTCACCAGCCTCGAAGGCCACGGATTCGGCCTGGCGTGGTTCGAGCAAAAACGCAACGCCGCTGGCACGATCTCGTTCGAACGCCATATGATCATGGACGACTTCGCCCACCCGAACAACGGCGTCGTCTTCGCCGCGCTCCACGCCCTGACGCTGGCCGACATCGACGGCGACGGACTCCAGGATATCGTCACCGGCAAACGCTGGTGGGCGCACTTCGGCGAAAACCCCACTGATCCCGACGCTTTCGGCGCCCCCGTCGTCTACTGGTTCCGCCTCGTCCGCGAAAACGGCATGGTCCGCTTCGTCCCCGAACTCGTCAACAACAACTCGGGTGTCGGGACCGATATGATCTCGGCCGACCTGAATAACGACGGCCTGCCGGACATCCTGACCTCCGCGCGCCGGGGGACGAATGTGTTTATTAGTCGATGATTTGTCACCCCGGACTTGATTACTGCGTTAGTCCCCCCGGACTGTTTCCGGGGGTCGTTTCGGGGTCCAGCCGAATTGCAATCCTTTTGGATCCCGGATCAAGTCCGGGATGACAGTACGATAGAGAGAAATCTCAATCATTCATCATCCTTCGCAATTCAGAATGCCCCGCATACCCCTCCTCGCCCTCCTCGTCCTCGTATCCGCCTGCTCGGGATCGTCCGACCAGCTCGACGCCCGGTTTTACCAGTGGTCGCGGTACGAAGCAGAGCCGGGGGCCACGCATTTTTCGGCGCTCGACCAGATCAACCGGACCAATGTCCATCAGTTGGAGGTGGCCTGGACCTATGAGACCGAAGGAGCGGCGTCGATCAACCCGATCGTGGTCGACTCGACGATGTACGTCTTCGGGGATTCGAACGCGGTCGTCGCGTTACACGCCGGCACGGGCCGGATCCTCTGGCAGCACATCAGCCCGAACGCCGTGTCGCTGATGGGGCTGCCGCGTGGGTATTTCGAACACGGGATGACGTACTGGGAGAACGAAGACCGCACCGACCGGCGGATTCTGATGTACGCCAACACCAACTCCCTGTCGGCAATCGATGCGCTCACCGGGGAGCTGATCACGACATTTGGCGACAGCGGGATGGTCGATCTACGCCAGGGGCTCGACATCGACCCCCTCCGCGTCGAGCGAGGCTCGTCGCCCAGCCCGGGCGCCATTTTCGAAAATCTCATCGTCCTCGGGTCGTCGCCGGGCGAGGGATATAACGCCGGCCCGGGGCACATCCGCGCGTTTGATGTCCGCACCGGCGAACAGGTCTGGATCTTCCACACCCTCCCGAAGCCGGGCCAGTTCGGGTACGACACCTGGCCGCCCGGGCGCTCGGACGAGGCCGGCGGCGCCAACGCCTGGGGTGGGATCAGCATGGATGTGGATCGCGGCATCGCGTACGTCCCGCTCGGCTCCGCGAACTACGACTTCTACGGCGTCGATCGCCACGGCCAGAACCTTTTCGCCAACAGCCTGGTAGCGCTGAATGCCCGGACGGGCGAGCGGATCTGGCACTTCCAGACGGTGCATCACGACCTGTGGGACTACGACCTCACGGCCACGCCCGTCCTCCTGACCATCCAGCGCGACGGCCGGCCACTCGACATCGTCGCGCAGGCGACCAAGACCGGGCAAGTGTTTGCCTTCAACCGCGAGACCGGTGAGCCGCTCTGGCCCATCGAGGAACGGCCCGTGCCATCCTCGGACATGCCAGGCGAACAGGCCTGGCCCACGCAGCCCTTCCCGACAAAGCCGGCGCCGTTTATCCCGCTCACCTTATCCATCGAGGATTTTAACCTGCACATGGACGCGCGCGACCGGGATTCGCTCGAGGCGCTCGTGCGCTCGATGGTCTACAAAGGCGTGTTCACCCCGCCGGATACGCAGCCCACCCTGCAAGTGCCCGGCAACCGCGGCGGGGCCAACTTCGCCTCCACCGCCGGCGACCCGCGCGACGGGACGTTTTACGTCCTCAGCTACAACATGCCGTCGGTCCTGAAGCTCGAGCCGATCACCGCCGGCGCCGTCGGCACGGGCGAGTCGATCTTCGACCAGGGGCAGGCCCTCTACCAGATGAACTGCCAGATCTGCCACCGCGACAATCGGCAGGGGACGCCCACCAGCGGCATTCCGTCGCTCGTCGGCGTCACCAATCGCCTCAACCACGACGCGCTCAAGCAGTCGATCAAGGGCGGCCGCGGCTTGATGCCAGCGTTCCCACAGTTGTCCGATACCGAATTCGACGCCCTGCAGGCCTATCTCGCCAACCCCGATCTGGCTCTGACGACAGGCCAGGCTCTCACCTCGGGACGGCCCGAAGGCCCGCAGCGGTACCAGAGCGGCTGGAACCATGTGCTGGACAGCAAAGGGGTGCCGGTGATCAAGCCGCCATGGTTTCGCTTCACGGCCTACGACATGAATACGGGCGAAATCAAGTGGCAGGCCCCCCTCGGCGAAGTGCCCCATCTGGCGGAGCAGGGCATCACCAATACCGGCGCGGCCAACTGGTTGCGCGGCGGCCCGGCCGTCACGGCCGGCGGGCTGATCTTTCAGATGGCCGGCGAGACGTTTTGGGCACACGACACCGAAACCGGCGCCATGCTGTGGCGGACGCCGCTGACGGGCATCGGCGAAGGCATCCCTACCGTCTACGCGGTGAATGGCCGCCAGTACGTCATGGCCATCGCTACGGCCGGCGGCTTCGGGCAGCCGGCGCCTGCGCGGCCGAGGGTGCCGAAGTACATCGCCTACGCCCTCCCGGAATCCCCCTGACTATCTGACGTTGAGCGTTCTCTCGTTGTGCGTTAGGTGTTTCATGTTGGAGTCACGCCCCACAGCCAGACGGTGCGTACCCGATCGCCAAACGTTCAACGGAATAACGCGCAACGCTTAACGTGACCGACCAAGACTGACCGCCTACCTATGATTGGAAATCGCCTCCTGAAGATATCGTACCAGGCAGCCCTCATCGGCATGGCGCTCGGTGTGGCCTCGTGCGCTCCCGAGCGCTCGCTCGACGACCGCTTCTACCAGTGGTCGCGCTTCGAGGGGGAGCCGGGCGCCACCAGCTTCTCGGCGCTCGATCAGATCAATCGATCCAATGTCGATCAACTCCAGGTGGCCTGGACGTATGAGACCCCCGACGCCGCCATCCACAATCCCATCGTCATCGACTCGTTGATGTACGTCGTGGGCGACAGCGGCTCGGTGGTGGCGCTCCACGCCGGCACCGGCCGGCCGATCTGGACCCACG
>JBGSPJ010000286.1:0-5396 GCA_041738655.1 Rhodothermales bacterium | reverse complement strand
GCGCTGGCCACGGCCGGCGGGCGCGAGCCGGAGAAGCTCGACCAGACGCTGCAGGAGGCGGCCGACGTGCTGGCCTCGATGCTGTGATCGACGTTACACGTTGACTCGTTGCGCGTTGTGTTTGAATCACGCGTAACAACCCGGAGGAGCGTCCCCCAAACACCCAACGTCTAACGAGAAAACGCGCAACGCGTTACGTTACGTTGTAACCCCCGACGATACCCGTGAGCATCAACCTGATTCGGAGAAACCGGTCGATCCGGTTCAGCGACCTCGAATGGGAGGCCATCAAGGCGGCGGCCGAGAAGGAAGGCAAGACCCCCGGCGAATTCATCCATGACGTGGCGATGGAGCAGGCGAAACGGCCTGATCTTGCCGCGCTGGCGACCGATCTGCGCGAGCTGATCGATCTGCTAAAAAAACGGTTAGGATAGGCCGGCGCGATGGGCCCGCGTGGGGCATTTTCATGGGGCATCTAAACACGAACTCCATGAAACGTTTGGCGCGCGTACGGCGTTGCACAGCGCCATTGCCGGCCGCGGGTTGTGGCCTCGAACATACGGAGGGGTGCCAGAGTGGTTGAATGGGACGGTCTCGAAAACCGTTGAGCTCGCAAGGGCTCCGAGGGTTCGAATCCCTCCCCCTCCGCCGAAAGGTCTTTCTCAGATTGAGGGAGACCTTTTTTTGTGGATCACCAGTCGGATTATCGCCCGGAAGACTCTAGCGTGTCATACAGATCCTTCAGAATCAGGGAGGAATTGAAGTTTTCCCAGATGGCGATCTGATTCCCCGAGCCGGCACCCTCCACCCAGGCCTCGCCGGTCAGGCGCGGGGCATCGATCACGACCCGCTCCGCCCAGGCCGGGTTTTTGAGGAGCGACAGCGCGGCCAGATCATACAACGCCCGATAGTCCTCGCCCATGTGTTCGAAGAGACTCACGGCGTAGTCGCCGAACGTGTAGAACTCCCCTCCATGCCGGCCGGTGATGGGCGTCGCGATCCGCGGTCCGAGGCCGGGCATCGTTTCCTGCACTTCCTTCATGCCCAGTTTTACTGCTCCGGTGCCCGAGTAATATCCGAACCGCACCACCGCCATTTCAAACGGCACCCCGGATTCGATTACCGGATTGACCGAAGTCGTATCGTTGTCCAGATTGTATTCGCCGGGCATGGGCCAATGTGAGCCGAGCCAGAAAATCCTCACTTTGGAGGCGATCGACGGGTCTTTTTCCAGCGCGAGCGCGATGTTGGTTAGCTTGCCGATGGGTGCCAGGACAAGGGGGCGTGGGTCGTCGGCATGGGCGCGTTCGATGATGAAGTCGACGGCCGCGTGCCCGTCGAAATCGGCATCGCCCAGGGAGGGGACGATCTCCGCATAGGACCCGGACGCACCCATGTATAACGGCACATCGGTGCGGGCGGAGAGGGCGATGATGCGAGCGGCCTCGTCGTATTGCTGCTGGATATCGCCTCCGCCTCGTGTGTGGTTGACCGTGATGCCCTCGAGGTCGAACACGCCTTGATTGTGGAGGACGTAGGTGAGCGCGAACTGGTCATCCAGCTCGTTGTTGGCGTCGGAGTCGACGAGGAGCCGGATGCGCTCGGGAGCGGCCGGTGCCGGAGACAGCGTCTCGGGGCGGGGTGCTTCAGGGGTGCTGCAGCTCGAAAAAACGAGCAATGAGCCCATTGTCAGGAGGAGAAAAAGGGGGGAGATGGTGGGCCGGCCTGCCATGTTGGTTCTCTCGCTTATTTTCAGCAACTTCCCCTGTAGATAATCCACCCGGGCCCATTGGTGCAATATGACTACTTGCTTCGCCTATATTCGAGCCGTTTTAGTCTTGCCGGCGTTTCTCCTTCTCTTTGCCGGTTGCCAGCCGGCTGCCACGCCCGATATGCCGGGCAAACCGCGCGTGGCCCTCATCATGAAGTCGCTCGCCAACGAGTTCTTCGTGACGATGGCGGACGGAGCGCGCGCGCATCAGGCGGCGAACCCCGAGGCGTACGAGTTGATTGTCAACGGCATTAAGAACGAGAGCGATCTCAGCCAGCAGGTGGCGATGGTCGAGAACATGGTCGCGACCGGGGTGGATGCCATCGTCATCGCGCCGGCGGATTCGAGAGCCCTCGTGCCCGTCCTCAAACGCGCCGCCGACGCCGGCATTGTCGTCATCAACATCGACAACCGGCTAGACGAGGCCGTGCTTGCCTCTAGCGGTGTGTCCATCCCGTTCGTGGGTCCCGACAACCGCAGGGGCGCCGAGGCAGTAGGTGCGCATCTGACAATGCAGCTTCAGACCGGCGACGAAGTGGCGATTATCGGGGGGATTCCGACGGCGTTTAATGCGCAGCAACGCGAGCAGGGCTTTCGGGATGCGATGGCCGCAGCCGGCATGAACATCGTCAGCGTCCAGAGCGGAAGCTGGGAGCAGGCGCCGGCCAACACCGTGGCGGCCGCGCTGCTCGGGGAGTACCTGAACCTGAAGGCCATCCTCTGCAGCAACGACAACATGGCGTTGGGCGCGGCTGCGGCGGTGCAGCAGGCCGGCCGGGAAGGAGAGGTGAGGATCGTGGGGTTCGACAACATCGAGGCCGTGCGGCAGTTGATCGCCGAGGGGCGGATCCTGGCGACGGCCGATCAGCATGGGGATCAGCTGGCGGTATTTGGCATCGAGGCCGCGTTGCGCCGGCTCCGGGGGGAAGAAGGGGGGGATGGGGTGCTGGAGACACCTGTCGACCTGGTCACGGCCGAATCCGGGCTATAGTCGGTCCGCATCCGCTTCTCGAATGAAAACAGCCAGCTACGTCAGCCTGATCGGCGTGTTGATCCTGATCACCGCCGTATTCGGGCTGGCGACGGAGCACTTTTTTACGGTGCGGACCTTTCAGACGATCGCCAATCAACTGCCGGCGTTGATTGTGGTGGCGGTAGGGATGACCTTTGTGCTGGGCGTTGCCGGCATCGACCTGTCCGTCGGGTCCGTGCTCGCTCTGGGTAGTAGCGTGATGGGGGTGTTGTTGGTGGATGCCGGGGCGCCGTTGTGGACGGGCATGGTGGCGGCGCTCGGTGTTGGAGGACTGTGTGGAGTGGCGTCGGGTTATGTGTCCATGCGCTGGTCGATTCCCTCGTTTATCGTCACCCTCGGGATGCTCGAGATCGCTCGCGGCGGGGCGTATCTGGTCACGGGGTCACAAACGAAATACATAGGGGCGGCTGTTTCCGGGTTGGGCGAGCCGTTGCCGTATCTGGGGTTGAGCCTTGCGTTTCTGGTGGCCTTGCTGGTGGCGGCCGGCGGGCATGTGGTACTCACCCGTACCGTGTTCGGGCGGTATGTGCTGGCTGTCGGGGGCAATCGGGAAGCGGCGCGACTGGCGGGCGTGGAGGTAAAAAAGGTGCAGATCGTCGTTTTTGCGCTGGCAGGCTTGTTGAGTGGGCTGGGGGGCGTGTTCCAGACGGCGTATCTCGGTTCAGCCGATCCGAACGCTGGCACGGGGATGGAGCTGGCCGCCATCGCCGCCGTCGTGATCGGGGGGACGAGCCTGATGGGTGGGCGCGCTTCGGTGATCAACAGCGTACTGGGCGTGCTCATCATCGCCTTTTTGCAGAGCGGACTCGCCCAGCTGGGCGCCAGCGATCCGACGAAGCGCGTTGTCACCGGGGCGGTGATTATTGTGGCGGTGTTGGTCGATGTGTTCCGTCAGCGTCGCACGGAGCATGCTGGAGTCTAGGATTTCGGTAGGATTTCCTGGAATTGTGGCAAGAATCGCGTCTTTGTCGAGGGTATACTTTCTTTGTACATCCATCGAACTGTAAACCCCGGCGCACGATGAATCGATCGATCAAAGGAATTTTTGCACTGTTGATGCTGGCGTGGTCGCCGGCCGCGCTTTCTGTTCTGGCTCAGCAGCCGGCCCCCGCGAAGCCGCACCGCGTCATCATTCTGACTGACATCGAGGCCGACCCGGACGACAGCCAGTCGCTCATCCGCCTGCTGCTCTACGCCAATCAGATCGACATCCGGGGGATCGTGGCCACAACGTCCGTTCATCAGCCCGAAAAAGTCGTCCCGGAGACGCTTCATCGGATCATTGATGCCTACGGGAAGGTGCAGCCAAATTTGCTTCGGCATGAAGGGGGATACCCGACGGCCGAAGCGTTGAACGCCCTTGTGACGGAGGGCCTGCCGGTGTCGGGCATGTTGGGTGTGGGGGCCGGCAAGGATTCCGAGGGATCGGAGTGGATCGTGCGAGAGCTGGAAAAAGACGATGATCGCCCGCTCTGGATCTCCGTGTGGGGCGGGCCGAACACCTTGGCCCAGGCGCTCTGGAAGATACGGGAGACGCGGAACGCGGCGGATGCCGGCCGGCTGGTGAGTAAACTGCGCGTGTACACGATTTCGGATCAGGGCGACTCTGGTCACTGGATGCGGGCCACCTTTCCCGAGTTGTTTTACATCGTGAGCCCGGGCAGTTATGGGAACTCGACTTGGTCGGCCATCACGGGGCGCGAGCCTGGCGCGAATAACGAGGTCGTGAGCAACGACTGGCTGGCGGAGCATCTTCAGCAAGATCATGGACCGCTTGGCGCCGAATTTCCGGACGTGGCGTATGGGCTGGAGGGGGACACGCCGGCCTTCCTGTCCCTTATTCCGAACGGACTCAACGATCCCGAGCGTCCGAATATCGGGGGATGGGGCGGTCGGTACGAGTTGTATCAGCCCGAGCCGCCGGAGCCCCCGAGTAATACCCGGATGGCCGCGCGGTTCTTCATCCAGGCCGAAACCCGGCCGATCTGGACCAACGCCGTCGACACCTTCCGGCCGCGATATCCCTCACGTTGGGGGCGCGCCATTAGGGCGGATTCGGTGGAATACAGCAACAACAAGGTGTCGCTCTGGCGCTGGCGCGAGGATTTCCAGCACGACTTTGCCGCGCGGATGGATTGGACGGTGGAGTCGTACGAGGACGCGAACCATCCTCCGGTACCGGCGCTCGGGCATCCGGATACACTGCAGGTCAGGTCGGGGGAGGTTTTTGGATTAAGCGCCGCCGGCACAACCGATCCGGATGGGGATGGGTTGAGTTACTGGTGGTTTCAGTACCGGGAAGCCGGGACGTATCCGGAGTTGATCCCGTTTTCGCCGTTGTCGGAGAACCTGTATTTCGTCCATACGATTACGGCGCCGGAGGTGGAGAAGCCGGAGACGGCCCATTTTATCCTGCGGGTGACGGATAAGGGTACGCCGGCGTTGTCGCGGTACAAGAGAGTGGTGGTGGAGGTGGTGCCGAGGTGAAAAAGGGGTGGTCCCGCGGAGGCGCTGGGGCGCGGAGGGGGTGGGGGTTGTGTCCCGCGGAGGGGGTGGGGGGTGTCCCGCGGAGGCGCTGGGGCGCAGAGGGGG
>JBGSPJ010000561.1:0-3365 GCA_041738655.1 Rhodothermales bacterium | reverse complement strand
CGCAGGTCTTCGATCGCCAGCCCCTCCGCCGTCACGCGCGCCGCCTCGCCACCGGCCTCCCGGTGCTCCTGCCAGGTCAACGACAGCGACCCTTTTCCCCTGAAGAAGCTGACCCGGGCGCGCAACACCAGGTCGATCGCCTCTTCCGGCGCACGCTTGTCGGCACTGTTCCACCACAATACCTCGCACTCAGACTCCAAGCGCCCGGCAAGTGTCACTTTCCGGTGTCGCGCCGTCTTCCCGATCGTCCGCACCGTCACGGGCTTCAGCCCCGTGCAGAGGATATTGACGGGGGGATTGCCTGGTCCAAACGGCGCCGCGGCGGCCATCTCGTCCGCGAACCCGGGCGTGAGCGCGGTAAGGTCGACGCTTAACGCGATTTCCAGTACGGAATCAGGCGGGGAGCCATCGCGCTGGGTGGACAGGGCCGTCGAGACGCCCACCCGAAACCGATCGATCCGGTCGGCATCGATGGCGAGGCCGGCAGCCATCGGGTGGCCCCCAAATCCATGGAGCAGCGGCGCCTGGGTGGCAATGGCCTCGGTGATGTGGTAGCCCTCCACCGATCGCGCCGACCCGCGCGCCGGCTCCCCCTCGGGGCTCGCCAGCAGGATGACCGGTTTCCCAAAGTCTTCGACCAGCCGGCTCGCCACAATCCCGATCACCCCCTGATGCCAGTGCGGATGCGCAAGCACCAACGCAGCGTATTGCGCGAGCGTCGGGTCTCTGTCGACTTGCTCCCTCGCGGCTCCGTACACCTGATCGGTCAGCAGCCGGCGCTCCTCGTTGAGCCGCTCGAGTTCGTCGGCGATTCGTTCCGCCTCCGCCCGGTTTTTTGTCGTCAGCAACGGCACGGCCACATTGGCATCCGCCAGCCGGCCGACGGCGTTCAGCCGCGGCCCGATGCCGAATCCGATATCTTCCTCGTTGAGGACCGCCGGCTGGATGCCGGCGCGCTCCATGATCACCTTAAGCCCCACACGTTCGGTCGTGCGCAGCACGGCCAGACCGCGTTGCAGCAGGTAACGGGTATCGTCCACCTGGGTCGCGAGATCGGCCACGATACCCAGCGCCACGAGGTCCAGATACGTCTCCAATTCATCCGCCCGGCCGGCGCGTGTGAACAGGGCCTCGACAACTTTATAAACGACGCCCACGCCGGGCAGGGCGGCAAGCGGGTGTTCGCGCGGGAGGAATTTGGGATTGACCAGCGCCAGCGCTTCGGGTAGCACAGCCGGCAGGTCGTGGTGGTCCGTCACCACCACATCGACACCCGCCGCGTTGGCCACCGCGACGGCGTCCGCCGCGGCGATACCCGTGTCGCAGGTCACAAGCAGCTCGAAGCCGGCGTCGATATAGGTCTGAAGCACATCAGGCCGAATGCCGTGCGACTCGCGGGCGCGGACGGGGATATGATACAGGACGTGCGCCCCGAGCGCCTCCAACGCCGAGACAAACAGGGCGGTCGATGTCTGCCCATCCACATCAAAATCACCCCAGACGAGGATCCGCTCCCCGCGCCGGATGGCGGTTTCGATGCGCACGACGCCGGCGACGAGCCCGGGCATGGCCTCGGGTGGCGCCGAGGTGTACCGGTCCGGATCCAGGAACGCCCGCACACGGTCTGGATCGACGAGCCCGCGCTGCAACAGGATGCGCGCGAGATACGTCCGGCCGCCGGCGGCTTCAAGCAGCGCCGGAGGAATCAGGGGGGTCTGTGGGAGGAGTCGCCAGGTGCGCATTAATACTTCGGACAGTTTTACAAATCAGGGCACTACCGCTTGACAAATCAGGCCCCTCCTCGGGGCGAGGAGGGGCCTGATCGTCAGGAACGGTCCAGCAACAATAAGTGTCCACAGTATTGGCACGCCAGTACCCAAATGATAGCACCTTAAAATGCAATCGCCTCGATGGCGTCGAGGTCCCCGAGCAGGTCGATGTCCGGCCCGGCGTTTTCATCGGCTTCGTTGCCCGTCAGTTCGCCGGCGACGCCGCCGCGGCCGCAGAACGAGCGGTAGGTACACAATAGGCACGTCCGCTCCTGATCCGTCAACGCGAACTGCCCTTCGGCTCGCCGGCGTTCAATGCGGTCGACCAGTTCGCGCAGGTACTGCTCGTCGCGCGCGAAGGCCCCGGCGTCATAGCCGATCAGCTCGGGGTCCTCGGGGTGCATGGCGTACCAGTAGACCATCTGGATGGCCTCGGGCGGGATCGGGTCGCCGCCGGTGAGGGCTTTGCCGGCGGTCGCCAACAGGTAGCGGTAGACGCGGGTCTGGAGCCGATCCAGCAGATGCCGGCGTTCGGGTTTCCGGGGCGAGGTCTTCCAGTCGAAAATCACGGCCACTTCGCCGGTCCACACGATGAGGTCGTACTTGGCCACGAGCGGCGGGCCGACGGGGCCGATCGTCCCCACGAGCATACGCTCGACAAATCGCTGGCCCTCGACCTCGGTGGCGGGGTCATACATCCCGTAGTTCTCCCACCAGGTGGATATACACGGACGATCCACCGCGGTGGGTTCGAGTACCGGGCTCCCGAGCAGGTCCTGCTGAACCATCTGGTGGAAGCGCCGACCGTCGGCCATGAGCTGTTCGTACACGAGCGGCGGGCTGGCCGGCACCGCCGGCCAGGTCATCCGGTCCAGGTACTGCAGCTCGAACCTGCGCTCGCAGTCCACGAACGCCTGCAAGTTGTGCGCGCTGTATACGATCGGTCTGGGATCAGCCATGGGTGTCCAGGTAACGTTTGAGCGCATCGAACGCGGCGGCCGGCCGGTTTTTGCCTTTTCCGTTGTTCGCCGTGACAATCAACTCGCGCCGCGCGCGGGTGATGCCCACATACAGCAACCGCAGTCGTTCCCGGGCATATTCGTAACGCGACAATCGCGAGGCATCGCCTTCGTGGTACGGCGAGCCGTCGATCGCGGCGTCAAGCTGGGCCAGCGTCTCGGCTTCCAGGTTCAGCTTGTCGCGCACGAACCATTTCTCCGACTGGAACGCATCGGTATCGATGCCGGCGGGGAAATAAAATTCATTCACGGACAGCAGATAGACGCGATCCCACTCGAGCCCCTTTGCGCCGTGCATGGTGGCCACCGCCACCTGGCCGCGGTATGCTTCCGGATCGAATCCCCCTTTGTCCGCTTCGATGGCGCGCAGCCGGCGCTGATCTTTCGCAATGACCTCGAGTTCGCGCTGGAAGGCATCAAGCGTATCCAAACGCTGTTCGACGCCCAGATGAAACTCGGCTTTTCGGCTGAGCTCGTCTCCAAACAGCTGGGTCATGGCCAGCTTCTCAGGCTCGACGAACAGGTCCTGCGCCAGCCCGGTGAGCAGCTCGCCGATCGGCAGCAGCGCCAGGCGGTG
>JBGSPJ010000550.1:0-2975 GCA_041738655.1 Rhodothermales bacterium | reverse complement strand
CAGGGAATATGAACTTGCAGAAGCTGCTGCAATGCAATAACATGATCCATGATCTGACCGGGGGGTGGCTTGGGTTGTTTGGAACCAAACCAAGCTAACAACCCCTGCGGTCAGATCATTTTTTTGTCGTGTACTTAGGGTTCGAGGTTTAAGGGAGTCTCTTTCCCTTGAACCTTAAACCTCGAACCTTGAACCGCCCCCGGAACCCATCCCTCCCGGATGCCTAGAAGATCGGACGGCCCCGTCGTTTTTCTCCTCTGTCCCTGGCGCCATCGATTCATGCGTATCGCCGCATCGTTCGCTCGTTTCATGGCGGTCTTGCTGGTTGCGTGGATGTTCGCGCCGGCGGCCGGGTGGGCGCAGTATTTTCGGTACGGGAAGAACAAGGTGCAGTACGCGGAGCTGACCTGGTCGTACCTCCAGTCCCGGCACTTCGACATCTACTACTACGAGGGCGGGCGCGACCTCGCGGAGTACACGGCTCGGTTCGCCGAGGAAGCCTACGAGCACTCGCGCCGGCTCTTCCAGATCGAACTCGGCGGCCGCATCCCCATCATCGTCTACCAGAGCCACAACGACTTCGTGGTGACGAACGCGGTCGACCTCCCCACCTTCTCCGAAGGCATCGCCGGCGTCACGGAGCCCTATAAAAACCGCATCGCGATCCCCTTTGTGGGCGACTACCGCCAGTTCCGGCAGACGCTTCACCACGAGCTGATCCACGCGATGCTGAACGATTACTTTTACGGCGGCTCGCTCCAGTCCATCATCCAGAATAACATCCGGCTCCAGATCCCCCACTGGTTCAACGAGGGCCTGGCCGAATACGCCTCGGAAGGCTGGAGCTCCGACGCCGACGACTGGCTGCGCGACGCCGTCATCCACGACGCCGTCCCGCCCATGGCCTACATCGGCGGCTTCGCTTCGTACCAGGCCGGCCAGGGTGTGTGGGATTATATCGGCGAGCAGTACGGCCGCGAGCGCATTGCCGAAATCCTCCAACGCCTCCGCCTCACCCAGTCCGTCGAGGCCAGCTTCAAACGCGCTACGGGCCTCTCGCTCGATGAACTGTCCGACCGCTGGCACCGAGCCCTCAAGGAGGTCTATTTCCCAGAACTGGCTGCCCGCGAGGATGTAAACGACTTCGCTCGGCCGATCGTTACCACGGCCAACGGGGGCTTCTACAACACGAGCCCGACCCTCTCGCCCCTCGGCGATCGGTTGGCGTTTATAACCACGCGCAACGGCCTGTTCGATGTCTACATCGCCGATGCCGTCGATGGAACGATCCAGAAAAAACTGGTTGATGGGCAGACGAGCGCCGAGTTCGAGAGCCTGCGCATCCTCACCCCGGGCATGTCCTGGAGCGCTGACGGGCAGCAGATTGCCCTCGCTGTAAAAAGCGGCGCTTCCGATGCGATCGCGGTGATCGATGTCGGCACCCGCAAGGTCGTCCACTACCGCATCCCGGGTGTCGATCAGATCGTGTCGGTCGCCTGGAGCCCGGTCGCGCCCCAGATCGCCTTCGAAGCATCGGTGGATGCGCAGAGCGATATTTTTGTGCTGGATCTCGACTCGCGGGAGACGATCAACTACACGGACGACGTCTTCAGCGACCACGAGCCGGCCTGGAGCCCGGATGGGCGGGCGCTCGTCTTCCACAGCGACCGCAGTTCCTACACCCGCCTCGGGCGGTTCCGCGCCGGCGAGTTCGCCATGCATGAACACGATTTCGGGCAGTACGAAATCTACCGCCTCGTCCTGGGCGGCGACGAGGCGGAGCGTCTCACGTTTAGCGAACTGTTCGACGAACGAAGCGCTCGTTACGGGGCGGACTCGACCCGCGTCCTGTTTATCTCGGATCGGAACGGGATCTTCAACCTCTACGAGAAAAACCTCGACCACGGGCTCGTCCGCCCCCTCACGAACGCGCTCAGCGGCATCACGCAGATCTCGCTCTCCGCCGACGGCAGCACCGCTGCGCTCATGAGCCTCGTTGATGGCCGGCCAGAGCTGTTCGTCCTCAATAATCCGTTCGACCGGGTTCTTCACGAAGGAACGCTCTCTCCCAACGTCTGGGCCCAACGCGTTGTTCAGGAGAGCCTTGCTCCGGCGCCGGCTATTGTCCTTGCTTCTTCGAGCCTCCTTCAGTCCAACCCCTTCTTGCGTGACGCCACCGACGGTACGGCCTTCACCCGGGCGACCTCCCGCACCGACGAATTTCTGGCCTCGCGCCTCCTCATGCTCACGCGTGAAGATGCCTCCGAGGTAGGCGACAGCCCCTTCTCGCTCGATGCCGCCTGGGACAGCTCCCGGTATGGCAATGTGCGTGTGGACCTGCGCGACTACATCTTCTCCAGCGCCGCCGAGGACCCGGATGCCGAGGAGCTGAGCTATCTCATCAACCCGTTCACACCCCGCGGCAATGTCGACGCCGACGGCCGTTACCGGCCCCGGCGCTACAAGCTGAAGTTCTCGCCGGACCTCGTCTACGGCGCCGCCGGCTATGACGCGCTCTTCGGCGTCCAGGGCATCACGCAGATCATCTTCAGCGACATGCTCGGCAACCACCGCGTGCTGGTGGCCTCCAATCTGCTGATCGATCTGCGGAATTCGGACTACATGATGTCCTACGTCTACCTCCCCGAGCGGGTCGACTGGGGCGTTTCCGGCTTCCACGTTTCGCGCCTTCTACCGGATTTCAGCCGGCGCACCATCTATCGGTACAGGCAGTTCGGCGGCAGCCTCACGGCCTCGTACCCGTTCGACAAATTCCGGCGGATCGACGCCGAGTTCTCGGTGGTGGGCGTCAGCCAGTCGGACATCGTCGAGCCTTCCACGCCAGCCCTCGCGCGGTCGCTCCTCCATCCCTCCATCACCTTCACCCGGGACGTGACGACGCCGGGACCGCTCGCCCCGATCGAGGGGACGCGCTTCTCGGCGTCACTTGCCGGTAGCCCGTTCGGGCTTTCGGG
>JBGSPJ010000545.1:0-4178 GCA_041738655.1 Rhodothermales bacterium | reverse complement strand
GCCCTGTCGTCTATGCTCGGAGGGTGCGGTGGCGCCAGTACGCCGGCCGAGGAAGCCTTGAGCGCCGCCGCACGCGTCGCCCCGAAGGCGCGGAGCGTCATCTTCCTCCACATGGAAGGCGCCCCGTCGCAGCTGGAGCTGTTCGACTACAAGCCGGCCCTCGCCCGTCTCGACGGCCAGGAATGCCCGCCCTCGCTGCTCGAAGGCAAACGATTTGCATTTATTGAGGGTGTGCCGAAAATGCTCGGGCCCCACACCACCTTCCGCCGGCACGGGCAGTCCGGCGCCTATGTGTCGGATGTGCTCCCGAACTTCGCGACGATCGTCGACGAGGTCGCCTTCCTCAAGGCCATGCACACCGACCAGTTCAACCACGCGCCGGCGCAGCTTCTTTTTTATACCGGCCACGCGCGGACGGGCCGGCCGAGCATGGGGTCGTGGGTGACGTACGGGCTCGGGTCCGACAATGACAACCTGCCCGGCTACGTGGTCCTCGTCTCGGGACGCGCCGAGCCCAGCGCCGGCAAAAGCCTCTGGGGCAGCGGCTTCCTGCCGACGGTGTTCCAGGGTGTCCAGTGTCGTTCGGGTGATGAGCCGGTGCTGTACATGAACGACCCGCCGGGGGTCGACCGCGGCACCCGCCGGCTGGCGCTCGACGCCATCAATACCATAAACCAGCGGCAGTACGAGGAGGTGCAGGATCCCGAAATCCTCACCCGGATCGAGCAATACGAGTTGGCCTTCCGGATGCAGATCGCCGCGCCCGAGGTGCTGGATGTGAGCGCGGAGTCCGAAGAAACCCGCCGGCTCTACGGCGCCGAACCGGGCGTGGCTTCGTTCGCCAACAACTGCCTGCTCGCCCGCCGGCTTGTCGAAAACGGGGTGCGCTTCGTCCAGCTCTTCCACGACGGCTGGGACTCCCACGGCACCACCGAATACGAATCGATCAACTACGGATTCATGGAGCGCTGCAAGGAAGTCGACCAGGCGATGACCGCGCTGGTGATCGATCTCAAACGCCGCGGCCTGCTCGACGACACGCTCGTCGTCTGGGGCGGTGAGTTCGGGCGGACGCCCATGATGGAGAACCGGGGCGGGGTGTCCAATCCGTTTAAAGGGCGGGACCACCACAGCGAGGCGTTTACGATGTGGCTCGCCGGCGGCGGCGTAAAGCCGGGGGTCACGTACGGGGTGACGGACGAAATAGGCTACTACGGGATCGACGAGCGGGTGCACGTGCACGACCTTCAGGCGACCATCCTCCATCAGCTCGGCCTCGATCACGAACGCCTCACCTATCCGTTTCAGGGGCGCGATTTTCGGTTGACGGATGTGAGCGGCGAGGTCGTGCGCGCCATCCTGGCTTGAGGCGTCACCCGCCGGCGAGGAGCCGATCGACATCCTCCCGCGAAGGCATCGCATCCTGTGCGCCCGGGCGAGTCGCCGCCAGCGCGCCGGCGCCGTTGGCCCAGGCTACAGCATCTTCCATCGAACCACCCCGGGCCAGGGCAATCGCCAGGCCGGCCGCGAATGCATCGCCACAGGCCGTCGTGTCCACGGCTCGAACGGGTATGGGCGCCGCGTGGAAAAAACGGGTTGAAGCGACATACGTCCCCCGATCCCCCATCGTGATCGTCACCGTTCGGGCGCCCAGGAGACGCAGTGCCTGCGCGGCCGCTTCCGCCGAAGAAGCATCGGTGATCGGGATGCCCGACAACGCCTCGGCTTCGGCCCGGTTGGGGGTGAGGATGTCCGCCTCGAACAGGCCGATTGGGTAGGGCGCATGCGGCGCGGGGGCCGGGTCCAGGATTGACAGGACGCCGTGCCGGCGGGCCATGTGGAGGGCGTAGGCCGCTGTTTCCAGGGGGATTTCGAGCTGGACGAGCACCGCGTCTGCCGCGGCGATGAGGGCTTCGTGCGCCTCGAGGTGCGCCGGCGATACCACGCCATTGGCGCCGGCTACGACCGTGATCGCGTTTTCGCCGGCGGCATCCACGCCGATCAGCGCGACCCCGCTCGCGGCGCCGGACACCACCGACAGCGCGGCAGTGTCGACGCCTTCCGCCCGGAGCCGTTCGGCGAGCGAGTGCCCGAAGAGGTCATCTCCCACACATCCGATCAGCGCGGCTCGGCCGCCCAGCCGACTGGCGGCCACGGCCTGGTTGCCGCCTTTTCCTCCGGGCGCCATGACAAACGAATGGCCGTGCACCGTCTCCCCAGGTGCCGGCAGCCGTGCGGCGCGGGCAACGAGGTCCATATTGACGGAACCGACAACAACGATACGGGGACCGGGCATGGGCGTGCAGAATAGGACGCCCCAAGATACGAGTCGCCGATCGTTTTTTTAGCGAACCCCGAGCCGCTCTTTCGGCGGCCGGCTGGGCCGCAGTTCGGGCAGCGGGAGCGTCCCGACGGGCGCGCCGTCGCTCGAGAGCAACGTGCTGCGGTCGCTCAGGTCGTCGATCATCTGCCGGAGCGCTTCGGCCCCGATTACCGTCCGGTAGTCGAGCTCGCGGACGGCGATCAGCAGCCCGATTTCCTCGCCGCGGCTATCCCGGAGCATGCTCACGGCGGTTTCGACCTCGTACGTCTGCCCGTCGAGGGTGCGATGCACCTGCCGGCCGACCCACGAGCCGCGGTCGACAAGGGTGTCGTAGGCCTTCTGGCGCTCATCCTCCGAGGGCCAGTCGATCTGCAACAATTCACCCAGGTTGCGGCCGGCCGCCGCGGCCCGGTCGATGCCGTACCGCCGGGAGGCGGATTCGTTGACGAACAGGACGCGTAGCGAGCAGTTGGTGACGATGACCGGGTCGTGCAACTGGTCGAACGCCTGCCCCTGCAGCTCGAGCCACTCGTCAGCGCGGGTGTGGGTCGTCGAGTCGACGAACGAGCAGACGACGCTGCCCGTGCTCTCCGCGAGGTCGTCGACCGGGCTCACCCGTACCTGGTACGTGCGCTCGCCGATGACGATTGTCCGCTCGGAAGAGGTCTGCGCGCGCTGGGCGGAGACAATCATGTCCTCGAGGGAGGATCGGATCGGCCAGGAGAAGTCGGCGATCGGCCGGCCGATGTCGTTGGGATCGAGCGCGAGGATCGGCTTCAGGCCACGCGAGAAGAGCTGGATGCGGCGGTCGCCATCGATGTGAAGGAGCCCCGTGTTGCTGGCGGCGACGAGTTGTTCGAGCCGGCGATACGCGCGTTCCAGCGCGGCCATCTCCGCCTCCGACGGCGAGGCCAGGGCGTCCAGATACTCGTTGCCCATGCGTGCGCGCTCCTCGCTCTGGAAGAGTTCTTCCTTGAGATGTTTCGCATAGGCGAGCAGGCCGCGGGTGCGTAGCTTCTGGTGGGCGTCGGACAGCGTCTCCTCCGTAAGCGGGGCCGGCAGGCTGTCACATGTCGAGGTGTCGCGGCTCCGGTAGAGCCCGCTCGACCCGACCACACTCTCGAAAAAGGCCGACGCCTCGTCGGCCTGGAGCGCTGCGCCCAGCAGGAGATACCCGCCCGGCCGCAGCCGCGCGTGGCAGGAGCGGAGCAGCTCGTCCTGTCGAACGGGGTCCATCAACAGCACCGGGTTCCGGCTGACGATCAGATCCAGCTCTTCCAGCGCGTCGTCGCCCTGGGGCACGCCGTGATGGATCGTCACCGTATTTCGCACCGATTCGGCGATCGCGTAGCCGTCCACCGCCGGCGTGAAATACGCCGCGAGGCAGGCATCCGACAGGTCGCCGGCGATCGTCCGCGGATAGTGGCCGCGCCGGGCGGCATCGAACAGGGTGACGTCGTTTTCGACGGCGTGGATCTCGATTTTTGGCGGGTGCGCCATGCACCGTGCGTACTCATGAAAGAGGATCGCGACCGAGTAGGCCTCCTCGCCGCTGGCGCATCCGGTTACGAGGATCCGGATGCCGGTTTTGAGCGTGCCGGCGGCAAACAGGGCGAGCAGGGCATACCGTTCGAGCACAAAAAGGGCTTCGGGGTCGTGGAAAAACCGACTGGAGCGCACCTGGAGGCTGCGGCGAAGCGAGGCCAGCTCGTCGGAGTGGTCGAGCGCCGTCCGGGCGTAGGCGGTCAGGTCGGTGATGGCGCTTGGGCTCACGAAGCTTTGGAAAAACTGACCAACCCGCGCGCGTTGCGAGGGCGTGAGTGATTCCGTGGCTTTGCGGGCCGCGAGGCCTTCG
>JBGSPJ010000536.1:0-12762 GCA_041738655.1 Rhodothermales bacterium | reverse complement strand
CCGGTGTGTGACCCGAGTGTCGGGCCGTGCCCGCCGGTGTGTGACCCGACCGTCGGGCCGTGCCCGCCGCCCGGCAAAAAGTCCGCCGCAAGTGTCGATGAGATCCAGAACGGTCTGGTCGTACGTGTCGTGGGCGTGGCGACGGTGCGGGGCCTCGAGGCCGACTACGTCCTGATCGAATCCGGCGACGACCGCTTCGTTCGCATCAGCGGCGAGGCCGAGGATGTCTCCGAGACCGGATTCTCGATCCGCGGTTGGTCGATCGCGGTTGAATCCTACACCCCGCTGTTCAACGAGAAGTTCGAGCAGATCGGGCTTCAGGATCTCCAGGAAGGCCAGCTTGTGATGGTCTTTGGTGAGTTCCAGGAAGAAGACCAGATCCGCGCGTTCCACATCGAATACCGTCAGGCCGCGCGCGATCAGTTCGCGTTGTTCGGCCCGGTGACGGCGATCGATGAAACGGGCGTGACCGTGTGGGATGTCTTTTTTGCGTTCTCCGAAGAATCTCGTTTTGAGTTCGGATACAACGGGGCGATCACCCGGGACGATATCAAGCTCGGGCAGATTGTGGAAGCCGTCAGCGTCCCGATCGCCGGCCAGGAAGGCTGGCGGATCGATGTGCTGCGCGTGCAGGACCGCCAGGACGACGGCGGCCGGCTGAGCGGGCTCATCGAGAACCTGTCCGACACCGGCTTTACGGTGCTTGGCCAGACGGTCACCCTCACGGAGTTCACCCAGATCCGCAACCGCCAGTGGGAGACGATCGGGATCGACCAGCTTGCCGAGGGCAAGGCAGTCGACCTGTACGGCGCCTTCGAAGGCGAGAACGGCTTCCGGCCGTTTGAAGTAGTCCTCAACGGCAAAGAGCGCGAAGAGATCGAATTCTGGGGCGTGATCGCCTCCGTCGAGGGCGACCAGATCGTCGTCGGCGGTGTGCCATTCCAGTTCGTTCAGCAGTCGAAGATCTATACCGAACAGGGCGAAGGAACGCAGGATGGCCTGTCTTCCGGCCTGTACATCTCGATCGTGGGCCTCGCGGCCGGCGACGGGACGTTCTTCGTCGATCGCATCTATGTACCCCGCCAGGAGGACCGCAGCGTGCGGCTCGCCGGCGAGGTGGAGTTCGTCGACGAGTTCGGCCTGTCCCTGTGGGGCGGCACGGTCGTCTTTACCCCGTACACGCAGTTCCATAACCAGCAGTACCAGCCCGTCCCGCAGGATAGCATCCAGGCGGGCAAGGTGGTGAGTGTCTGGGGCGTGTACCGCGAAGACGGCACCATCGAGGCGCACTCTGTCGAGCTACGCGCCGGCAACCAGAGCAATCTGACCCTGCTCGGCGCCGTGCAGTATTACGACGGCCAGACCCTCCAGGTGGGCGACGTGTCGTTCCAGCTGAACGACCAGACGCAGTACTTCGAGGAAGACGGTACGGCCGCCGGCGACGGCGGGGCCACCGGCAAGGCCGCGCGCCGGAAGAACCTGTCGTGGGGGCCGTACGCCGGCCAGCGCGTCCAGTCGGTCGACCTCGCCACGGGTACGCTCGTGGAAGTGCTCGGCACGCAGGATGCGTCCGGCCAGTTCGTCGCGGTCGTGGTGCGGTTGCGCGATGAAACCGGTCAGGCCCGCATTGCCGGCAAGATCGTGTCCATCGAAGGCGAAACGCTGCGCATCCGCGGCCGGCTGATCCGGACGACCCCGACCACGGAAGTGCTCAACGAGAACTTCCAGCCGATCGCGCTGGCCGACCTCGTGGCCGACCAGGGCGTGCAGGTGTTCGGTCAGATCCAGAACGACGGTTCGGTCGATGCCTACCGTGTCGAGCTTCGGCCCGACGCGCGGGAGGAAATCGAGTTCTGGGGCCGCGTAGGCTCGATCCAGGGCGACGTGCTGTTCGTCGAGAACATGCCGTTCCAGGTGACCGAGTTTACCTTCTTTACGAGCGAAACCGGGGATCAGGTGAGCCTCGCGACCCTCGTCACCGGGCAGCAGATCCTGGTGTCGGGTGAGTTCGACGATGCCGGCCTGTTGAAGGCGACGCTCGTCTTCGTACCGAAGCAGAAGGTACAGTTGTACATGAACGGCGCGGTGGAACTGGTCGAGGAAGGCCGGCTCGTCGTGCAGGGGTACGACATCGTGCTTACAGAGTGGGCGTCGGTGATCGATGCGAACTATCAGCCGGCCGACGTCTCGTCGCTCGAAATCGGGCAGTTCGTCTATATCTCCGGCGAGTTGAGCGGCGACGGTGCCGTGACCGCCCACTATATGCAGTTCTTTGGCACCAACGTCCAGGAACTGGAACTCCGCGGCGCGATCGCGGCGCTCGATGGCGACCTCATGGTGGTCAGCGGGCGCACGTTCGTGATCAGCGAAACCACGTTCCTGCACAGCTTCGATGGCACCCAGCTCGGGCTGGACGCGCTGCAGCCGGGCCTCAAGGTGACGGTTGTTGGCAAGCCGGGCGAAGGCGAGTACCTCGCCGCCGTGAAGGTGTTTGTCGAGAACCAGGACCAGGACGAGCAGGTCCGGATGCGCGGCGCGATTTCGCAGCTCAGCGCGGACGGATTTGTGATCCTGGGCCGGCAGGTCGTATTCAACGAATACACCAACCTGTTCGGCGAAGGCTACGTCAAGATCACGGCCGACCAGTTGACGGAAGGCCAGGTGCTGACGGTATTCGGCAGCCTGAACAAGGAAGGCGTGGTCAACGCCTATTCGGTCGAAGCGTTTGTGTTCGATCTTGAGCAGATCGAGTTCCGCGGCGTGGTGGATGCCTTTGAAAACGGCGTCGTCAGCATCCGTGGCTTCTCGATCGCGGTAAACGATCAGTCGTTCATCCAGGACGAAAAAGGCTTCCCGCTCAGCCCGGAAAAGCTGGTGCCGGGGACCCTGGTTCGTGTCATCGCCCTTCCGGGCGAAGGCGACCAGTTCTTCGCGCGCTGGATGCAGATCGGCGCAGGCCAGGAAGACCGCGGGGTCAACCTCAGCGGCACGATTGCCTCGATCGACAAGAGCCGGCGGATTTTGACCGTCTACGGCCGCACCGTGGTGGTGGAAGCCTATGCCGAAATCATCAGCGAGGCGTTCGAGAAGATCCCGTTCCAGGACCTCACGACCGACCAGAAGGTGCGCGTCTACGGCTTCTATGAAGACGGCGGCCGCATCCGGGCCTGGCGGATCGAGAGCGTAGGGTCGGAAGACCGCGAACTCGAACTGCGTGGCACGATCGAGTCGATCGCGGGGTCGACCCTCGTCGTACGCGGCATCTCGTTTGTCGTCGGCGCCCAGACCTGGATCGATGGCGGCCAGGGTACGGCGTTCCCGGTGGCGGATCTCGAAGCCGGCATGCAGGTCGCGCTGTCGGGCGCTCCCCAGGAAGACGGCAGCTACGCCGCACGCTGGATCCAGGTCCAGTCCGGCAACGAAGACCGCAACATCCGGCTCTTCGGGGCCATTGTGGAAGCCAATGCGGACCAGCGCGTGCTGGTCATCCGGACGCACCGGATCGTGCTGAACGCGCAGGCGCAGATCGTCGGCGCTCAGTACGAGCCGATCTCCTTCGCCGGCCTCCCGGTCAACGGGCAAGTGATGGTGTGGGGTTGGATGCAGCCGGACGGTAAGATCGAGGGCTGGCGCGTGGAAGTGCGCAACCCCGAGCAGGAGGAATTCTTCCTGACCGGCGCCCTCAGCGAGATCGACGGCACCACCCTGACGGTGGGCGGCGTCGAGTTCACGACGACGGCCGAGACGTTTGTCGTCGCGCCTGACGTAGGCAACATCTCGTTCGACAACCTCTTCGCCGGCCTCATCGTCGAGGTGTCGGGTGGCGTGGCGGCGGACGGCCAGCTTCTGGCAAAGAAGATTCAGGTCTATACCCTGGATCCTCGCGTTGCGCTGGAGATCCGCGGTGTCGTGAGCGAACTCGGAAGCGGCCGCTTCGAACTGGCCGGCATCCCGGTCGAATTCGATGCACAGACCTTCGTGCTCGACGGCAACAACCGCCCGATCGATCCGTCGGTCATCCAGAATAACAACAACGTTGACGTTATCGCTCTCGAAGGCGACGGCGATGCGTTGCTGGCGCGGTTCGTCCAGGTGTTCGACCTCATCCGCAACGAGAAGTCGCTCGTGGATCGGATCGAGACCCTGGGCGAAGACACCTTCACGATCGGGGCCTACACCTTCCGGGTGGACGCCACGACGGTCATGGAGGACCCCATCGGCAACCCGATGCGGTTTGCCGACCTCTTCGAGCGAATGCGCGTCGAGGTAAATGCGGTGGAGGAAGGGGATAATACCTTCCTGGCCCGCAAGGTCATCTCGCGTCCACGCGATCAAAAGCTGACGGGTACGCTCACCGAGGTATCCGCCACGGCGATTGGCATCGCCGGCCTGGAAGTCACGGTCGACGTGTCGACCGTGGTGACCAACGCCGACGGTGATGAGATCGACGTGACCGACCTTGTGGCCGGCCAGACGATCAACCTGACGTTTGTGCCCGGTGCCGGCGGCATCCCGGTGGCCACGGCCATCGCGTTGCTGCCCCGTCTCGAGGACGAAGTGGTTCTCAGCGGTTCGGTGGAGGCGGCGTTTGGCCAGCTCTTCGTAGTGCTGGGCCGCCGCTTCCAGGTGATCCCGAACACGGTATTCCTCGACGAAGAGAAGAACGCCATCACGATGGATAACTTCAGCGTCGGCGAAGCCGTCCGTGTCCGCGGCCTGCTGCTGGCCGGCGACGACCTCGTGGCGTTGCAGGTGCAGAAGCTGGGCGAAGAGGCCACCGACGTCCGCGTCGAAGGCCCGATCGTCTCGGTGAGCTCGAGCGTGCTCGAAGTGATGAACATCTTCTTCTTCATCAACGACGAGTCGCTGTTCATCGACCTCAACGGCGAGGAGACCGACGTCAATGCGTTTGCCGAAGGGCAGACCGTGATGGTCATCGCCGAAGGCCAGCCGAATGGCACGCTGTTGCTCAAGCGCGTATCGGTGCAGAACGTATCGCTCAGCCAGGGCGAGATCGGGAATATCGAGGGCGATCAGTTCTCGATGTTCGGCACCACGTACCGGATCGATGAAAACACGATCGTGCTGGGCGATGAAAACGCGCAGCTTGATCTGGAGAACCTGGGTGACGGCCAGTATGTCGAGGTTCGCGGCACCGCGAGCGCCGACGGCAGCGTGGCCGGCAAGTCGGCAGTGGCGGCCATCCTCGTCTCCAAGGTGAAGATCATCGACGCCGAGGGTTCGGGCGAATACGAGCTGGATTCCAACACGTCGCCGGTGGCGACCGAGAAGGAAACCCTGCCGGAGACGTTCGAACTCGAGCAGAACTACCCGAACCCCTTCAACCCCGTGACGACGATCCGTTTTGCACTTCCGCAGAACGCGCGGGTCACGCTGAAGGTGTTCGACGTCGTCGGCCGTGAAATACAGACGCTCGTCTCGAGCGAACTGACGGCCGGCACGTACGACGTGCAGTGGAACGGCCGCAATCAGGCCGGTCTGCCGGTGGCCTCCGGCGTTTACCTGTACCGCCTGGATCTGGGCGATACGGTGATGACGCGCCGGATGGTGCTGGTGAAGTAAAGGGGTTTAAAGTTCGAGGTGTAAGGTTTAAGGGGTTTTCCTTAAACGTTGAACCTTAAACGTTGAACCAGTCCTTTCGGGCCGGCCGCTCCCTTCGGGGGGCGGCCGGCGTGGTTTATGGGGGGGTAGGGGGGTATCTTCGTCGCGACAATCCTTTCATCTCCAGTGCTTTATCCAGACTCATGGCCCCTTCCTCCTTCCGCTCTCTCGCATCCGCCGGCCTTATCGTTTTTCTTCTGGCCGGATGCGGTGGGACGCGTCAGATCCAGACGGCTCCACCCCGGCCGGCGCCGACGGCCGTGCGGTCTACCGATGCCAACGGGCAGATGGCGCTGCTGACGATCGACGTGGTGGTGGGGGAAAGCGCCCTGCCGGCGGAGGCGCGGGCGTTGCGGTTTCGGGTGGACGAGGTGCGGGTGAAGCCGCGGGATGGGGCGTGGGAGACGTATCCGGCGGACGTGAACAGCTTTGAGATCACGACGTCGCGACGGGCCGGCAGCAAGACGATCTTCTCCACCCGGATTCCGCCGCAGCGGTACGATTCCCTGGGTCTGGTGCTGAGCGACGTGTTTGTGCTCTACGACGAAAACGCTGGCGGGCCGCTTACGATGGCGCGGGACCGGCCCATCGAACTGGGTGTCGCGCTGGAGGCCAGGGCGGAGGCGCCGCTGCGGGCTGAGCTGACCATCGAGCCCGGGGCGTCGCTGACGCGGGATGCCGGCTGCCGTTGGTTTTTCCTGCCGTTCTGGACGGTGCGCGTGGAAACGATTTAGACTGCCGCCTCGGGGGCGCTAACGGCCTCAACGCGGGTGATCTGGGGGATGGTGCGCTTGAGCGCCTGTTCGATGCCGGCGCGGAGCGTCATCGTACTCATCGGGCAGGTACCGCAGGCTCCGAGCAGTTCGAGCTCGACCACATAATCCGGCGTGACCGTCAGGAGGCGCACCGAGCCGCCGTCCGCCATCAGATAAGGGCGGATCATATCCAGCGATTCCTCGATCTGCTGGCGCAGCACCGGATCCGAACCTGGATCGGGGTTCAAAAACTGATCTGACATACGTTTTTCGGTTAGCCGGCTCGTGTGGTCAGGTTAAACCCATCCTCCGGGAAAAAGATCGCTTACACCCCCTTAGTCCCCCTCCTTCAACAACGCGATCCCGATGTTCGGATAATCGGTGATGAGCCCGTCGACCCCGAGTGCCTTGAGGCGCACCATGTCTTCGAGGAGGTTGACCGTCCAGGGCAGGACAAGCACCTGGCGGGCGTGAGCCTCGGCGACGAGTTCTTCCGTGACGAGGCTGAAGTGTGGACTGTAGATGTGGGGGGTGAAGCCCAGTGCGTCGATGTTGCCCCGGAAGCCGCGGTCCTCGTCGGTGCCGACGAGCAAGGCGAGCCGGACCTTCGGGTTGATGCGGCGGGCTTCGCGGAGGGTGCGGACGTCGAACGACTGGATGGTGGTCCGGTCCAGGATCTCGGCCTCGTAGAGCACCTCGTGGAGCAACTCGGTGAAAAGCGCCGGCTCGGGGTGGAAGATCCGGTCGGTGCGCGGCGTCGACTTCGTCTCGATGTTGTAAAAAATCGGCGGGAGGTTATGTGCCTGTACGTAAGCCTCGGCCGCCGCGATGACATCCTTAAGCAAGGGCTTAATAATGCGCATGGGTTCTTGCTCGGGGAACCGGGGGTTGCCCCGGCTGCCGCAGTCGTACCGGGCGATTTCCTTGTACGTCATCTCGAACAACTTGTAGGCGTCGCGGCGGTCGGGCGGAACGGGTTGTCCGTCGGGCCGCGTGCAGATGTCGCCGTCGAACCACGGGTCGTGGGAGACCACGACCTGGAGGTCCTTGGATATCACGACATCCATTTCTAGCGTCGTGACGCCGATATCGAGCGCCTTGAGGAAGGCCGGGATCGAGTTTTCAGGAAGGAGCCCCCGGGCGCCGCGGTGGCCCTGGAGGTCGAAGGAGGGGAGAGGTCGCGGAGGGGAAAATTCGGCCATAGGTACAGATATACCACGACTACACGTGAGCGAAAAGAGGCAAAGGAGGATATATAGCCCGCGTGTCATGTCGAATGTGTGTCGGTCTGATCGCAGGAATATAAAAAGACCGCGCTAATTCTGCCGGCGGGTTGCAAATAAGGAAAAGTTTTTTATCTATGGGTTCTTATCGTCTACATACATCCGCCGCACGAGAGCCAGCCAATCTGTATTCAGCGCTCTCCAAGCCCCGCGCGGGTGGGTATCCGATGGATCGCCTCTTCATCGCGACGCGGAACCGGGGTGCGGTTCGATCTAGCATTTCCTCTGTCATGTCGCATCGCGTCAACACTCCCTTTCTTCGCATTGAAAGGGGTCTCCATGGTATTCGGTAGTTTCCATCGAAGGAACGTCGCGTATGGAACGATCACGTCCGCAATTCAAGGTTGCTCATCTGTTTAGCGGAGGCACACCTGTCGCCGGCGGCGACGGGGGCCCGACCGTCGGGGATAGCGTTGCTCACGCTGTAGCGCATACGGCGGTCTCGAACGAGCCGTACGACGGGCTGGCCCATGCCCTGTTGTTTCTGAGTGATGCTGTTGCGATGGTGGATGTCTGCGGGCAGGTGCTCCACTGGAATCCCGCGGCCGAGCGGCTCTTCGGGTGGAACTCATCCGAGGCTATCGGGCGCACGATCGACGAGGTGCTCCCGACCTGGTATCCGTTCGAGGAAGACGCGTCGCTTCTCAACATGGTGCTGCGGGACGGATCGTGGAGCGGCGAGGTGATCCAGAAGGGGCGGGACGGAGGGCTGCTGAAGACAATGGCCTCGCTCACGTTGCTGCGGGGCGCCTCCGGCCACTGGTCGTGCGCGATGTTGTCCTTCCGTTCGATTCGCGAGATCCGGGAGCTGGATCAGGCGGACGAAGAGCAGCTGCTGAGCAGCCCGTGGCGCAAACTGGTCGAAAACCATCCGGAGCCGATCGCGATCCTCCAGTTTGGCGACATCATCCACGTCAATCCGGCCTGTGCCTCGTTGCTGGGTGTCACGAACCCGGCCACGCTGCAGGGGCGATCGTTGTACGACTTTTTTGCGCCCGAGGAGACCGCAGACGTGCGTCGGGCTATGGCGCTCGTCGAGGCTGGTCGGACGCTCCCGAGCGTTGAACACCGGTTGCGCCGGGAAGGCGGCGAGGAGCGCATCGTCCGCTCGCGCGCCGTGCCTCTGTTGATCGACGGACAGTCCGTCGTCCAGGCCGTGTTGCACGACATCACCGAACAGAAACGCGCCGAAAATGCGCTCGCCCGGAGCGAACAGCGCTTTCAGGCCGTGTTCGACCGCGCCGGCATCGGCATCGCCATCGCCGATCCGGATACGCGGCTGCTGGCCACGAACCCGGCCTTCCAGCACATGCTCCAGTACTCGGCGCCCGAGCTGACACGGTTTGCCTGCCGCGACCTCACGTACACCGAAGACCTGGCGATCTACAACCATTTCGTGCAACAGGTGCAGGATGGCGAGATGGATCGCTTCCACATGGAAAAACGCCTCCAGCGGAAGGACGGCGCCTACGCCTGGGGCAGCGTCGTCGCGACGGCGATCCGGCGGGATGACGACGAACTGGAATACTTCATCTTCATGGTGGAGGACATCTCGAAGCGCAAGAAGACGGAGGAAGAACTCATCGCGGCGCGCAGCAAGGCCGAGGAAATGACGCTGCTTAAATCGTCCTTCCTCACCAATATGAGCCACGAGATCCGTACCCCGTTGACGGGCATCATCGGGTTCGCCTCCATCCTCGCGGAAGAAGTGACCGAAGAACACCGCGAACTCATCGACCTCATCGAACAAAGCGGCCACCGGCTGTTGCAGACTCTGAACGCCATCCTCGATCTCTCCATGCTCGAATCGGGCACCCTGAAAGTCAAACCCCAGGAATTGAATATCGTCGACGAGGTGCAGGCCCTGATGTCGCAGCTGGCGATGCAGGTCCAGGAAAAGGGCCTGTTTCTGACCTTCTCCTGCGAACACGAGGACATCCGCGCCATCATCGATCGCACGAGCCTCGATCGGATCATCACGAATCTGATTAGCAACGCCATCAAGTTCACCCCGGAAGGGGGGATCGAGGTGACGATGCAACCCTGCGGGGATCGGGTGGAGATTCGCGTGGTCGACTCCGGCATCGGCATCGAGGATGGCTTTCTCCCCTACGTGTTCGACGCTTTCCGCCAGGAAAGTACCGGCATGGCGCGTTCCTTCGAGGGCAATGGTCTGGGATTGACGATCACCAAGCGCCTCGTGGCGTTCATGGGGGGCGATATCCAGGTCGAAAGCACCCCGGGTCGGGGGAGTGTCTTCACCGTGTCGCTGCCCATGGAGCGCGTGGCGCGGCGGGGGGATATCGACGTATCCGACGCGAGCCTGCGGTACCGGCCGACGACGACCGGCCGCGGCCGGCCGCGGGTGCTTGTCCTCGAGGACAACCGCGACGCGCGCGTGCTGCTCCAGAAATTCCTCTCCGATCGCTACGACGTTTCGCTCACCTCCCGCGAGGATCAGGCCCTCGAAGCCGCCCGCCATCAGCAATTTGATGTCGTACTGATGGACATCAACCTCGGTGGCAACCGCACCGGAGTCGACGCTCTGCGTGCGCTGCGGCACTTGTCTCAGTACGAACAGGTGCCCGTGGTGGCGCTGACGGCCTACGCCATTTCCGGCGATCGCGAGCGCTTTTTGTCTCAGGGCTTCGATGGCTACCTGGGTAAGCCGCTCACTCGAAATGAGCTCTACCAGGTGATTACGCAGGTACTCGATCAGCCGAACCGATCCTGATCGGGTACCCCCCTCATTCCCCCCTCTCGATTCTCAACCACCCGACCCCGCATGCGCGTCCTACTTGTTGAAGACGATCAGATTACCCAGCGATTTCTGGTGCGTATCGTGGAGTCGCGGGGGCATACCGTCGATTCGTTTTCGGATGCGGAGAAGGCGTGGGAGGCGTACCAGCGAGGGTTTTATCCACTATTGTTGCTGGACTGGATGCTGCCGGGCATGAGCGGGTTGGATCTGTGCCGCAACGTCCGTAACTCGCCCTTCGGGCCGTTCAGCATCGTGCTGGTCGTCACCGCCATGAACGAAGCGGAGCACCTCGAGGCTGTGCTTGAAGCCGGCGCCGACGACTACATCGCGAAGCCTATCGCACAGAAGCTCATGAATGTGCGCCTCGCGGTGGCTGAGCGGCGCGTGGATAACATCCTCCTGCACAAAGAGGCGGAGGAACAGCGCCGGCTGCTCGCAACAGCTGTAAGCAGCAGCGGCGAGGGCATGTTTATCACCACGACCGAAAACGAAGAGGAGGGCCCGCGCATCGTCTACGTCAACGAGAGCATGGCCACCATGACGGGGTACGCGCGCGAGGAGCTGCTCAACCAGCCGGTCGAAATCTTCGAAGGGCCTGAAACCAATCGGGACGTCCTCGCCGAGATGAGCGCCGAACTGGTGCGTGGCGAAGCGTTTTTTGCCGAGATCCTGCTCTACAAAAAAGACCGGAGCCGCTTCCTGGTTCGCTGGCAGATTTCGCCGGTGCGCGACGACACCGAACGCATCACGCACTTCGTGTCGGTGCTGCGTGACATCACCGAGACGCGCCGGCTCGAGCGGGAGCTGGTCGAGATCAGCGAGCGCGAACAGCGAAGGATCGGGCGGGATCTGCACGACGGCCTCGGGCAGCAGCTCACCGGCCTCGCTTTCATGGTCCGGAGCCTCGAACGCAAACTCCAGGATGTGGACGAAGACGCGGCCCGCGCGGCGATGACGATCGCAGAACTCGTGAACGACACAAAGTCCCAGGCCCGGGTCCTCGCGCGCGGGCTGGTGACGGTGGACCTCGCCGGCACGGGCATCGTACGCGCCCTCGAAGACCTCGCTACTAATACCGAGCAGATGTCCTCCATCCCCTGCACCGCCTACTGTCATCTCGACACCCCGTTGTGGGACGAGACGGTGGCCACGCACCTTTACCGGATCTGCCAGGAAGCCGTCAACAACGCCATCAAACACAGCGGCGCCACACATGTCAACATCGAGCTGAACCAGGATGGTCATCAGCTGATGCTGGCGGTCCGCGACAATGGGTCCGGTATTACCGCGATGGCCGCCAGCGCCGGCGGCATGGGGCTCCGCATCATGGAGTTTCGTGCACAGATGATTAATGCAACGCTAAACATCCGACCCCGCGTTCAGGGGGGAACGCTCGTATTGTGCAGTCTTGTGTATCCCGGAGTTTTAGCGCATACTGAAGAAGTCCTCACCTCGTAGCCTGTTCAGGTCAATCATGCAACATCATTCCTACGACGCCCCCGTTGTTTCCGCCGCGATTCCCGTGAAGGAGCCGGTACGCAAACGCATCCTCGTGGTCGACGACCACCCTATCGTCCGCCAGGGCCTCGCGCAGTTCATCAACCAGGAGCGCGACATGACCGTTTGCGGCGAAGCGTCGAACGGGTTTGAGGCTATGACCGCGATCGAACAGGCCGCGCCGGATCTTGTCATCGTCGATATCCAGATGGAAGGCATCAACGGGATGGACCTCGTGCGCAATATCAAGGGTCTGTATCCCGAACTGCCGATGCTCATGTTGTCGATGCACGACGAGAGCCTGTACGCCGAGCGCGCGCTGCGCGCCGGCGCCCGTGGCTACGTCATGAAGCAGGAGGACCCGCGCAACGTGATATACGCCATCCGCCGGGTGCTCAAGGGGGAAGTGTACGTGAGCGATCAGGCGGCCTCCAAGATCCTCAAGGTGATCTCCAATCTGAAATCGGATGACGCTTCGCCCGTCGACCGGCTCAGCAACCGCGAGCTGGAAGTCCTTCGCATGATCGGAGAAGGTTACCGCACCCGCCATATTGCCGAAAAGTTTTCGCTGAGCACGAAGACCGTCGAGTCCTACAAAGCCCGCCTCAAACAGAAGCTCGTGCTCAAAGACGCGGCCCAGCTCGCCCGCTACGCCGCCGAGTGGGTGCAGGAGGCGCGGAAAGGATGAGTGAATAGTGATTAGTGAATAGTGAATAGTGATTCAAGGCTGTTAACAAAAACGCGAACTACCACTGTATTGTCATCCCCGACCCCGATCGGGGATCCAGCCGTATTGCAATTCTGCTGGATCCCGCATCAAGTGCGGGATGACAAACTGCCTTTT
>JBGSPJ010000519.1:0-3765 GCA_041738655.1 Rhodothermales bacterium | reverse complement strand
GGGAGCGGCTGGAAGTGGCCGAAGAGGCGCTGGCGCGGCTGCGAACCTACCTGCGCCTCGCCGTGCGCTGGCAATGGCTCACGGAGGGCCAGTACGAACACGCGGCCTTATCCCCTTTTTTCATTGCTCGCCGGAATAACCGGTCGGGTACGCCTGGCCGGTCGAGGGTAGAAAAAAGGCGGAGCCTGCTCCTGGCCGATTACCGGCAGCGCCGGGAAAGGGCATATACCAACCCGCCGCACCCGTCCACAAGGGCCGGTGCGGCTTTTTTGTTTTGTGTAGAGCCGCCCCGGCGGGGCGTCTCCGGGGGTTGGCGCATCTGTCTGAGACTCGAGGTGAAGAGGTAGATGGCACCAACCAAACCCCACACAGAGTGTCATCCCGGACCTCGATCCGGGAACCAGTCGAATTGCAATTCGGCTGGATCCCGCATCAAGTGCGGGAAGACAAAAAGGAGAGCGAAGCGCGGCCTGGGGTGCGGGGCCTATCTGCGGTATGTAGACGACCTCCTGCTTTTCTCCGACTCGAAGTATGTGTTGTGGGATTGGCTGGCTGCCATCGACAACCGCCTCGCCACCCTCCGTGTAACCCGCCACCCTGGCATCCACCCGCGGCGTGTAACAGATGGTATTCCGTTCCTCGGATTTGTTATCTTCCCCCATAAGCGCCGGCTTAAACGCCGCAAGGGCCTCCACTTCCAGCGGAAGCTCGCCGGCATGCTCAGGGAAGACCCGCTGGACCTCGAACGCCTCGAAGCGTCCGTCCAGGGCTGGACGAACCATGTGCGGTATGGGAATACGGTGGGGTTGAGGGAGGCGGTGCTGGCGCGATATCATCAACTCGGCGAGACCAGGCGAAACGATGGCAGAAGAACCCGTTGAAGGCCGGCGCGACGGCGCCACGTGCAGCGACCAGCCGGCCGACAAAGATGCGCTCGACTTCGATGCGTACTTCGAAACGTTGGCCGACATTGCGTCCGACCCGAAAACGGACACGCCGTTTACGATTGGCGTTTTCGGACGATGGGGGAGCGGCAAGACCTCGCTCATGCAGATGGTGCGGGATTCCATTGCGAAACGAACCTACGCGAAGGGGTACCCGCTGGTCTGGTTCGATGCCTGGAAATACGACCGCGAGGATGCGCTCTGGCGGGCACTCATACTGCGTGTTGTCCATGCCCTGCGGGAGAAGGTACGGGAGAACATAACGCATCTGGAACGCGACGGCGCCAAACGTAAGGACCAGATCGATCGGGCGATGAAGCCGTTCGACGATCTGGAGCGCAGCCTGTACCGGGTCGTTGAGCGGGAGGAGTTTGGCAACGTGCAGATTGATGCCGGCAAGATGGTAAAAGGCGCCGGCAAGATGTTGCTCCATATGGGATTACACCTCATCCCGGCTGTTGGGCAGGTTCTTCCCAAACTGCTTGAAAAAAGCCAGGAAGAAACCGCCGGCGATGACCTCTCGCTTCTGTTCGACGCCGTGCGCCGCGAGCGGCAGGAAATCTTTCGCGAGCACATCCATTCCCTGGAGCAATTCCAGCACAGCTTTGCCACGCTTGTACGTGACGCCCTCGGCGAGAAAGGCCGGCTCATCGTGTTTATTGATGACCTCGACCGCTGCATGCCCGAAAAAGCCATCGAGGTGCTGGAGGCGATCAAGTTATTTATGGATGCGAAGGGCTGCCTGTTTGTGCTTGGACTCGACGATGAGGTGATCAGCCGGGGCATCGAGCTGAAATACCGCGAACTGGGTTGGGATAATAATACCGAAGAGGCACGCACCCGATTCCTGATCCAGGGGCAGAATTATCTGGAGAAGATCATTCAACTCCCGTTTACCATCCCCAAAATCGAGCCCGGCGTCATGGCCGGCTACGTCCGCTCCTTGCTAACCGAGTGGCCGGACGAAGCCTGCATCGATGTCTTTGCCTCCGGCTCGCGCGCCAACCCCCGACAGGTGAAGCGCACGGTGAATGCATTCCTGCTCCTCTGGAAACTGGCTGGTCGGCGAAATCCCGATCAGATCAAACCGGTGCTGCTGGCCAAAATTGTAGCGATTCAACATACCCACCCGGCGTTTTTTGCGCTCGTGCGGGATGGGCGCCATCTGTTGATCGAACTGGAGCGGCATTTCCGTGAAGGCCGGCGGTCTGACCGCCTCACGGAAAAATTGCCAGATCAAGCCAGGGCAGATGTGCCGCAAGTTGCTTCCGAACTCCAACGCTACCTGAGTGATCCTCTATTGCAGGAGTTGCTCACGCTGCACGACGCTCGTCCCGACACCCATTTTTCCTCCCTAACCCCGGAAGGGCTCGGTATTTACTTCACGCTGACGCGCCGCGCCGAGACGCCGCTGGTTGACGGTGCAGCCGTCATCGGCGATGCCGACCTGCCCATACCTCAGATGATCGAAATACCGCAGGGGGAATTCCGGATGGGGTCGACGGACGAGGATGTGAAACAGGCTATCGCGGCCGGCATGGATAAGGAGTGGGTGAAAAACGAGCAGCCGGAGCATGTAGTCAATCTTTCGGCGTACCGGATTGGAAAATATCCGGTTACTAATAGACAATACCAGGCGTTTGTGCAGCGTAAGCCATTCCGGTCTCCCGCAGGGTGGCAGGGCAATAATTTTCAAGAAGGCAAAGGGGATCACCCGGTGGTACACGTAAGCTGGGAGGATGCCAACGCTTATTGCACGTGGCTGGATGAGGTAACCGGGGTCAAAGGCTTTCGTTATCGCCTTCCCACCGAAGCGCAATGGGAAAAAGCCGCGCGGTGGGATGTAAAGACAGGGAAAAGTCGCATCTTTCCCTGGGGTGATAATTGGGATGCAAAACGGCTTAATAGCAAGGAAAGTGGACACAATGACACGACCCCGATTGGACAGTTTTCTCCACTCGGTGATAGCCCGTACGGATGTTCGGATATGGCCGGCAATGTGTGGGAGTGGTGCCAGGATTGGTATGACGAAAAGGTGTATGAGAAGCGCCTGAAGGATTCGTCACGCAAACTCATTAAAGATCCCAACGGACCTGATGCCGGGGAATACCGCTCGGTGCGGGGCGGCTCGTTCTTCAACAATCAGTACAGGGCCCGCTGCGCCTACCGCTACAGGTTCGACCCCGTCTTCCACGACTTCAATGTCGGTTTTCGAGTTGTTTTGCTCCCTTTTTCGGGTGAGGAATAACGGATATTGGCTATAAAACGCATGAGACTCGGCGGTCAGTCTCTGACCTCTCTCAAGGGTTTGAATCAGCGAGAGGTGACGTGGGGCGCCGAGTGGTGTGTGAATAGAAAAAATGGCCTGTCATCCCGCAATGTCCTGCAAAGACATTTGATCAGGGATCAAGGAGTGACGAGGGGGATGGCGCCGGGTGACAACGTGTGCCTGAGCGAGGGCCATCGAGCACCACCCCGCGACGTAATGAAGCCCGTAGCGTCAGCAATGTCCAACGAGCACCAGCCCGCGACGTAATGAAGCCCGTAGCGTCAGCAAGGGCCATTGAATAACGATTAGCGATCTCCGATACGTCATCACGGAGTGGCGGTTGGTGAAGTTGCAGCGGGCGATTGGCGAGATGGCGGTTAAAGATTCCTCGCTGACGCTCAGAGTGACATTTTATGTAGAGACGCCCCGGTGGGGCGTCTCCGGGGGGCTGGGGACAGGGTGCGTTGCGGCATCCTGGGAGCCCACCCCGCCGCCGGCTAGCCGGCGGCGACCCACCCCCGGCGGCGGGGATGGTTGTGGCGGTGGCGCAAA
>JBGSPJ010000500.1:0-8530 GCA_041738655.1 Rhodothermales bacterium | reverse complement strand
TGGGCCTGGCTGCGCAGCACCGCCCAGGCGATGCCGGCGCCCAGCGCCGCGCCGAGGAGGAGTAAGCCGAAGATCGAGGCAGTGTCCATCGCGATGCGTCAGGTTATCGGGCAGCCTGTTTCGCGCTGCCCGGAATCGATCGCACATAAGTTACACAGTATCGTTCCGCGTTGCACGTTTTTCCGGACGTCATTTTGTGTAGCCGTGGCTCTTCATGCTTCGGTCTCATACCAATAATACGGGCTTTATATGCCGGTCCTACTCTCGCGCACGTTCCTACCACCAGCAAGGTATGCCTGTGTCCATCGACGCGACATTTCGAGCCTGGCAGGAGGTACGCGATCGGCAGCATGGCGTTCGCGATGCCTCATCCGCCGAGTCGTGCCTCCGCTCCACTGACCTGCGCCGGCTCGGAGACGGGCTGTTCTCCGAGGCAGACGCTACCGCCGGCGCCGAAAACGAACTGCAGGTAGCCGTTCGCGGACGCCGGGAGGATGTCGATCTCCCCAGGCAAATCGAGTCGTCCCGGTTTTACGACAACCTGGGCTCGGGGAAAGGAGCGAAGCGGCGGCGTTTCCCGCTGGAGCGGTATCTGGAGCAGAACCCGGAGGGCCTCTGGGAAAACAGCTGGGTGTGTTTTCCGGCACGCACGCTAGCCCCGGCGACGGAGCAGGTGTTTCTGAGCGACCTGCACAGCGAACGGGGCAACCTGCAGAGCCCGCTCCGCTCGGACAGCGAGCGGTTCCTCGTGCGCCGGGGCGACGACATCATGCTACGGATTCCGGTTAGTTATCTGCTCAAGCTGGCGCAGATCGACGCGGTGCACAGCGTGGTGCCGGCGTCTCCCGCGGTGCAGGACGCGGGCCGGCGGTTCAGCGAGCATTTCCTGAGCGACAACACTTCGCCGGAAACGCTCTCCTACGCGCCGGTGTCGGCCACGGGCACCCGATCACTGGGCGAGTCCCTGGCGGCAGAAACGAGCCGGCGGTTCCTCCTCACCCAGCTGCTCGTCCAGTACGCCAACACCCGGTTCCACCTCCAGGCGCATGGCCAGGAAGTGCTCGTCTTCAACTCCCCGAACCCGCCGGTCCGGCAGCGCTTCCTGAATACCTGCCTCTCCGATGCGTTCTACCGAGAGCTTTTCATGAGCCCGTGCCTGTCGGGCTGGAAGCAGGGCGAGGAGAAGCAGCTCTATATGGGGTTGTGCCACGAGGTACTCAGCCGGAGCAAGATCAACGCCGTCAAACGCCTCAAGGAGGCGGGTATCATTGTAAACAACCTTGTCGTCCCGCCGCATACCTCGAACGTGAGCCTCTCGAACAACGGGATGCACATCAGCTTCGGAAGCCGGCGGCTGACGGCGGCGCTGGGACGCGAGGAGGCCGGCTTCGCGCCGGCGCACGAGAAATACATCGGGGATCTCGCCCTCAAATGCGCGGAGCACTTCCTGCCGCTCTTTATCGGCACCTACAGCGCGGCCCCGTACCGCCTCGCGTTCGGGGACTTCCACCCCGAGGAGGTGCTCGGTTTCCTGCCCCACGAAGTCGACCACGACCGGCTCCGGATGCTCTGGCACGGCTGGAAGCGGAAGGCGCACAACCAGTTGCTCGGCCGGCCGATCACCCCGTTCGGACCGGTCTGGCTGGACACGTTGCTCAGCCGGCTGTTTCGGTGGAAAGGGGATGTCGTGCCGGATCACCGGCTGCTCGACTATCTGGTGGCGCTCGGCAGCACCGACGCCTCGCCGGCGCTGGACGGAAGCCCGGGGAACGATGTCCGCCTGAAACAAGACCTCGCCATGCTCGGCGTCTTCGACGCGCGGATGGGGTTGTACCAGCCGGGCCGGCTCCGCCTGCAGGGTACCCACGGGTTTTCCGGCGTCGAGTACCGGCATTACTCTCAATTTCCCCGCTTCCGGGAGGACCTGGGCGCGGCCACCGATCTCCAGCGCCAGGTCACGGCCCATGCGTACGCCCTCATCCTGTCGGGTAAACTGCGGCATGAGGACATCCCGGACACGCCTGCCGTGGAAAGCGAGCGCCGCCAACTCCTGTTCGCGACCGCGATCGGGTTGCCCGGGTTTTACATCTCCCCATCCACCCCCAACCGGTTCTTGCGAAGCGTGTTGGCCCGTACGGCGGGTGTCCGCCCCAGCAGGCGCCATCCGGGGTACGCGTTTGTACCGGCGAAGGCGTATCAGCAGGCGCTGTGCCAGCTGCTTGCGGAAACCGGCAGTCCATCGCCCGATCTGATGCGCGATCTCCAGGAGCGCATCACCCACCCAACCACCGCCTCCGCCACGGCGCGTCTCACCCGGCCGGCGCTCGACGCCCTCGGGGTTCGCTCGCCCCTGCACGCCTCCGCCGAGGCGTTTAACCTGGCCATCGAACGCACCTGTCGCGAGGAGCTGCGCGAGGCCCAACGCGACGAAGCGCTGGCGTTGCTGCTTGAGGATGCACGCTCCCTCGACCTCCGCGCCGACACCCTCTCTCCCGCGCTGCGCGAGGCGCTGCACACCCTCGCGGGAGACGCGACCGCGGAAGCCTTGCTCCTTCCACTTGTTGCTCGCATGCGCGAGGGGCGGTCGAACCTCGAGGATGTGGTCCGCCTCATCCACTTCACCCTCCTCGTGGCCGAAGACGCGGCCATCCCATGCCAGACCACGGCCGGCGCGTATGCATGATCAACCCCACCAGTATGTCGACCGCCACACTGCCCGGGTGCTCGACGAGCGGTTGTTTGGCGATCGGATCGTCCGCTTCCTGTACTCACAGACGCGGGAGCAGGCGCCGGCGTTGTTTCGGATGGTGACCGGTCCCCGCGTGTCCGAACTGCTGGGATACCTCAACTTCGACCTCCCGCTCGCGAGTCATCTGCTGGGAAACCAAAAATTCCTGCGGTCGACGGGGGTCGACCTCTCCGAATGCCTGTCCGAGGCCTCCCACTTCACCACGCCCCGGAGGCTGTTCGAACGCCAGATCCGCTACTGGGAGTGCCGGAAGATGCCGGCGGATTCAGATGCCATCGTCTCTCCGGCGGATGCGCGTGTGGTGGTCGGCTCGCTCGCCGGCGATCCAGTGCTGAAGATCAAAGAGACTTTTTTTGTGCTGGATGAATTGCTGGGGGGCCCCGGACGCGATTGGCTGGACGTATTCAGGGGCGGGACGTACGCCATCTTCCGATTGACGCCCGAAAAGTACCACTACAACCACACCCCGGTCGCGGGCCGCGTGGTGGATTTCTACCCGGTGACCGGCGCGTACCATTCGTGTAATCCCGCCGCCGTCGTCGAGGTCGCCACCCCCTACTCCAAAAACAAACGCGTGGTGACCATCATCGACACCGACGTTCCGGGGGGCACCCATGTGGGGCTCGTCGCCATGATCGAAGTCGTGGCGCTGATGATCGGGGACGTGGTGTCGTGTTACAGCAGCGCCTACTACCAGGAGCCCCGGGAGATCGGCATGGGGCTTTTTCTGGAGAAAGGGCAGCCGAAGAGCCTGTTCCGTCCCGGCAGCAGCACGACGATCCTGTTGTTTGAACGGGATCGGATCGACATCGCGCCGGACCTGGCCGCGAACACGCGCCGCACCGACGTGAACAGCCGATACACTGCCGGCTTTGGTCAACCGATCGTAGAAACCGATGTCGCCGTCCGGTCCCTCATCGCCAGCCGGCGCCCCTGAACATGCCTGTACTTCCTTTTCTCGTCGCGCTCACGCTGGGTCTCTCGGCGCTCCTTGCATGGGCCGTCCGTTATCTGCCCGGTGAACGGTGGCAGATGCTTGCGAGCATCCCCCTCCAGAAGAACGACAGCGGCGCGTGGGAGTGCGTCAACCTGACGTATTACGGATTCTTTCTCTCCGCCGGCGTCGTCGCGGCGCTGGCCGCCACGGTGTTGTTGCTTGCGTCCGTGGGTGTGCCGGCGTGGTTCATCGGGCTGACCACAGGCGCTACCCTGCTCGCGGGGATCCTGGCGTCGCGCGGGGTGGCGCGGCTTGTCGAGGGGAAGAAACACACCTTCACCGTCGCCGGCGCGCTCTTTGTCGGATCGCTGACCCTCCCGTTCGTGCTCGGCGCCGCGCACGCCCTCTTCCCGCAGGCCGCGCCGGAAGGGGTCAACCTGACCGCGTGGATGGCCGCCGCGCTCACGGGGTATGCCTTTGGGGAAGGGATTGGCCGGCTCTCGTGCCTCAGTTTTGGCTGTTGTTACGGGAAGCCCATCCACGCGTTTTCGTCGGCGCTGCAGCGCTGGCTTCGCCCCATCGCCCTCCGGTTTTATGGGCCGACAAAAAAAATCGCCTACGCCGAGGGCATGGAGGGCGTGGCGGTTTTTCCGGTGCAGGCGCTATCGGCCGGCGTCAACTTCCTGGCCGGGCTCGTCGGGCTCGCGCTGTTTCTCGAAGGCAGCATCGGCGAGGCGCTGGCCGCGGTGGCCACGGTTTCGATGGGGTGGCGCTTCGCCTCCGAGTTTCTGCGGGCCGATTATCGGGGCAGCGGGGCCATCTCTGCCTATCAATGGATGAGCCTGGTGATCCTGGTGGCGGGCATCGCGTTGGGACTGTTGCGGCCGGCCGGCGAGGCCGCGCCCGACCTGCTTGCCGGCCTTTCCGCACTCTGGCATCCCGGCGTGCTCCTCGCCCTGCAGGGGATCGGCGTGGCATTGTTCTTCCGCTTCGGCCGGAGTACGGTTACGTACGCACGGGCCAGTTATCACGTCCACTCGGATCGCGTCTGACGGCTGGCTCCGGGCGATCCTCTTTGTCAAAAAACTTCGCGTCTCTTTTGTATCCTCGGTGGCGATCGCGTAGTATCTCCCGCATACACCAGCCTACCGCATCCCACCATGCGCGTTTCCACCCGCACCATGTTTGACGATTGTTTCGGCGTCTACGCGATAGCCGCTGTCAACGTCTTCAACATGGAACAGGTGCTTGCCCTGTTTCAGGCGGCCGAAGAGGCCGACGCACCGTTTATCGTCCAGACCTCCCCGTACGCGCGCCACTACGCCGGCCCGCCGATGCTGGAAGCCATGATCGACGCCGCGGCGAAGCTCTTCCCCGATGCCGTATACGCGTTCCACCTGGACCACGGCGACGAGGAGAACTGTCGCGAGGCCATCGCCGCCGGGGCGTATCAGTCGATCATGATCGACGCCTCACACGCCCCCTTCGAGGAAAACGTCCGCCGGACACACGCGATGGTCGAGCTCGCCCACGCGCACGGCCTCTCTGTCGAGGCTGAACTGGGCGTGCTGACCGGCCTGAACGACGGCGTGGCGGTAGACGCCGGCCTGGGGCGGTACACGGACCCCGCCCAGTGCGAAGCGTTTGTCCGGCAAACGGGCTGCGACAGCCTCGCCGTCGCCGTCGGCACCAGCCACGGGGCCTATAAGTTTTCCGGCGGCAACGGGCTTCAGTTCGACATCCTCGAGGCGATCGGGGCGCGGCTGCCCCGATTCCCCCTCGTGCTCCACGGCGCTTCGACGGTGAACCAGGAGGAGATCGACCGGATCAACGGCGCCGGCGGGCGGCTGCTGCCTGGCGCCCGGGGAGTCGACCCCGACGAACTCATCCGCGCCATCGAACGCGGCATCTGCAAAGTCAATTTCGCCACCGACACCCGATTGTTGTGGACCCGCACGTACCGCGAGTTCTTCCGCGACCGACCGGACCAGATCGACCTCGTCATCCCCGGCCGGCAATATATCGAGGCGTACGTCACGCTGATGAAAAACCGATTTGAACTGCTGGGCGCTTCCCACCGGGCGTACGGCGTCCGCAAGAAACACCATGCTTGAATCCCCCCTGCTCCGCAAACCGTCCGCCGGCGCCGGCTGTTATCAGCACATCACCCGCGAGGAAGCCGGCTGGGAATTCCTCAACTTCGAGGCGCACCTCCTCGGCCGCGGCGAGACCTGGGCCGGCGACACCGGCGAGAACGAATACGCCATCGTGCTGCTCGGCGGCAACTTTTCGGTGACCTCCAACCGCGGTTCGTGGCGCACGGAGAACGGCCGCAAGGATGTCTTCAGCGGTATCGCCCACACGCTGTATCTGCCCCGACGCACCCCATTCGTGTTGACTGCCGAGAGCGAAGTGTTGGACATCGCGTGCGGGTGGTGCGAGACGGATCAGGACCGGCCGGCGTACTTCAAACGCCCCGAAGAGGCCGCCATCGAGCTACGCGGCGGCGACAACGCCAACCGCCAGATCAACAGCCTGCTGCCGCCCGGCTTCAACTGCCACCGGCTGGTGTGCGTCGAGGTCTACACCCCGTCCGGCAACTGGAGCTCCTTCCCCGCCCACAAGCACGACATCCGCACCGTCAACCCCGACGGCACGTTGAAGGAGGCGCGGCTGGAGGAGACCTATTTTTACAAGATTGATCGCCCCCAGGGGTTCGCCATCCAGCAGGTGTACACGTCCGACAGAACACTGGACGAGATGGTGCGCGCCCGAAACAACGACGTCGTGATGGTGCCGCGGGGCTACCACCCGGTGGTGGCCGGCCACGGCTACAACGTCTACTACCTGAACTTCCTCACCGGCAGCGACCAGTCGCTCGCCAACACCGACGACCCGGACCACGCCTGGATCTACGGCACCTGGAAAGGCCAGGATCCCCGGCTGCCGCTGGTGACGGCTGCGATGAACCGAGCGCCCCGCTAGCCCGTGACCCTCCGGCGCGTTATTTTGCCAGCGTGACCCACCGCCCGCTAACCCCTCTCGCCGACGATGTACAAGTATAACCGAATCCTCATTGCCCTGAACCTGCTCAGCGACCAGGACGAAACCACCCTGCGCTACGCCGGCATGCTCGGCCGGCTGGGGTTGCCGAACACGGTCTATGTCGCCCACGTCGCAGAGACGCTGGATATCCCGGACGCCGTCCGCGAGGCCTATCCCGAGGCGCTCCGGCCGCTGGATGAAACGATCGAGGAGCAGCTACACTACTGCGTGGGCAGCCACTTCGGGGAGCCGCCGGCCACCACCGAGGTGCAGTACCTCGTAGGCGAGGGGCCGACGGCGGATACGTTGCTCCGGTGGACAAAGCTTAAGGACATCGACCTCGTCATCGTCGGCACGCGCCGGCGGGACCGCGAGGGGGGGGCGATGCCCGAAAAGATGGCGCGACGCGCCCCGTGTTCGGTGCTGACGGTGCCGGAAGGCGCGCCGGCGCGCATCAAGCGGATCATGGTACCGCTCGACTTTTCCGAGCACTCGCTCGACGCCCTCAGCAAGGCCATCGCCATCGCGGCGGCCGCCGGCCATACGGAGCTCGTCTGCCTCCACGTCTACAGCGTGCCGGTTGGCTACTACAAGATCGGCAAAACCTACGAGGAGTTTTCCGCCATCCTGCGGAGCCACGCGGAGGAAAAATGCCGGCAGTTCGTCGCCGGGCTCGATCTCAAGGGGCTCCGGCTGGTCACACTGTTCGAGCCGAGCGAAAAGCCGGCGAGCCGGATCCCGGAAGTCGCCGAACGCGAACGGGTCGACCTCATCCTCATGGGCGCGCGCGGCCGCAGCAATAGCGCAGCCGTGATGCTCGGCAGCGTCACCGAGCGCCTGCTGCACCACTCCACCATCCCCATCATCGCCGTCAAACAGAAGGGCGAAGAAGCCAATATGGGATTTCTGGACGCCTTCAAAGAGTTGTAATGCGCGTGGCGATGCCCGCGCGCGTTACATCATCCCAACCCATTTTTCTTTTCCAACCCCACATCGCCATGTCCACCCGCCGCCTGACGGTCGCGCAAGCCGTCATCGAGTACCTCAAGCACCAGTATGTCGTCCGCGACGGACACGAACACCGCTTTTTCGGGGGATGTTTTGGGATTTTCGGGCACGGCAACGTGGCCGGCCTGGGCCAGGCGCTGCACCAGGCGCACGGCTTCCACTTCTACCAGTTCCGGAACGAGCAGGCGATGGTCCACACGGCCGCTGCCTACGCGAAGATGAAAAACCGGCTGGGGACGTTTGCGTGTACGACCTCGATCGGCCCCGGGGCGACGAACATGATCACGGGCGCCGCGCTGGCCACCATCAACCGGCTACCGGTGCTCCTGCTTCCGGGCGACATCTTCGCGCGCCGGCACGTGGCGCCGGTCCTCCAGCAACTCGAAACCCCGTTCACGCAGGATATCGGCGTCAACGACGCGTTCCGGCCCGTCTCCCGATACTGGGATCGCATCAACCGGCCCGAGCAGCTCATCACCTCGCTGCCCGAGGCGATGCGGGTACTCACCTCGCCGGCCGAGACTGGCGCCGTCACCGTCTGCCTGCCGCAGGACGTCCAGGCCGACGCTTTCGACTTCCCCGACGCCTTTTTTGACCGGAAGATCTGGACCGTGCCCCGTCCCCGGCCGGATGTCGATCTCGTTCGGAAGGCCGCCGAGTGGATCCGCGCCGCGAAACACCCGATGATCGTCGCCGGCGGCGGCGTGTTGTACAGCGAGGCCGCCGAAACCGTCCGCCGGTTTTCCGCCCGCACGGGCATCCCGGTGGCCGAGACCCAGGCCGGCAAGGGC
>JBGSPJ010000280.1:0-6763 GCA_041738655.1 Rhodothermales bacterium | reverse complement strand
CTCGTCTACGATGCGCGGGAGCTGTACCCGTTTGTCGCGGCGACGGCCGGCCGGCCGTGGGTGACGCTGTTCTGGCACTGGATCGAGGGGCGGTACATCCGCAGGGCCGACGCCGTATTCACGGTGAGCGAAAGCATCGCCCGCCGGCTCGTCGTCCAGTATGGGATTCCAGCGCCCGTGGTGTTGTTTAATGTGCCAGAGTGGCGGCCCGTCGAGCGCACGGACTGGCTCCAGCGGCGGCTACTGCTGCCGGCGGATCGGGTGATCGTGTTGCATCAGGGCAACATCCAGCACGGTCGGGGCGCCCCCGCCCTGATCGAGGCGATGCGCCAGGTTCGGGGGGGCGAACTTGTATTCCTGGGGGGAGGATCGATGCGTCCGGCCGTCGAACAGGCCGTCCTTGCCGGCGGGATCGAGCGGGTACACTTCCTCGATCCGGTGCCGCCGGCGGAGCTGCTGGCCGTTACCGCTTCGGCACATATCGGTGTGACGCTCCTCGAGGACACCTGTCTCAATCATCGATTCGCGCTGCCGAACAAGCTGTTCGAGTATTTGATGGCAGGACTGCCCGTCGTTGCTTCCGATCTTCCCGAGATTCGCGGCGTGGTGGCCGGCTTTGGCGTCGGCGAACTGGTCGATTCTGGAGATCCGGCATCGATCGCGGCCGGCATCCAACGGCTCGTCGATGACCCGAAACGCCGGGCGGCTATCGCCGGCGGAGCCCGCAAGGCGTGTGAAACATTTAGCTGGGAAAGTGCATCTGAACGCTTCACTCACCTCTACCGCGGTTTTCCAGGAATCGGTCCATCATGATCCGTCTATTTGCTCTCGCTGTGTTATCGGTTGTATGGATTCCGATGAGTTGTAAGGGCCCCGACGCGGATGCGGCCGCGGCGGCGCCGTTTGCCGGCGCGACGCCGAATGGGGCTGCGATCCCCCCGATCGAGTGGATCGAATTTCAGAAAGCCCTGGCCCTCGCGGATTCCTCGGGTAAGGCCGTTCTGGTTGATGTCTACGCCTCCTGGTGCCCCTGGTGTGCCAAAATGCAGGACTCGGTCTACACCCAGGCGCACATCCTCGAGTATGTGGCGGAGCATTTCGTGACCGCTCGGCTCGACATCGAGAAGGTGGATGACGAGATCAACTTCAAAGGCTACAAGCTCACCTCCGCGCAGCTGGCCTCCGGCTTCGGTGCGGAAGCCACACCCACGACGGTGTTTCTAACCTCTACCGGCGACTACATCACCCGCCTGCCCGGTTATCTCGACGCGGAGGGATTCAGCCGCGTCCTGAAGTACATCGGAAGCGAGGCGTACAAAGAGAAGTCGTTCGAGCAGTTCATGAGCGACGAAGCCGGCTGAGCCCGTAAGGCCCGCCTCAGCCCGCGGTATCGACAATCATCCCGTACTGATCCGCGCGTCGGTGTTTCAGAAAGAGCCGTCGCGCCGGCGAGTCGGCGCAACGCGTCAGATCGATGTCCGCCATGAGTATCGCCTCCTCGCCCATCGGCGCCCGTGCCACAACCTGGCCGAAGGGGTCGGTGACGAAGGATTCCCCCCCGAAGTGGAGCACCTCCTCCCGGCCGACACGGTTCGCCAGCGCCATGAAGTACCCGTTCTGGAACGAGGCCACGCGTAGTTCCGCCTCGTAGAGCCCCTCGGGCCACTCTCCGGCCGCGCCGGCTTGCGGCACCACGACGAGATCGGCGCCGGCCAGCGCCAGCGCCCGCTGGTACTCTGGAAAATGGCGGTCGTAGCAAATGGCCACGCCGATGCGGCCGGCGGCGGTGTCGTACACCGGAATGCCCGTGTCCCCCGGCGTGTAATAGCCCTGCTCGTGGAAGCCCTCGTATTCGGTGATGTGCATCATGCGCGTCCGCCCCAGCAACGTCCCATCGGCGTCGATGACGGGGGACGTGTCGAACGCTTCGCCGCCGTGGCGTTCGAAGAGGTTGAGTACCACCACGACCCCCAGCCGGCGGGCCGCCTCCTGAAAGGCGCGCGTGGTCGGGCCGGGGATAGACTCGGCCAGGTCGATCGAATCCGGCGTGGCGCGATGTAGCGGATAGAACGGCGTAAACGCCAGTTCGGGGTAGACGACGAGTCGCGCGCCGGCACGAGCCGCCGTTTCCAGAGCTTCGATGCCGCGAGCGAGGGAACGAGCGCGGTCCGTGGACGGCTGATGCTGGACGAGGGCGATTCTAAGCATGGGTTATCGGGCTACGGGTGGAAAGAAGCCGGCGCGCGTGGACAAATCGCGGTCGGCCGGCGAAGTCGTCGTGGGTTTCAACCTCGTCGAAGCCGGCGGCCCGGAATCGATCCGACACCTGGCTCGCGAAGTCGGCGTAGATTTCAACAAGGACGGAGCCTACCTCACGTACCGCGGGGCCGGCGAGCCGGGCGATCCGGTCATAAAAAATGAGCGGATCGGGGCCGGCGAACAACGCGCGGTGCGGCTCGAAATGGATCACTTCAGGGTCCATCGTCGCCCGATCCTCTTCGGGGATATAGGGGGGATTGGATACAATGAGGTCGAACGGCGCTGCCGCGAGCCCGGTCAGGGGATCCAACAGCACATTGAACGATGCAAATAGGACATCGACACCCGCCAAACGGGCGTTATCACGGGCAAGATCGAGCGCCGGCTCACTGATATCGACCCCCAAGACAAGGGCGTCCGGCCGGCGGTGTTTGATCGCGATCGCTATGCACCCGCTGCCCGTGCCGATGTCCAGCACGCGCGGCGCCGTTTGGCCCGCGAGGGCCGCGAGCCCGTGTTCGACCAGCTGCTCCGTTTCCGGACGCGGGATCAGGACGTCCGGCGAGACACGAATCCTGTGCCCGAAGAACTCGGTGTAGCCCAGGATGTGCTGGATCGGCTCGTGACGCGCGCGGCGGGCCAGCAGGCCGGCGAAGGCTTCCTCCTCCCGCGGCGCGATCTGTCGTTCCGGGTAGGCGTACAGGGGCGCCCGGGCGACCCCGAGCACCTCCCCCAACAACCACTCGACATTCCGCCGGGCATCCTCGATGCCGGCGTCGAGGAGCACCTGGATGGCCTCGCCGATCAGCTGGTGCACGGTCAGAGGGTGTGTTCGTTTCCGCATGACATCGTATTTTGCGTCGAAGCTAATATAATGCGCTCTCTGGCCGATAAGCAGAACAGGCAATTCTTGCTCCCCCTCGAACCGGGAGGCATCTTTGTTATATAATAGCGATTCGCGAAGGTAAGCGACCGCTTGTCGCCCTCCGCGCCAACCCGACCCGGCCAGGCGCCTGAACTGGCGCATAAACTACCCGTCCGTTGCATCCACGATACTTCCAAGGTTACATGACGACACGAGATAAGCTCAACGCGATCGCCGCCAATCTCTGGTGGAGCTGGAATCCTGAGGCTCAGGACTTGTTCGAGACCCTCAATCCCGCCGTTTATCTGGCGTCGAACCGGAATCCCGTGGTCGTGCTCCGCAACGTCGACGATGCAGCCGTCGCCCGTGCCTCGGGTCAGGTGGATCGGGTGTATGCCGACTTCCAGAAGTACATGACGGCCACGCCCCGCTTTGGCGATGCCCCTCGTGTATCCTATTTCTGCATGGAGTACGGCATCCACGAGAGCCTGCCGCTGTATGCCGGCGGTCTGGGCATCCTCGCGGGCGACCATGCGAAGTCGGCGTCGGACCTCGGGGTTCCCTTCGTCGCGATCGGGCTGTTCCTGCGCAATGGCTACTTCCGCCAGTACTTCGATCAGTCGGGCTGGCAGCAGGAAGAATATCCAATCATGAATCCGGCCGACCATCCGGTCACGCTGGTGACGGACGCGAACGGCGAGCCGATCACCATCACGGTGCACCTGGGCACGATGCCCCTCGAGATTCAGGCCTGGCGGGTGGATATCGGTCGGACGACGATGTACCTGCTCGACGCCGACTTCCAACGCAACCCCTACGAGTACCGGGAACTGACGGGCCGGCTCTATCAGAACGGCCGCGCCGTTCGGATCCAGCAGGAGATCGTCCTGGGCATCGGCGGCGTCCGCCTCCTCCGCGCGCTCGGTATCGAGACCGATGTCTACCACATGAACGAAGGCCATTGTGCCTTCCTGACGTTCGAACTGTTGCGCGAGCGCCTGTCGTCGGGCAACATCCTGTCCGACAACAGCTTCTCGGAGGCCGAGTCGTGGGTTCGCGAACAGTGTGTCTTCACGACGCACACCCCCGTTATGGCCGGCCACGACCGCTTCGATCCGTCGATCTTCCTTGAGCAGATGGAGGGCTTCCGGCACCAGCTGGGCTTCTCCGGCCACGACCTTCTCAGCTACGGTCGCGTGTACCCGAACGATGTCCACGAGCAGTTTACGATGACCGTCCTCGCCCTGAAGCTGGCGCGTACCTCGAACGGGGTTTCGGCGCTGCACGGAGAAGTGGCTCGCCGGCAGTGGGCGCACCTCTACGCGGATCGCCCCGTCAGCCAGGTGCCCATCGGGCACGTGACCAACGGCGTGCACTTGCCAACCTGGACCGAGCCGAAGGCGCAGGCCTTCCTCACCAAACACCTTGGCGACTGGCGGCCGCACGCCGCCGATGCCGACTTCTGGAAGCGCGTTCAGGACATTCCGGACGAAGAGCTCTGGGCGTTGCGCACAACACTGCGGCACGCGCTTACCGCGGCGGTAGATAGCCACCTCAAAACGCACTCGATTCCGGTTGTAAGCCGGCTCGATCCGGAGGCGCTCACCATCGGGTTTGCCCGTCGGTTCGCGCCCTACAAGCGCGCCGGCCTCCTCTTTCACGACATCGAGAGCGCCGTTGCCCTGTTTGCACGGGAAGACCGGCCGATCCAGCTTCTTTATGCCGGCAAGGCGCACCCCGCCAACGACGAAGGGAAACAGATCATCCAACAGCTGTTCGAGGTGGCGAAACACCCGGCTATCGCCGGCCGGCTGATCGTCATGCAAGACTACAGCATGGCCACCGGGCGCCAGCTCGTCGCGGGCTGCGACGTGTGGCTCAATAACCCGCGCCGGCCCTACGAAGCCAGCGGCACCAGCGGCCAGAAGGTTACCCTCCACGGCGGCCTCAACCTGTCGATCCTCGACGGCTGGTGGCCCGAAGGGTTCAACGGCAAAAACGGCTGGGCCATCGGGAATGAGGCTTCGGCGGACCCCAAAGATCACGGTGTGCAGGACCGGGAGGATGTGCAGTTCCTCCACGAGATCCTCCTCAAGGAGGTCATCCCGATGTTCTACGACCGCGACGCGAAGGGCCTGCCCCGTCAGTGGATCCAGCTCATGCGCGATGCCATGATCACCCTGCCGGCCGCTTTCAGCGCCCAACGGATGCTCATCGACTATATCGAGCAGATCTATCGGATGCCCAGCGCGGCGAACGCGTAGGAGCTAGTGGCGAGCCCTTAAACCATCCCTTTGCCCTTTGCCCATGCCTTGAAGCCGTCGACGAGTTGCTCGAACGACTCGAGGACGTAGAGGATGGGCTGGAGGTGCCAGACGTCGTACTCCTGCGACGTGATGGCTTCCGTCGAGAACGGGCGAACGTCCACGTGATCGGAGAGGGCGTGTGCGACTTCGTCTTTGGACGACAGGATGCCGGCGCCGAAAATGCGCAGGCCTTCAGGCTGTTTGATGAGGCCGAATTCGACGGTAAACCAGTGGAGGCGTTCGAGCATCGGCCGGTCGGCGCCTCGGGCGTTGAGGGCGGCCTCGCCAAAGAGCTGGTAGAAGTCCGCAAATGCCGGCTCGGTGAGCATGGGCATGTGACCGAACATGTCGTGGAAGCAGTCGGGCGCCGGGGTATAGTCGATCTCGTGCCGCCCGCGGATGTAGTCGGTCGACGGAAAGACGCGGTTCGCTAGCAGCTCGAAGAAGTCCCTTTCGTGCAGCAGTCCAGGGATTCGGGCGACGCGCCAGTTTGTCGCGGCTTCGAGCGCCGCACTGAGGTCGCGCAAGGCGGGGATAGCGTCGGGCGTCATGCCCATGTGGCGAACGCCGGCCAGATAGGCCTCGCCGGCCCGTCCGGGCAGCAATTCCATCTGGCGGTTGTAGAGGAGGCGCCAGGTCTCCTGGTCGGTCGCGGCGTACGTCGGGGGAACGATTTCAATACCGATGGGAGGCGGGGCCTCGAGGTGGTGGGGGATGCAGCGCGGGTCAATGGATTCGGCGCCGGCTTTTTCGAAGGCCGACCGCTCATCGTTGAGCACGCCGGTAGTGGTCGTGGTGATCATGGTTCAGGTATTCGTCTATATGGAAATCGGAAGCGCTTCCGAGAAGGGGTACTACACCAGGGGTATCGACCAGGATCCGGGACTGGATGAATCGTGTGGGAAATGAGCCGGGCGTCACATCCGCTCGCTAAGGCGCGCGAGCGCGGTGACGCCGAGATAACCGACAAATGCGCACCCCGCGAAGCCGGCGGTGAAGCGGGTGATCCGCAGGTCGCCGGTAAACAAAAAATCCGACATCATGCCGACGGCCCCGAAGAGCAACCCGAAGGCGAGCGCACCCAGCACGATCGCCGGCCAGGAGCTAAACGCGGTGCTGTCGAACATGACGGTTGGCTGTTGGAGGCCGTTCAGGCCACGAGCCCGGCGATCGCGAAGGCCAGGGTGGACGCGGCGGCGATGACGAGGGTGTACGGCAGCTGGGAGTTCACGTGGTCGATGTGGTCCGACGCCGAGGCCATCGACGAGATGATCGAAGTATCCGACAGCGGGGAGGCGTGGTCGCCGAAGACGCCGCCGGCGAGCACGGCGCC
>JBGSPJ010000465.1:0-5362 GCA_041738655.1 Rhodothermales bacterium | reverse complement strand
CCCGCGCGGCGGCACCGCGGCGGCGGTGGTCGGCGCCGACCTCTTCATCCTCGGCGGCGAAAGCGGCCTTCAGCAGCTAGCCCACAACGAAGTGGAAGTCCTGGACACCAGCACCAACAGCTGGCGCACGCTCGACGCCCTGACCACCGGGCGCCATGGTACCGCGGCCGTCGTCGATGGGACGCGCGTCTACATCGCCGCCGGCTCGGGTGAAACCGGCGGTGGGCCTGAAATGAGCACGATGGAGGTGTTTAACCGCACCAGCCTCTCCGACCCCGGCTCCGTCGTCCCGAGCACGCTCGCGGCCGACCCGACGACCCTCGCCTTCGGGCTGGTCCAGACGGGATTGAATGATGCGGAGATGATCGCCCTGTATAACACTGGCGGCAACCAGGACATCTCGATCTCCAACCTGAGTCTCACCGGCAGCGCGGCCTTCAGCCTGAGTTATACCTTCGGCTTGCCGGCGGTCATCGCGCCCGGCGATACGCTCTATGCCGACATCACCTTCGCGCCCACGTCGGTCGGAGCGGCGAACTCGACCCTGACAGTGACCCACAATGGGACCAACGGCGCCGTGAATATCCCCGTCAGCGGGGAAGGCGTCGATGGCGGCGGCGGCGTGTCCACCGGCGATCCCATCTTCCGGGTCAACGCCGGCGGCAGCAACTTCGTCGACGCCCTCATGGATTGGGACCGCGACACGAAAAACGTTCCTTCTGCCCACGTAAATGCAGGTGGTAACGACAACAAGACGGGCAAAATCAACGCCTTCACCGGCGTCAACGAAACAGACGCCCCGGTCGATGTCTTCCTGAGCAACCGGTGGGATCCCACCGGCGGCGTGGAGATGACCTGGAATTTCGCTGCGCCCCAGGTCGGCCTCTACCAGGTGAATCTTTACTTCCTCGAATCGGAAGTGAGCAACCACACCGTGGGCGGGCGCGTGTTTGATATCCTGATGGAAGGGGCGATGGTGTTCGAAGACTTTGACATCTTCGCCGAAGCCGGCGCCAACACGACGATCAAGAAGTCCGCCGTCGTCAACGTCACCGACGGCTCGATCACCATCGAACTCACGCATGTGATCGATAACCCGGTCATCCATGCCCTGGAGATCCGGCCGGTCCTCGGCGCCGACCTGTTCGCCTCGCCGGCGACGGTCGACTTCTTCTCCGTACCGGTTGATGTCGCCTCACTGCCGATGAAGGTGTACTACTCGAACGCCTCGACCGGCGCCCTCACCGTGACGGGTGTCTCGATCACCGGCGCCCAGGCGGCCGAGTTCAGTCACGACTTCGTCGGCTCCGTCAACCTGGCCTCGGCCGCGACGGACTCGCTCGAGGTGATTCTCACCCCCACGGTCGAGGGTACCCGCACGGCGACACTCGAGATCGCGCACACCGGCTCGGGTTCGCCGGCGGTTGTCACGCTCACCGGCGACGGGACCAACGTCCACCTCTCGTTTGTCGAGGTGACCGTCGTCGGCAGCGGTACGGTCACAAAGACGCCGGATAAGCCGCTGTACTCGGATGGCGAAGTGGTCACGCTCACGGCCGTCCCGGATCCTGGCTGGCAGTTCAGCGCCTGGTCGGGTGACATCGTGAGCCCGGACAACCCGGTCGACTACACCGTGTTCACCGACGCCACGATCACCGCCACGTTTATCGAATCCGCCACTACGATCGATCCGTTGTTCCGCGTCAACGCCGGCAACGGCAGCATCAGCGACACGCCGATCGTGTGGGAGCGGGATACGAAGAACAAGCCGGCGCCCTTTAGCAATGCGGCCTCCGGCGGCGATAACTCGATCTCCAAAGCCGCCTTTGTGGGCTCGAACACCACCGACGCACCGAGCGAAATCTTCAGCAGCAACCGCTGGGATCCGGCCGGCAACGCCGAGATGGAATGGGACTTCCCGGTCGGCCTGGCCGGCGATTACGAGGTCAATCTCTACTTCGCCGAGACCGGCACGGCAACCAATGATATCGGCGAGCGGATATTCGATGTCGTCATCGAGGGCAACCTCGTATTGAACGACTATGACGTCGTGGCTGATGCCGGTTACCAGACGGCCGTGAAGAAGAGCTTCATCGTAACGGTGTCCGATGGCAACATCGACATCAGCTTCCTGCACGTGGTAGAAAATCCGTTCGTAAGTGGCATTGAGATCGTCCCGACGCCGGCCACGGTGCCGCTGAATGCCCGCTACAACGGCGTCGACAATACGTTCATCGTCCGCCGCTACCAGCAGGTGCTCGATGGCTCGTGGGCACTCGTCGGCCTGCCGCTCGCCTCGGAGGCCAATGTCGCCGTGACGTTCGCCGCCGATGAGCTGCTCCAGTATGCCGAGGGCAAGTACGGCCCCACGACCGCCATGGTGGGCGGCCGCGGCTACTGGGCCCGCGCCGAGGAGGAACAGCTGACGACGCTTCAGGGCGAACGCCTCGATACGATGACGGTGGCCCTCAAGGCCGGCTGGAATATGATCGCGGGCGCCTCGTGCGACCTCGACCTGAACCTCATGGCCGGCGCCGAGCACCTTGTCCCGAACGCGCTCTACCGGTACGACTCGGACTCCGGCTACCAGCCGACCGACCGGATGCAGCAGGGACGTGGGTACTGGGTACGGGCGAAAGAAGCCGGCTCGCTGCGCTTCGATTGCGGCAATACGTCTTCTTTCCGACTGCCCAACGACCCGATCGACCTCGGCGCCTTCGGCCGGGTATCGATCAGTGACGACGAGGGCCGGCTCCAGACGCTCCACTTCGGCGGAGAGATCGAGGACGCGCTGCTGACCCAGTACAGCATGCCGCCCCTGGCCCCTGGCGCCGCGTTCGACATCCGGTACGCCGACCAGTCGAGGCTCTCGAAAACGACCGCCAACGTCATCCAGCTTGCGCATGTGACCTTCCCGCTCACCCTGCGGATGGAGGCCCTGCCTGAAGGTGGGAGCGACAACGAATACGTGGTCAGCCGCATGCGTAACGGCGCCGAAGTCGAGACCTTCCGCGTCCGCACGGGCGGCGCGCTCAGCATCGAAGACACTGAAACCGACGCCCTGATGATCCAGAGCCTCAGCGAATGGCAGTCTGAACTGCCGGATGCCTTCGGCCTCAAGGGCAACTACCCGAATCCGTTTAACCCGACCACCCAGATCGTATTCGATCTGCCGGAAGCGGCCGATGTGAGCATCGAGGTATTCGACCTCCTCGGCCGGCGCGTCCGCCAGATCAATGCCGTCAAGCTGGCCGCCGGCCAGAGCCGGCAGATCGAGATGGATGGCCGCGGCCTCGCCTCGGGTGTCTACCTCTACCGCGTCGAAGCCGTCATGCCGGCGCAGACGGTGAGTGATACGGGCAAGATGATTCTTGTAAAGTAATGCTTCTGATACCGGGAGTGGGAGCGAGGCCGGCCGCCAGGCGCGGCTTCGCTCCCACACGGTTTTAAGACCTTCCACGGCCGCTTTTCCCTTCGGCGGCACGCCGCCCACTTCTGGCATTTAGTTTGTCGTCCCCCGAGCCAGCGCCTGAAATCGGCTGGCCCGGATTTTTCACGTCTCAACCGTGACGATTCCGTCGCTGCCCCCCTTCAGGCGCGTGATGTTTCGCATACCTAACCGGTTGCCGCTCGCGTGCTTCGTTTCCTGCTCCTTCTTTGTAGTCTCACGAGCATCCTGGTTCTATCGGGGGCCACACCGCTGCGCGCGAATGTCGTTTCCGGCGACCTCCGCCTCTGGCATCGGGTCACCGTCTCGTTTAACGGTCCACAAACCAGCGAGACCGCCAATCCAAACCCGTTCACAGACTACCGGCTGCTGGTGACCTTCACTCACACGGCCACCGGCACAACCTATGTCGTCCCCGGCTTTTATGCGGGTGATGGAAACGCCGGCGAGACCAGCGCCACGAGCGGAAACCAGTGGCGCGTGCACTTCGCGCCAGACCACGAGGGCGCCTGGACCTATTCGGCGTCGTTCCGGACGGGCCCCTATGTCGCGGTTGCCCTCGAGCCGGCGGCCGGCTCCGCCACGTCTTTCAACGGCGCCAGCGGCACTTTCACCATCGGGGCGACAGACAAGCCCGATTCGGATTTTCGCCGTAAGGGCATGCTACGCTACGTGGGCGAACACTACTACCAGTTCGCCGGCTCGGGTGAGTACTTCGTCAAAGTATCCCCCAACACCCCGGAGAACCTGCTCGCCTACGCCGACTTCGACGGGACCTATGATACCGATTGCGCCGGCGAGGGGATCGACAACTCGCTCCACGCCTTTGCCCCGCACGTCGCCGACTGGAAAGCCGGCGACCCGATCTGGAAGGGCACAAAAGGGAAAGGATTGATCGGCGGCATCAACTATCTGAATAGTGTCGGGACCAACAACCTTTACTTTTTAACCTATAATCTGGATACCGGCGATGGCTGCGACGTGTGGCCCTGGACGGCACACACTGAACGCGAGCGGTTCGATCTGAGCAAGCTCGACCAGTGGGAAAAGGTCTTCGCCCACATGGATACAAAAGGGCTTCAACTCCATGTGGTCCTCACCGAGCGCGAAAACGCCAAGGCCCTGGGCCCCATCGGGCAGGACAACAATAACCTCAACGACATCCGCAAGCTGTACTACCGCGAGCTCATCGCGCGTTTTGGTCATCATCTGGCCGTACAGTGGAATATTGGAGAGGAGAACACCAACGGCGACAATCAGAAAATCGCGTTCGCCGACTACATCAGGGCCGTCGATCCCTACGATCACCCGATCACAGTCCACACCTCCGATAGCAAGTCCTTTACCTTCTACGACGCCATGCTCGGCCTTCCGAGTTTCGAGGCGACCTCGCTCCAGGCCGGCCATCTGGACTACAACGAGCTCGCCCAGTACTACCGCGAGCGTAGCAAGGCCGCCGGCCGGCCCTGGGCCGTGTACGGCGACGAGCAGTCGCCCAACGCCGGCAATACCCGGGCGGACGAGCTGCGCAAAGGGGGGCTCTGGGGGATGTTGATGGGCGGCGGAGCCGGCCTGGAATGGTTCACGACCGATGATCTCTCCCTCGAAAACTGGCGCTCATACGATATCCTCCTCGAACAGATGGGCTACGCCCGCGCCTTTTTTGATATGCATCTGCCATTCGAGGACATGGAGCCCGCCAATACCCTCACGCCGGCCACCGATGATTACGTTTTTGCGCTCGGTGGGCAACTCTACGCCATCTACCTCCCCTCCGGTGGGGCGACCACGCTGAACATGGCCGGCGCACCCGGCACCTTTACGGTCTCCTGGTACAACCCCCGGGCTGGCGGCGCACTGGTGTCCGGGGCCGTCACGCAGGTGACAGGCGGAGGCACGGTGTCGCTCGGCGCC
>JBGSPJ010000435.1:0-5824 GCA_041738655.1 Rhodothermales bacterium | reverse complement strand
CTTGGGCGTACGCACGAACGGAGTCCGCCGGCCGGCCAGGCCGAGCACGAGGGCGCGGGTGTTGTTGACGGCCAGGCCGATGGAGCCGGCCATGAAGAGCGGGAAGAAGGCAGCGCGCTGGGGCCAATCCGGGTACAGGGTACGCTGCGCGTAGAGTTGCGCGAGGAAGAAGCCAGTGAATCCTATCAGGCCGAACCCCAGAAACGCGAAGTAAATAGGCCCGGGCCCATCGAAGCCCAAATGGGCCAGCAGGAGGAGGGGGGCGTGGAGCAGGGCGGCGGCGAGGATGCACGGGAAGACGAAGTGGGCCGTGAGCTGGAACGTCCCCTCGATTTTTACGCCGGGGCGTTCGGCGGAGCGCCAGAGCCGGCCGAGCAGCTTGCGAGACGCCTCCGCGGCGCCCTTCGTCCACCGGAATTGCTGGGTGCGGAGGGCATCGATGTCGGTGGGGAGCTCGGCCGGCACCTCGACATCCTCGACAAACAAAAACCGCCACCCCTTCAGCTGGGCGCGGTAGCTGAGGTCGAGGTCCTCCGCCAGCGTGTCGCTCTCCCAGTCGCCGCCGTCTTCGATACACGCTCGGCGCCAGATACCGGCGGTGCCGTTGAAGTTCATGAAGTAGCCGGCGCGGTTGCGGGCAAACTGTTCGAGTGCGAAGTGAGCGTCGAGGCCAAACGCCTGGATGCGGGTAAGGAGCGATTCGTCGGCGTTGAGGTGACCCCAGCGGGCCTGGACCATTCCGATTTTTTCCGGACCTGTTATTTCCACGTCGCCGAACGACGGTAGCATACGTTGCAGGAAGTCGGGGCGGGGCAGGAAGTCGGCGTCGAAGATGGCGATAAATTCGCCCCGGGCGAGGCGGAGTCCGTTTTTCAGCGCGCCGGCCTTGTAGCCGGCCCGGTCGGCCCGGTGGATGAGGGTGATGTCGACCCCGCGTTGCCGCCAGAAATCGACCCGGCGGGCGACGATGCTGGTGGTTTCGTCGGTGCTGTCATCCAGCACCTGGATTTCGAAGTGGGATTTCGGATAGTCGAGCGCCGCGCATGCATCCATCAGGCGTTCGGCCACGAAAGGCTCATTGTAAAGCGGGAGCTGGACCGTCACGGCCGGCGTCGGGCCGGCGAGTGGGGCCACCTCATCCGCCTGCGGCACCGGCCCCTCACGCAACCGATCGTGCCGCGCAAACGTGACCGCCAGCCAGAGCAGATTCGCTCCGTAAACGGTCATGAGGGCGGTGGCGAGTGCGTAGAGGAGGGGTAGCAAAGGGTTTAAGGTTGGCAGGGTTAAGGTTTAAGGTAGGGGCCGTTTACCAGCGATCGGCTCATTAAACCTTGAACGCGGAACCTTGAACCCCGCCACCTCGAACTGGTTACCAGTTCGAGGTGGCGGCGGTAAAGATGTCGTCGGCGAGGTTCTGGAGGGCGGCCACGGCTGCGACTTCCTCGTCGTCGAGGTTGACGGGGTCGTACTCTTCGAAGCTGGTGAACGAGCGGCGGAGGAGCTCTTTTTCGTCGTCGCCGGAGCGATCGATGTAGACGACGGCGGCGGTGAGGCTGACGCGGTTGAGAGCGGCGCGTTCTTCGCCGCTGACGGCGGAGGGGGCGTTGGTGTAGCGCTGGAGTTCGACTGTCAGCACGGCGTCCGCCTCGTCTTCGTTTTCGACCAGCGAGAGGCGGGTCTGGCGGACGAACCGGTTCACCAGCAGCTCCGTCATCTGATCCCCCAGCGTGGGGAACGTGTTGACGCTGTTATCGACCACCTGCGGGATGGCGATCGTCTGGATGTTTTCGGGGATGGAGGCGCCGGTGAAGCTGTAAAAACCGCAACCGCTGGAGGCGGTAATCCAAAGTGCAAAATGCAAAGTGAAAAGTGTGGTTTTGATGCAGGGTGTGATAGCGTGCAAAACGCCCCCCTCATTTTGCACTTTACACTTTGCACTTTGCACTACGTTATTCTTCTTCATCGATTTCTTTCAGCTTGCGGTACAGCGTCCGTTCGCTGATCCCCAGGGCGCGCGCGGTTTGCCGGCGGTTGCCTCGATAGTACTTAAGCGCCTCGGCGATGAGGGACTGCTCGGCGGATTCGAGGGTGGGGAAAACGGGATCGTCGAGGTCGATTTCGCCTTCTGGCTCCTCGGGCGGCCGCGGGGCGCCGCTGCCGAGGAGGGGCCGGCCGTGTACCAGGGTCGGCTCCAGTTCGTAAGGCACTTCCTCGACCATCGACGCGAAGGTGTCCTCGCCGGCGCCGTCGCGGACGATCACGAGCGGGCCGTTGGTCCGTTCGTATTCGGCAGTTTCCATGGGCTCGGCGCTTTTGGGCACGCGGACGCCCTGCGTCAGCCGGGCGATGTGCTCCTTGAGGTCGCGGATCTCCAGCCGCAACTCCAGCAACGCGCGGTAAATCAGTTCGCGGCCGCGGTCATCCCCTTCCCCTTCTACTCTTCCGCCTGTCCGTGGGGACGGGACCATCTCACTGGAAGCCCCCGAAACCGTCACGCCGCGCAGGAACGAGCGGATGTCGTCCACGCCAACAGTGTCCCGGTTGATGAGAACGACGACCTGCTCGGCCAGATTGCGCAGTTCGCGGACGTTGCCCGGCCAGCGGTAGCGCAGGAGCATGCGGCGCGCCTCTTCGTCGAGCCGACGCATGGGGGAGTTGTACTTCCGGGCGAACTGGTGCAGGTAACTGTCGAAAATAGGGAGGATGTCCTCCTGGCGATCCCGCAGCGGGGGGATCTGAATGATGACCGTGCTGATGCGGTAGTACAGGTCCTCGCGGAACCGGCCGGCCTGTACCTCCTTGCCCAGGTCTTTGTTGGTCGCGGCGATGACCCGGGCATCCGACTTCATCACGGTCGATGATCCCACCCGCGAAAACTCGCCCGTCTCCAGCACCCGCAGCAGCCGCACCTGGGCCGCGAGCGGCATCTCCCCGATCTCGTCCAGAAAGATGCTGCCGCCGTCCGCCTCCTCGAAGTGCCCGCTCCGCCGGTCGGTCGCCCCGGTGTAGGCCCCTTTCTCCGCCCCGAACAGCTCCGATTCAATCAGCCCTTCGGGGATGGCCCCGCAGTTGACGATAACCAGCGCCTTGTGCCGGCGCATCCCCATATCGTGGATCGCCTTGGCGATCACTTCCTTTCCAACACCGCTCTCGCCCTGGATGAGGACGTTGACTTCGGTCCGGGCGACCAGCCGCATCTGGTCGATCACGTGGCGGATGGCGGCCGAAGTGCCTACGATCCCAAATCGTTCCTGGACGGATTCTCTATCCATGGTCTCTAGGCGATGGTGCCGAACAGGGTGGCCGACGTGCAGCCGGTGATGGTGACCTCGGCGTAGTCGCCCGGCGCCAGGCCGGCGCGGTCGAAGATCACCATCTTATTCGTATCCGTACGCCCACCATACTGGTTGGCGTCACGCTTGCTCGGGCCCTCGACGAGGACGGTGTGCCGGCGCCCGACTTCGGCCTGGTTGCTGGTCAACGAGAGGCGATTTTGCACCTCGATGATCTCCCCGAGCCGGCGCTTCTTGACGTCGATCGGGATGTCGTCGGTGTACTTCCGGGCGGCGTAGGTGTCGGGGCGTTCGGAGTAGATGAACATGAAGGCGCTGTCGTAACGCACGTGCTCCATCAGGCTGAGCGTATCCAGGTGTTCGGCCTCGGTTTCCCCGCAGAAGCCGGCGATGATGTCCGTCGAAAACGACACGCCGGGCACGATGGCGCGGGCGCGTTCGATGAGGGTCAGGTACTCGTCTCGCGTGTACGTGCGCCGCATGCGGGCCAGCACCTCGGTGTTGCCGTGCTGGACGGGCAGGTGGATGAAGTTGCAGACGTTCGCGCGCTCGCGGTGGACGTGCAGGAGTTCGTCGGAGCAGTCTTTCGGGTGGCTCGTCGAATACCGGATCCGCAGATCCGGGGAGAGGAGGCTGATGCGGTAAAGTAGCTCGGCGAAGCCTATTTCAGTTCCGTTCTCGCCGGCGCGGTAGGAGTTGACGTTCTGGCCGAGCACCGTCACCTCCTTGAAGCCCTGTTCGACGAGCTGCGTACACTCGTCGAGGATGCTCGTCGCCGGCCGGCTGCGCTCGCGTCCGCGGGTGAAGGGCACCACGCAGAACGAACACATGTTGTCGCATCCGCGCATGATGGAGACAAAGGCCGCGATGCCGTTGGAGTCGTACCGGACAGGGCTGATGTCCGCGTACGTCTCCTCGCGGGAGAGCTGGACGTTGACGGCGGCCTGGCCGCTTTCGTGGGCGGCGTTGAGCAGGTTGGGCAGGTCGCGGTAGGCGTCGGGGCCAACGACGAGATCCACCAACTGCTCTTCATCCAGTAATTTGTGACGTAATCGCTCGGCCATACACCCGAGGACACCCAGCGTGAGCCCGCGCCGGCCGCGGCGCTTCTCTGCCCGGAACGTGGCCAGCCGCTGCCGCACCTTCTGCTCGGCGTTGTCGCGGATGGCGCAGGTGTTGATGAGCACGACATCGGCCTCGTCGGCATTTCGGGTGAGGCCGAACCCCTGCTCGCGAAGCACGGAGGCGACGATCTCGGAGTCCGACACGTTCATCTGGCAGCCGTAGGTTTCCAGATAGACCATCCGGGTGCCGGGCGCCTCCAGGCCGGCGGCGCGGGGGGCGTCCAGATCGTCGAGGATGCCGATGTCGGGAATGGGGTTCATGGTGTGGGTGGTGGGGGTCGACGTTGCATCAATGACGCGGAATGACGCGGGTTACGCTTCGCTAACCCGCGCTACGGGGGCGGTGCGACCCATGACGCGGTTTTACGCGGGTTACGCTTCGCTAACCCGCGCTACTGATATTCAACACGGCGTTCGTGGATCCCGGGGGGATGGCGATCGTCCCGCTATTCTGACTGGATTGCTTCTCGACGCTCGAGAAATCGGACGATGTATTTCCCGATCATGTCGAATTCGAGATTCACGCGGGCGCCGGGCGTCCACGCCGACACGTTGGTGTGGGTAAGGGTATGGGGGATGATGGCGACCGTCAGGGTGTCGCGCTCCAACCGGGCGATGGTGAGGCTGATGCCGTCGATGGCCACGGAGCCCTGCGGAACGAGGTAGCCGGCGTACTCCGGCGCAAACCGGATCCGGTAAAGGCGGTTGGTGACCTCTTCGACGACCTCCTCCACGACGCCGGTGGTATCCACGTGCCCCTGGACGAAATGCCCGTCCATCCGGCCGTCCATCCGCATGGCGCGTTCGAGGTTGACGCGCAGGCCGGCGATGAATGCCCCCAGGGTGGTCTTGCGGAGGGATTCCTCGACGACGACGACGTCGAATGAGCCGCTATCGACCTTCACCACGGTCATACACGCCCCGTTGATCGCGACGCTTTCGTCGGGCCGCAGTTCCGGGGCGAACGAGGCCTCCACCCGCAGGCGGCGACCGCCGCCGAGGTCTTCCACGCCGGCGATCCGGCCGACTTCTTCAATGATGCCCGTAAACATGCGTGCGGAACCGATGAGGAGTGAATCGGCCCATTAACCCCGGAAGAGGGCTTCGAGTTCGATCTGAAATCCAACCAGGGGCGGCGAACGGATGGCCTCTCGGGGATCAGGGCCGGCGGTACCCAAGGAACAGCATATCCTCGCCCACCGGTTCCCAGTGGGACTCCGCGAAGCCGATCGCGTCCGCCATGTGGAGGATGCCGGGCATGGCGAACGCCGGTGGTCCGTCGCCGATGACCTTCGCGGCGATAAAAACGGCCAGACGATCCACCAGGTCCTGGGCCAGGAGCGCCGAGGCGAGCCCGGGGCCGGCTTCGACGAGGACCGTGTTCATCCGCCGGCCGCCGGGGCCGCC
>JBGSPJ010000428.1:0-8242 GCA_041738655.1 Rhodothermales bacterium | reverse complement strand
CACCGATCGGCAGCCGCGGATGGTGTGGGCGTGGGCGCTGGCGGCCACGGCGGTGGTGATGGTGGTCGGCGGCTGGTTCGTGGCGACGGACGGCGGGAAAAGCCGATTTACGGGGAGTCAGCTGGGGTTTATATCCTATCTCGACTACAACGCCGATCCGTATTTCCGGACCAATACGTGCTTTCTCACCAGTGAGTCCGACAACCTCACCTACTTCGACGAGGCCGGCTGCCTCTCTTACGACCCGGCCCGGCGCAATGTGATGATCCTTGGCGACAGCCATGCCGCCCAGTATTTCGCGGCCTTTGCCAGCCGCCGGCCGGACATCCAGTTCGCCCAGGTGACGGCTTCGGGTTGCCGGCCGGTCGTCGGCGCCGAGGGAGAACCCCGCTGCACCGAGTTGTTGGCGAAGGCGTTTACGGACTATCTTTCCGAACACGTCTACGATGCCGTCATCCTCGCCGGCCGGTGGGAGTCGCAGGACCTGCCGCTGCTTCCCGAGACGGTCCGCCTGCTGTCGAACCGCGTCGGGCGCGTCTTTGTACTCGGCCCGATCATGGAATACCGACAGGCGCTGCCGAGGCTCCTGGCGCGCCACGAGATCACCGACGCGGATGTCGAGGCCGCGCAGTTCTACAGCGAGATCACCGAGACGGATCGCCTCATCAAGGAGGCGCTTCATGATTCGCCGGGGACGTATTATTCCATCCTGGATACCCTGTGTGACGGGCGGGAGTGCGACATGATTGCCTCGAACGGGCAGCCGCTGCAGTTCGACTCGTCGCACCTGACCTATCAGGGCGCGGTCGATGTCGTGGGGGCGTTGCTCGAACAGGGGATGTTGCGGTAGGCCGTGGTTTTGGGACGGATTGCACGTCGCGCGCGCGAAGCGCATGGCGCGTTCGTCGCGCGGGTGTTATCATGCAACAGGCCACGCCGTCTCCCATCACACCCCACGACGACCATGAAAGAGATCAAAAAAGAAGAGCTGGATCGCGAAGTCTTCCGGCTGTTCGACCACTACGTACACGGCGGCATCAGCCGGCGTACGTTCCTCGACCGGGTTTCCCAGTACGCCGTCGGTGGCGTCACCGCGGCCGCGATCCTGGAATTCCTGACCCCGAAATACGTCGCGGCGCAACAGGTGCGCGCCGGCGATGCCCGCCTGGATGAAGAGTACATCGAATACGCTTCCCCCAAAGGCGGCGGGACGATCCGGGGCCTGCTTTCCGCTCCCGTTGGCAATACGACGAAGCTGCCCGGGGTCGTGGTAGTCCACGAAAACCGGGGCCTGAACCCGCACATCGAAGACGTCGGCCGGCGCGCCGGCCTGGCGAACTTCCTCTCCCTCGCGCCGGATGCCCTGACGCCGCTCGGCGGCTACCCCGGCAACGACGACGCCGGCCGCGAGCTGCAGGCCAAGCGGGACCGGGATGAAATGCTGGAAGACTTCATCGCCGCGGCCGACTACCTCAAGGCCCACCCGATGTGCAACGGAAATGTCGGTGTCGTCGGGTTCTGCTTCGGCGGATACATCTCGAACATGATGGCCGTCCGCATCCCGGACCTCAAGGCGGCGGTGCCGTTTTACGGCGGTCAGGCGCCGGTGGAGGATGTGCCGAAGATCAACGCCCCGCTGTTGCTGCACTACGCCGAACTCGACGAGCGCGTCAACGCCGGCTGGCCGGCGTACGAAGCGGCGCTGAAGGAGCACGGCAAGACGTACACGGCCCACATGTACCCGGGGGCCCAGCACGGCTTCCATAACGACACCACGCCTCGGTACGACGAGGCCGCCGCGAAGCTGGCCTGGGGGCGGACGGTGGATTTCTTCAACCAATACATGCGCGGTTAACTCGAATGGTCTGGGATAAGCTTGCGAAGTACCAGGACGCCGGCATGCTCGTCATCCGGCTCGGCCTGGGGTTGGGCTTTCTGTTTTACCACGGCTGGGAGAAACTCATCGGTGGGCCGGAACGCTGGGAGGGGCTCGGAAACGCCATGGGCGTGTTCGGGATTACGTTCGCGCCGACCTTCTGGGGGTTCATGGCCGCGTTTTCGGAGTCGGTCGGCGGACTCTTGATCGCCGCCGGCTTGTTCTTTCGCCCCGTGTGTGCGATGTTGGCCTTTACGATGCTCGTCGCATCGGCGCGGCACATCATCACCGGCGAAGGCTCGGCCGCGCATTCCATGAAGTACCTCTTTATCCTGATCGGCCTGGTGTTCGCCGGGCCCGGGAAATACAGCGTGGATGCGTGGTTGAGCCGGCGGAAGTAAAGAAATTGCTGGAGAGATTGTTGAGATTTTGAAGATCCATTTCCTTTTTATGTCATCCCGCACTTGATGCGGGATCCAATCGGATTGCAAAACGACTGGATCCCGGCTCGGAGGCCGGGATGACGAAGCGCTTTGGGTTTGGACTGGGTGATTTATTTGCCTCTCATGGCGATCAAACTGGAAATCTTGATAGTTTCTCATGCTCACGCGATACGCGGCCTTGTTCCTCCTCTTGCTAGTTCCGGTCTCATCAACCGCTTTAGCCCAGGACAACGGCAAGAAGTGGGATGTCAACGCGCCGTTCGGGCCGAGCCATCAGGTGTCGTTCACGACGACCGAGGGGACCTGGATGAACCTGGACGTCAGCCCCGACGGGCAGCGGCTGGTGTTCGACCTACTCGGCGACCTCTACACGCTCCCCCTCGCCGGCGGCAAAGCCACCCGGCTGACAAGCGGCCCGGCGTTCGACGTCCAGCCCCGCTTCAGCCCTGACGGCCGGCGGATCGCTTTCACAAGCGACCGCGCCGGCGGGGATAACCTGTGGGTGATGGACGCCGACGGCGGAAACCCCGCGCAGGTCACGAAGGAGGACTTCCGCCTGGTCAACGGCCCCGCCTGGACGCCCGACGGGCAGTACCTGCTGGGCCGCAAACACTTTACCAGCACCCGGTCGCTCGGGGCAGGCGAGGTGTGGCTATACCATGTGTCGGGCGGCGCCGGCCTGCAGCTCACCAAACGAAACAACGACCAGCAGGACCAGGGCAACGAAATCGCCCTCAGCCCCGACGGGCGCTACGTCTACTTCAGCGAGGACCTGACCGATGGGCAGTCGTTCGAATACAACAAAGACCCCAACGGCCAGATCTACGGCATCCGCCGGCTGGACCGGGAGACGGGCGAGCTGAAGAACCTGATCACCGGCGCCGGCGGTTCGGTCCGTCCGACCCCATCGCCGGACGGTCACCACATCGCCTTCGTCCGCCGCGTCCGCGCGAACAGCGTGCTGTACGTCTACGACCTCGCCACCGGCGCACAGCGGCCGCTGTTCGACGGACTCAGCCACGACCAGCAGGAGGCCTGGGCCATCTTCGGCGTCTACCCGGCGATGGCATGGACGCCGGATAATCGACACCTGATCTTCGGGGCGCAGGGGAAACTGTGGAAGCTGGAGGTGGCTACAAAAGCCGTCGTGGAAATCCCGTTCGAGGTGGATGTGGAGCTGTCGGTCACCGAGGCCGTGCGTTTTCCCCAGGTTGTCAGCCCGGAAACGTTCGATGTAAAGATGGTCCGAGACGCCGCGACGTCGCCGGATGGGAAGACGCTGGTGTTTAACGCCATTGGCCATCTATGGAAAAAGACGCTGCCCGATGGCGAACCAGTGCGGCTGACGAGCGATGCGGCGTTCGAATACGAGCCGGCCTTCAGTCCGGATGGGCGCTGGATCGTCTACACCACCTGGGACGACGAGGCGCGCGGCGCGATTTACAAAGTGGCCGTGAGCGGCGGCGCACCCATCCGGCTTACCCCGCGCTCCGGCTATTACGCCACGCCCCGCTTCTCACCGGACGGCTCGCGAATCGTTTACCGACGGCAGACCGGCAACAGCCTCCTGGGCTTCCTGCATGGTGTCGATCCCGGGCTGTACTGGATGCCGGCCGCCGGCGGCGAGGGGACGCTCATCGTGGAAGACGGCTCTGATCCCCGCTTCTCGCCAGACGGATCCCGCATCTATTTTCTCTCGGGCGGCGGACTTAGCAAAACCTACAAAAGCGTCCGTCTCGACGGCGGGGACGAGCGGACCCATTTCAATCTGAAGTACGTCGATGCCGTCGTTCCGAGCCCCGACTTCACCTGGGTGGCGTTCACCGAGCTGCACAACGCCTACATCGCGGCGTTTCCGAAAACCGGCAGTCCGATCGAACTTGGCAAGGACACGAAGGCCATCCCCGTCAAACAGGTGTCGCGCGACGCCGGCCTGTATATCCACTGGTCGGCCGATAGCCAGCGGCTGCACTGGGTGCTGGGGCCGGAGTACTTCTCGCGCGAGTTGAAGGATAGCTTCTCGTTTGTCGCCGCCGCCCCGGATAGCCTGCCGGCCATCGACTCGACCGGCGTAGCCATCGGTCTGACGGCCCGGACCGATGCGCCCTCGGGCCGGCTCGCGTTCACCGGCGCCCGCATCATCACCATGAACGGCGACGAGGTCATCGAGAATGGCGTCCTCGTCGTCGAGGGCAATCGCATCGTCGCGGTGGGTCCGGCGGCAACCGTGCAGGTTCCTGCCGGCGCTACCGTCATCGACGCCTCAGGTACGACAATCATGCCCGGACTGGTGGATGTCCACGCCCACACGAGCCACTTCTTCGACGGCCCCTCGCCAAAGCAGAACTGGGCGTATCTGGCCAACCTCGCCTTTGGTGTCACGACCCTGCACGATCCCTCCGCGAATACCCCGTTTGTCTTCAGCCAGTCGGAGCTCGTCAAGGCCGGCCTGGTCGCCGGCCCGCGCGTCTATTCCACCGGCACCATCCTGTACGGAGCCGATAGCGACAACAAGGCCGTCATCAACTCGCTCGACGACGCCCGGTCGCATCTCCGGCGGATGAAAGCGGTCGGCGCTTTTTCGGTCAAAAGCTATAACCAGCCCCGGCGCGAGCAACGGCAGCAGGTGCTTCAGGCCGCACGGGAGCTCGAGATGATGGTGGTGCCCGAGGGCGGATCGACCTTTTACCACAACCTGACGATGATTGTGGATGGCCACACCGGCATCGAGCACAACATCCCCGTCGCCCCGCTTTACGGCGACGTGATGAACCTGTGGGCGGAGACAAAGGTCGGGTATACGCCTACGCTCGTCGTGAACTATGGCGGGCCGTCAGGCGAGTACTACTGGTACCAGCACACCAACGTGTGGGACAACGAACGCCTGCTCCGTTTTTTCCCGCGCTCGGCTCTGGACGCCCGCGCCCGCCGGCCGACGATGGTGCCGGACGATGAGTATTTCCACAAGGAAGTGTCGCGGTCAGCGAAAGCGCTCGTCGACCGCGGGGGGCGCGTCCAGCTGGGGGCACACGGGCAGCTGCAGGGCCTGGCCGCGCACTGGGAGTTGTGGATGTTCGCACAGGGTGGGATGACCAACCTCGAGGTCATCCGCGCCGGCACGCTCTTCGGAGCCGAGTATCTGGGGCTGGATGGGGATATCGGGTCGATCGAGGCCGGCAAGCTGGCGGACCTCGTCGTGCTCGACGCCAACCCGCTGGACGACATCCGAAACACCGAAGCCATCCGCCTGGTGATGGTTAACGGCCGGCTGTATGACGCTGCGACGATGGACGAAGTCGGCAACCACCCCCGGGAGCGCCGGCCGTTTTACTGGCAGACCGACGGCCTGGACGACACGTTCATCGGGGGTGACGATGCGCTGGGGCTGCCCTTTGGGCCGGTGTGCGGGTGTGGCCGGCATTAAAACGTGACGTTGCGCGTTATTCCGTTGAACGTTTGGTGTACTGGTAAGGCTGTGTGGAAGATCAGCCATTTCACGCTGCCCGGAGTGTCAATATAGCTGAATGATATGGGACGCTTTCTTCTGGTTCTCGTCGCGGCGCTCTGCCTTGGCGTCGTGCAGGTCGCTCATGCCCAGCGCGCCCCCGATTCACCCCTCTCCTTCGCCCCCTTCGTCGAGCCCGGCTTCCCGTTTATCACCACAACGCTTGATGCCGGGCAATCGGCCGGGCCCTTCCCGGCGCGCAACCTCGTCGCCCGGTGCCTCACGCTGGTGCTTGGAAACGACACCTATGCGTGCTTCGATACCGACCTGCTCCGCGTGGCGGCGGCGTGGTCGGACTCGTTCATCACGCTCGTTTCGATGCCGCAGGTCTCCTACCACAAGGCTGGCAACAAAACCAACGGCATCCCGCGGATTATGGGGGAGGTGTTTGCCGCCACTGGACTTTACCCTGGATGGGCCGGCGTCGAGCCGACGTTTTTTGATCCACGCCCTGCCGGACCCAATCCCCTCGAAATCGGCCGCGGCCCGGTCGACCTGGCCGACGGGCGGTGGGAAGGCGTCGAACTCGCCGATTCCGAGGCCATCCTCCACTACACCGTCCGCGGCACACCCATCCGTGAGGTGATGCGTGCGGCCGAAAGCGGCCGGGGACTCGCTCGCACCCTCGAGCTCGGCGCTCGCAGCGAGCCACTCACACTGGTGCTGGGCGAGTGGGTTGGTGCGGACATCGTGTATGCCGGCGATGGAGCGCTTCGCATCCAACATGGCGATCAGATCACGGTCGCCCGGATCACCGAAGGTCCCTCGCGAGCAAGCCTGGGGCAGGTCGACGGGCGGTATGTCATCTTGACCCTCCCGGCCGGGAAGGTTTCGGTGGTGGTTCAGGTAATGATCGGAGACGCGGACGCCACGCCGCCGTCGTCCCATTTCCCCGAATCATCTTCCTCGCGCCGCTGGCCCGAGACCGCCACGACCCGCGGCCAACGCGCGCCTGACGACGCGGCGTATGTGATCGACGAACTCACCTTGCCCCTGCCGAATCCGTGGCAACGAAACGTCCGCGTGTCCGGACTCGGATTTTTCGAGGATGGCCGCGCGGCCGTGTCCACCTTCGAGGGGGATGTCTGGATCGTCGATGGGATTGACGACAGCCTCAAGGCACTGCGATGGAGCCGGTTTGCGTCCGGACTCTGCGAGCCGATGAGCCTCAGTGTGGTGGACGGGGCGATCTACGTGTTCGGACGCGAGGGGATTGTTCGGTTGGATGACCGGGACGGGAACGGCGAGGCCGATTTCTACGCCAACTTCAGTAACCTGCCCGTGCAGTCGGTCGAGTCGCGCGAGTTTCCGCTGTCGATGCGCGAGCGGCCCGGAGATGGGTTTCTGGTTGCGAAGGGTGCCGCGCTCAACGCCGGCCCCGAGACCAGCCCGGCCATCCTGCCTGGCTTCCGCGCCGGCGGGCCGCATAGCGGGGCGGTGATCGCCATTTCGGCCGATGGGCGGAGTATGGAGGTGTTTGCCGCCGGCTTCCGAGAGCCGTACATCGGCGTCCATCCCGAGACCGGCGTGGTGACGGCGTCCGACCAGCAGGGCAACTACGTGCCCTCGACGCCGCTGTACATCGTCGAGCCCGGGGCCTACTACGGCGTGCCGGCGACGGCACATGGCGTCGATATGTCCGTTATGGCAAAGCCATTGATCTGGATTCCCCATCGCATCGACCGGTCCGGCGCCGAGCAGGTGTGGGTAACGGGGGATAGGATGGGGCAGGCGCTCAACGGAGGGCTTGTGCATCTGTCGTACGGTCAGCCGGGGATTTATCGGGTGTTCGAGGGCGATCGAGCGGGGCAGGGCGCCATCATCCCGTTGCCGGGCGTGTTTGAGGGGCCGATCATGAAAGGGCGGATCGGGCCCCGGGATGGGCAGCTGTATCTGGCGGGGTTTCAGGTGTGGGACACCAGTGCCGGCCGGACCAGCACGCTGTATCGGTACCGATACACAGGCGAGCCGTCGGGCCTTCCCGTCGGGTTCGAGGCCGGCGACGAGGGGATTGTTCTCCGTTTTGAGTCGCCCCTGGAGGCTGCCGATGCCGATGGCTTTTCGGCGACGCGGTGGAATTACAGGCGGACGTCCGACTACGGCTCTGGCTTCTTCACCCTCGCCGGCACCCCCGGGCAGGAGCCGCTCGCGATACCGGGCGTGTATCTTTCAGCGGATCGCCAGTCCGTATTCGTCCAGGTGGCAGACATGAAGCCGGTGATGCAGTTCGCCCTCGGCTATCGCGTGACCACCCCGGCAGGCGTTACGGCCGACACCCTGTATCTGACCCTGAACACCCTCGGCCCTCAGGACCTGACCGCGTTTGACGCCGGCGCAATCGCCGGTGCACGCGCGGCCGGCCCGGTGTATCGCGAGGCCGCCGCTGTCGAGGCCCCGACCGCCGCGCGGGGCGCGGTG
>JBGSPJ010000393.1:0-3073 GCA_041738655.1 Rhodothermales bacterium | reverse complement strand
GACCGCGCGGACCCGACGTGTCGCCGAACAGCGGCTCAAGCCTATCGCAGCTGCCTGATGAGCCAGTGCGGCCGGTCGTTGCCACCGGACCCGGTTCCGGGGAGCGTCCCGGTGCCCGATGGCTCGCGTGAAATCCTTCGGCCCGCGGATCTACGCCCGTGAGCGCTGCGGTACGGTGGGGTGGAGCCGCGCTGATGGCAATCGTCAGCGGCTGGATCGGGACCGCAAATGCAGCCGCGGGACGAACGCCGACTGCCTACTCTGTCTCGAACAGCGGCGAGGCGCAGTACACGATTCCGATTTTTGCACCGCAAGGCGCCAACGGGATGGTGCCGCAGATCGCGCTGAGTTACAGCCATCGCAGTGGCGGTATGCTCTTTGGGGAAGGCTGGAACCTCGGCGGTCTCTCCGCGATCACCGTCTGCCCGAAGACGTGGGCGCAAGACGGTCAGGCCCGTACCGTTTGGCTCGACGGCAATGATCGCTTCTGCCTCGACGGTCAGCAGTTGAAGCTGGATGTCGCTAGTGCGGCATATGGAACCCCTGGTGCCGTTTATCGTACGGAACTCGAAAGCTACTCACGAATCAAGTCGTACGGCGTCACGGGCAATACGCCGGACTTCTTCACGGTCGAGACGAAGGACGGACTGGTCTACGACTACGGATCCCGGGGGGACTCACGTATCGAGTCGGTGGGTTCCGCCACCGCCCATACCTGGGCGCTGACGACCATCCGCGATAGGGCCGGGAATCGGATCGAGTTCTACTACGCCGAGGACTCGGCAAGCTCGATCCCAGCGGAACAGGGAAACGGCGGGTTCCGCATCTCCTCGGTTACCTGGACCACGAATGCCAACGCTGGTGTCTCGCCCAGTTATCAGATGGCTTTCGTTTACGCGAATCAGCCGGTCACGGAGATCGAATCCGGTTTCCTGGCAGGCGGTATCACCCGGGACATCAAGCGGGCCACGCAGATCAACGTGACGTACAACGGTGCCTCCGTACGTCGCTATAACCTCGCCTATGAGTCCGCGCTCTCGAGCACCGGCAAGAGTCGCCTGGCCTCAGTGACCGAGTGCGGGGGCAGCGCCGGTACCGATTGCCTGCCCGCGACGACGTTCACCTACCAGAATGGGACCCCCGGTCTCGGCGCCCAGGCGGCCACGGGCTTTTCGGCAGCCGCCATCGCCAGCGTAATGACGCTCGACGTTAACGGGGACGGGCTTTCGGATCTGGTGTACTCCTCGAGCGCGACCTCCGGCGCCGGCAACTGGATGCTCGCGCTCGGCAACGGCACGAGCAGCTTCGCAACCCCTGTCAACACAGGCATCGTGAACAATAGCTTCGACCGCGCCCTGCCAATCGATTACAACGGCGATGGGCGCGAGGACTTCCTCGTTCCGTACAGCGGCGGCACGTGGTGGGTCGTGCTGGGGACCTCGACCGGGCTATCCGCTCCCACCGATACCGGCGCTGCCGTGTGGTCTACCGCCGGCAATGCCAAGGCGATTGATATCAACGGTGATGGGCTCGAGGACCTCGTTGAAGGAGATATCCAGGCAGTCTGGTTTCGACCGCGAGAAATTAGTGGCACGTTCGGCAGCGGCCAGTATCTGGTCGGGCCGCTCAACACGACCGTCACGACAATCTGGGGGCAAATTTTCGCTGACCAAGGGATGAAGCGGCGCACGCGCGCGCCCGACTTCAACGGCGATGGGCATGGCGACTTCCTGGTGTCGTTTACGACCTGGGAAGGTGGGTCGCCGTCGGACTACTCTACCCAAATTGTTCTGGCCAACACGGGTCTCGTATGGGGAACCACTGCCATTCCGTGGGCGAATCAAGTGGCCGCGGACGTCAACGCGGACGGTTACACCGATCTGCTCTACGAATTGGGGGGCTACTGGTTCTATGCTCTGAGCGTCGGAACGGCCTTCGGGGCGCTGGAGCCGGGGCCGGTAGCATCGGGGATGGATGCGACCAAGACGCTAGTCCTCGATTGGGACGGCGACGGATACGAGGATCTATTGGTCGCCGGCACGAATGGCTACTGGCAGCTGATGCGCTCAACGGGAGAAGGTCTCTCAACCCCGGTCAACACTAGCCACTACTTCGGCAACCTCGGTGCCATCACGGTCGGCGACTACAACGGGGACAACCTCGACGATATTCTCTACACGAACGCTGCGGGGAACTTCGGGGTGTTCCCGCATGGGGGAGTGGCGCCAGATTTGCTGAATACCGCCACCGATGGCTATGGCAACGTCGTCAATTTCGACTATACGACGCTCGCGCAGGGCCATTACCAAAAGCAATCCGACGCCACCTTCCCCTATCAGGACTATCAAGGGCCGCTCTACGTGGTCAGCCAGTACACCGCGCCGGATGCCAATTCCGGCACCTATACGATGTCGTTCTGGTATTTCGGTGCGTGGCTCAACCGGCAGGGCCGCGGTTTCCAAGCCTTCTTTGCGATGCGACCGTACGACAGCCGATCGGGGATCTGGGATTATCGATATTTCCAGCGCGGCTTCCCGCTGACCGGTCAGCAAGTGACTCACGAACTGCACCAACCAAACTGGACAACGTTCGGTCGCAGTGTGCGCGATGTCGACAGCCATCCGCTGGGATCAGGTACGGAGACGCGGTACTTCCCTTACGCGTACTTCGACTCCCAAGACGAGTGGGAAGTTGCCGGTGCGGCCAATGCTGCGCACATCCGCACGACCGAAAACTCGTACACCATCGACAGCGCAACGGGTTCGACGACCGCGGTCACGACGACGATCAACGAGCACTCCACGGGCAATGGCGTCAATGGCGGACGAACCTGGTCGCGCCAGACGCTGACCCCGGCCGCATCGTTCTTCACCGACTGGACGAACTGGTGCATCGGACGGCCGCAGATCACCCAGCAGGTGCAGAGCCACAAGGGGTGACCTCAAGAAACGGACTTTTACGTACGCTAAGCCCGCGCCGAGGCCGGCAGCCATCTATATAGAGTAGGTACGGACACCCCAAGGTTCTCGGCGACGTCCCTTGGCGGGGTACCGGCGGCTAGGAGCCGCCGGGC
>JBGSPJ010000391.1:0-3456 GCA_041738655.1 Rhodothermales bacterium | reverse complement strand
AGCGCGGCCGCCGAAGACTTCGTCGAAGATGCCGCCGCTGCCGCCGAAGATGTCGCTGAAGGCGCTGAAGATGTCGTTGATGTCCTGGAAACCCTGATGGCCAGCGCCGTTGCCGCGCACGCCGGCGTGGCCGAATCGGTCGTACCGGGCCCGCTTCTCCGCATTGGACAGCACCTCGTAGGCCTCGGCGGCCTCCTTGAATAGCGCCTCGGCCTCCTTGTCGTCCGGGTTGCGGTCCGGATGGTACTTCAACGCCAGCTGGCGATAGGCCCGCTTGATGTCGGCCTCTGTGGCCGTCTTGTTCACACCCAGTATTTCGTAGTAATCGCGCATAAAACTGATGAGGCTTGCGGCTTCGCCTTACCGGGCGTCTGGGACAACGCGTCGTCGCGGAAACGCGGTGCGCAACGCCGTTGGGCGCGCGCGCGTTCCATGGGGCGCTTTTGGGGGGATCAGGAAGACACGACTACCTTGGTATGGCGGATCACCCGATCCCCCATCCGGTACCCTTTCTGCAGTTCGCTCAGCACGATCCCCGGTACGGTATCGGCCGGCGCCGGCTGCTGCATGAGGGCGTCGTGTTCGTTTTCATTAAACGGCTGGCCGACGGCCTGGATGTGCTCGACACCCAGGCGCACCATCTCGTCGTTGAACTTACGGAAGACGAGCTCGACGCCCTCCTTCAGCTTGATGTACATGGGATCGAGCGCCTGTTGATCGGACTCGAGCTTCGACGCGGCGTCGAGCGAGCGGCCGAGGTCGTCGAGCACCTCCAGCATCCGCTGGACGACGTGGACCTGGCTCGACTGCACGATGCCGAGGCGTTCGGTGTCGGTGCGGCGTTTGTAGTTCTGAAATTCGGCCACCTGGCGGAGCAGGCGGTCCTTCGTGTCCTTGAGTTCGGCGCGGAGCCGGGCCACCTCGCCGGTAGCCTCGGGCTCAGGACGCGAGCCGGCCCCCTGCGACGGGGGTGGCGGCATGGCGTCGGCCTCCCGCGTGCGGGGCATTTCTTCCGAAGCGGGGGCTGCCTGAGTTTCTTCTTGCACGGATTCTTCCTGTATGTCTGGGGTCTTGTGCATCGACAAAACCGTGAGTTCGCCCGAAAATCGTTTGTAGTTGGATCTCGCTAGTTGGATCTCGCTAGTGGTGGGCCGAGCGGCCGGGCCGGCCGAGGAGCGTGGCCATCCCCTCCACCAGCGCCACGACCCGCACATAGTCCATGCGGGTTGGCCCGATGATCCCGATCGTGCCCTTCGTCTCGCCCAGCGCATAGCTGGCGGTGACGATGGAGTACTTATCCGCCTTTCCATCGATCAATTCGCTGCCGATACGGACGGCCGCACGGCCGGGGTCGGACGGCTGGGCCGTCTGATCCTCGAACAGCTGCACCACCACATCCTCTTCCTCGAGCAGGCCGATGAGGTCGCGCAGCGCGTCGGGGTCCTCCTGGAACTCGGGTTGGGCCAGGATGTGTTGCGCGCCGGCGAAGCTGAGCCGGCCGTCCGCCGGCTCGCTGAACAGGGTCGCGGTGGAGTTGAGCACGAGGCGGATGATGCCGGTCTTCTCGTCGCTTACGTCCTGCATCCGCGAGGCGTAGGTCTGCCGAATCGCCTCAAGCGTGAGGCCGGCGAGGCGTTCGTTCATTAGCGCCACGGCCGCGTCCACGTCGCGCCGCTCCAGGTCCGACTCCACCTCCAGCACGATGGTCTTGAACAGGCCGCCGCGCAGGCTGATGACGAACATAAGCCGGGAGGACGACAGCGGCACGGCCTCCATCCGATCCAGAATCCCCAGCGACAACCGGGGGCTGAGGACGACGCCGAGCAAGTTGGAGAGCCGGCCGAGCAGGCGCGAGCACTCCTTCTGAAACACCTCGTTGTTCGTCGCGGCGCGGTCCAACCCCTCCCGCAGCAGCCGGCCTTCCTCTTGCGAGAGGGCCTGGCGGAGCATGAGCTGGTCGACAAACACGCGGTAGCCGAGGTCGGTCGGGACCCGGCCGGCCGAGGTGTGCGGATGATCGAGGAACCCGCGCTCCTCGAGGTCGCTCATCGTGTTGCGGATCGAGGCCGGACTCAGGCCCAGCATGTAGCGTCGCGCCAGGGCGCGCGAGCCTACCGGGCCGGCGGTGTCAATAAAATCAGACACGACCAGCCGGAGGATTTCGCTTTCGCGTTCCGTCAGGGCGTGTCGCCGGGTTGGACGATATGGGTGCGTGGCGCTTTTCACTGCATGGCCTCCTAGCAAAACCCTTGCCGACCGCCGCCGCGGCGATCGCCGCGCGACGAAACGGCAGACGGGAACGCACCGCGCGCCCGCCCGGTCTCGATTTCTTTTAAAATAGCCTAAAAACGCGTGCCGTGGTACTGACACGCTAAAAAAGCAACGTATCGACCTGTGCCATCCTGACACAGGTCGATACGCTGAAGGTACTCGATTTCGACGAAGCGGCCGGCGTTATTTGATCCGCTCCAATTCGATTTCGCGCTTGAACGAGATGTCGGCGCCGGCTTCGGTCCGGAAGGCATTACGCGAACTGGACACGAAGGGCCGCGAGGGCTCCTGACCGGCCGACATCCGCGCGGACACGCTGCCGTTCAGATAGGTAGTATTCCCATCGTCATCGCCGCCCTGCGGATAGTCGTCGGCATACGGGTTCGAATTATAGCGAATTCCGTCTTCTTCGTACTCGTACGGGTCGTCGTAGCGGCCGCCGTAGTAGGGGTCGTACCCGTCGTCATCCCCGCGATACCCGTAGCTGATGGCACTGTCGCCAAAATCGGCCAACAGGTTGCGGTCATCCGGCAGGAGCGAGATCGGCGGGTAGCCGGTGAAACGGTGCGGATCAAACAGCCGGCTGTAGGAGCGCATGTAGACGCGTTCCCGACGGAGGTTGAGCGACCCTACACGGTAGCCGTGGCCATCGCGGTACCGATCCAGCACGTAGCCGTCGTAGTGACGCGTGGAGATCATCTCGAAGCCGGCCGACGGATCCCCCACGAGAAACACGTCGCGGTCGAATACAACATCTCCATCCCGATGGATCGTGGCCTGGATGTGGCTGAGTTCATCGGGGATGCGATTCACTTCGCCCAGGTAGCGGCCGTTGCGGTAGATCTCGATGGCGTCGATAAAGATGTCGACCTCCGCGTAGCGGCCATTGGCGTAGCGGACGCGCTGGTGGTAGCGGGTGCGCACATCCACATCGATCACGCGGCGGTTACTGCCCCAGCCTACCTCGACATAGACGACCTGACGATACTTGTAGTGGGGCTCCCAATGGCGGTGGTGGCGGTACTGCCACGGCCAGCGGACGCTTACGTGCACGTTCGGGCGCTCGGTGCGGCGGTAGTCCCGGCGGTAAACGTCCGTGCGGTCTCGTCGGGGCTCGTACACGGGGATCGGCGCACGACCCTGGGGCTCGCTACGGCGCTCGGGCTCGGCGCGGCGGGTTGTCTC
>JBGSPJ010000387.1:0-1752 GCA_041738655.1 Rhodothermales bacterium | reverse complement strand
CGGCGGCGGCTACGCCGGCGTGCACAGCGCGGCGGCGACGGAGTACGACTGGGCCTGGTACGGCGGCCTCGTCGGCGCCTGGTTCGACAAACACCCGACCCCTCAGGAGGCGACCGTCCAGGTGCTGGACCGCGTCCACCCCTCCACGCGCCGGCTGCCTGCGGAGTGGACCCGCTTCGACGAGTGGTACAACTACCGCCTCAACCCCCGCAGCAACGTCCACATCCTCATGACGCTCGACGAGCGTACGTACGACGGCGGAACGATGGGTTTCGATCACCCCATCGCCTGGGCGCAGGACTACGAAGGGGGCCGCGCCTGGTACACGGGCCTCGGCCACACCAAAGAGGCCTATTCCGAGCCCATGTTTCTCCAACACCTCCTGGGCGGCATCGAGTGGGCCGCCGGCGCGGTGGAAGGAGATGTCCGGGCTTCGCTGGCCTCCAACTACGAAAAGGTCGTGCTCGCCGAAAACGTCGCCATCCCCATGGAACTGGATGTGGCGGTCGATGGCCGGGTGTTTTTTATCGAACGCGCCGGCGCCCTGATGGTCTGGGAGCCCGGGGCCACCGAGGCGCGGGCCGCCGGCTGGCTGCCCGTCCATATGGTGATCGAAGACGGTCTGCTGGGCCTCGCGCTGGACCCGAACTTCGCCGTCAACAACTGGCTCTACCTCTTTTACGCCCCGGCCGACGCCGGTCCGTCGCGCCTCTCCCGGTTCACGTTCGACGGCCGCTGGCTCGATCTATCCACCGAAAAAATCCTCCTGACCGTCCCGTTCCAGCGGGAATACTGCTGCCACCACGCCGGCGGCCTCCAGTTCGACAAACACGGCAACCTCTACCTCTCCACCGGCGACAACAGCAACGCGTACGACGCGAAAGGCAGCCCGCTCAACGAGACGCCCGAGGGCAAGCTGCAGGACTCGCAGCGTACGTCGGGCAACACCAATGACCTGCGCGGCAAAATCCTGCGGATTCACCCCGAGCCGGACGGTTCGTACACGATCCCCGCCGGCAATCTTTTCCCGCCCGGCGCCGACAGCACGCGCCCCGAGATCTACACGATGGGCCACCGCAACCCCTTCCGGTTCGCCATCGACGACAAAACAGGCTGGTTGTACTGGGGGGATGTCGGCAACGGCAGCCCGCCCAGCGAACGCGGCGGATGGGGATGGGATGAGTTTAACCAGGCGCGCGGGCCGGGCTTTTTTGGATGGCCGTATTTCGTGGGCCCCAACGATGCGTTTAACGATTACAACTACGCCACCGGCGAGATCGGGGCGCCGTTTAATCCCGCCCATCCGATCAACGACTCGCCGAATAACACCGGCCGGCGCGTGTTGCCCCCGTCGCAGCCGGCGATGATCTGGTACACCTACGGCGCGTCCGACGCCTTCCCCGAACTCGGCGCCGGCGGCATCAACCCGATGGCGGGGCCGATCTATCACCGCAAGCCGGCCTACGGGCCGAACGCCCTGCCCGACTACTTCGAGGACACCCTCATCATCTACGAGTGGATGCGTAACTGGATGATGGAGGTCAAATTCGACGACGCCGGCAACCTGATGAAAATCAGCCCCTTCCTGCCCGGCCTCGACTTCGTGCGGCCGGTGGATGTGGAGGTCGGCCCCGACGGCCGGCTCTACGTCCTCGAATGGGGGGATGCTTTCTGGGGGAGCAACGACAACGCGCAGCTCGTCGTGGTGAACTACCACGGCGCCGCGCCGCGCCCGATGCCGCCGCAGGTCGC
>JBGSPJ010000376.1:0-7081 GCA_041738655.1 Rhodothermales bacterium | reverse complement strand
AGCCCCACGGCGGGGCGACTCGGATGGTGGCCCCCCCGTCCCGCGGCGCGGCGTGTCGGATGCGCCCGAAGCCGGGTTGGAAGACCGACCGCCTTTACCACGCGGTGGGGTCGTGCCGGCCTTGATGATCCCTCGGTGGGGTTTCTCTTCGGCGTCTTCGGATCGGCGTTTTCGGGGCGAGGGAGGAGTCTTCAAGGTGTTGGCTATATACAAAAAAGGGCACAGCGTTCGTGGGCTGCGCCTTTCGACGTGAAATCAGGCCGCGCGAGGATGCTGGGGCGGCGGCAGGTCGCGGGTCGACGGTGCATGCGGAGTCGGCGGGGTGGATAGCCGATGGGCGTGCGCCCCAATATACAACCGCCGGCGTTTTAAGACACGGCGCGAATTACAAAAAGTTCGTGGAGGGAGCCCCCGGCCGCAGGCCGGGGGGCGGTTCAAGGTTCGGAGTTCAAGGTTTAATGGGGGCTACTCTTCTTGAACCTCGAACGTTGAACCTTAAACCCCCGATTCAGTTGTTCTTTTTCCGGTTCAGCAGGCCCTTGAGGCGGTCCTTGACGAGGTCTTCCCCTTTGCTCTTGAGGCTATCCACGTTGGGGACGTCGATGGGCGCGCCGGCAGTGCTGTCGCCGCTGACGAGGTTTTCGAGGCGGGAGCGGGCCTCCTGCTCGAGGGCGGCTTTCTGGGCCTGGGCGAGTGAATCGAGGCGAGCCTGAGCCTCCTGGCGCGCGCCGGCGACGAGTGCCGAGGCGTGGGATTCGAGCCGGGTCTTCATCATGTCTGTATTCAACCGGATGGCGGGGTCGCCGAATTCGCCCTGTGCGAGCAGGTCGAGCACGATGCGGCCGGTCGTGGGATCGATCAGCGCGGCACTGGCAATGCCGGCCAGCGGGCGAAGTGCCGCACCCACCGGGGCCGCGAGCAGCGCGTCCGACGCCGAGGCAGGGAGGACGAGGCGCAGCGTATAATCGAGCTGGTTATCCAGGCCCTGGCTGCCGTTGAGCTGTAACGCGTAGGGGCCGGCGTTCAAGTTCAGGTCGCGAATATCGAGGCGTTCGCCGGCGACGGAAAACGACTGTGACCAGTCGTTGAGCGAAAGCGACCGGAGGTCGGCCAGGCCGGTGAAGGCGCTCAGCTTTTCGAGAATGGGTAGACCCGTAAGGCTGCCCTCTCGGGCGCCAAAAAGGCCGGAGGCTTGTATGGTTTCGAGTTGTGGATTGAGGAGTGAATCCATCCGCAGCGCGAAGCGTGCTTCGCTGTCGAACAGACCCTCGAAGAAGCCGCCCAGGCGCGCGAAGCGGTTGACGGTTTCCATCGAGGCGAAGAAGCGTTCGGCCTCGAGTCCCTTGAGGGCGATGGCGCCTTCTGAGGTCGGATTGAGCGGGTCCTGTGTGCTGAAGTTCATGCGGCCGGTCAGCTGTCCGTCGAACATCGCGGCGCTCATGTCGCTCATCGTGAGCACATCGTTTTCGAGGTGTATGGTGGAGCGCGCGCCGGCGAGTTCGATGCCGCTGTAGACCAGCCGGTCGGCGGTGTACGTTACATCCATGAGAAAATCCGGCAGATCGAGCGGCTCGGTGTCTGTGGTGTCTTCGGGGATGAGTTCGTCGGCGAAGAGCAGGTTGCTGTGCATCTGGCCGGTAAACGCCGGCTTGGGCGCGCCGGGGTCGGACGAGGCGAAGCTCATGTAGTTCGAGACGGCGCCGTTGAGGGTGGCGTCGGTCTGGCCGGCGCGCAGGGCGAAGCGTTCGAATCGGATCACCTCGCGATCGAGCCGTATGACGCCGTCGAGGGCGTCGATGGGCTGGGGAAGATCCGGTGAAGCATAACGGACCCCTTTTAACTCCGCCGTGCCCTCGGCTTCGAGGGCCTGCGGGTTGTCGACGGGCCCCTGGATGCGGGCGTCTGCCTGGATGGCGCCGGCGAGCGAGGTGCCGGGGTCCAGCGGGTAAAACCGTGGGATGGTGGCCAGGTCTGCCTGCATGGCGAACGTCGCGTCCACGGTTGTTGTAGGCCCATTGACGACACGGCCGGTGGCGGAGAGGGTATTGCCGGCGGCGGCGGCCGAGAAGCGGGCGATATCGACCTGTTCGTCGGTGATGTGGGCGTCCAGGGCGAGCCCGGTGATGGCTTCCGGGAGGCCGGGGTATTGGATGAACCCATCCTGGATGCCGATACGGGCGTCGAAGGCGGGCATGACATCCTCCCCGTATTCCCCCTTTAGGGTCGCGGCCAGGGAGAAGGCGCCGCGGGCGTCCAGGCCGTCGAGGTCCTTGACGAGCCCTTTCGGAAGCAGCGACAGGAAGCCTTCGATGGTGCCGTCGGGGGCGTCGATCGTGAGGTCGATCCCCATGCGGTCGCGGCTCCAGCCGGTGACCTCGCCGGCCATGGCGATATCCAGGTTTTCGGCGCGGAGGCGTGTTGCGCCGAGGCGGAGGGTTTTGGCGGTCAGGTCGGCGTCCGCATCGATATCGAGGCGGAGATCCCAGTCGCTGGCGTAGGTGATGCCGGCCGATTCGTACGTGAGGCCAAAGGCTTCGATGTAGCCCGAGAGCGTCATCGTTTCGGCGAGGGTCGCGCGGAGGTCGGCGTCAAGATCCGAGACGGCGAACAGGGTGCCGGCCTCGTCGGCATAAGCGAAGGCGCCGTCCCGCACGGAGATACGATCGAGTTGGATGGTGCCGGCCGGCGTCGAGTCGGCCGGGGCGTCCGTGGCTTCGCCACCCAGCCCGTCGAGGGTCGTGCGCCCCTCCCCGATCGGCTGGATGAGGATGCGGGGGCCGATGAGTTCGATGGCCGAGATCCGAAGTTCGTCGCCCATGACCGACGAAAACGGCGCGGCCACCCAGAGGGCGTCGATCGAAGCCAGATCGGGTCCGTCGGGGGTGTGGATTGTCAGGCCCTCGACGCCGAATCCGATATTGGGAAACGTGCGAAACAGGCTGAGGCGCACCGATTCCAGCGTGACATCACGCCCCAGGGAAGATTCGAGCACGGGCTCGATCAACCCGCGGAGTCGGGCATCGTTCAGGTACAGGTAGAGGCCGGCGACGGCGACCACCAGTACCGTGACGACGACCAGAATGGGGATCAAAACGAACTTTTTAAGCGCAGTCATCGGACGGAGTGTTGCCCTCCGCGTCAGTCTCCCTCGGTTCGCGCCGGCTGAGCGGCCTCCCAGGCTTTGCGCGAAACGACCTCGCGGCGGTGTGTGTAGTAGGACAGGCCTTTTTTGTTGCCGACCACGATATCGGGCAGGTCGTCGCCATTATAATCTTTCACGATCAGCTGCGTCCCGACGCCCACTTCATCGCCAATAAAATACGGGATGAAGTGCACGCCCTGCCCGGCCGGCCTCGTGAGCTTAAACCAGTAGAGCACCGAGGGTTCCATCTCCCCGGGGTCCTTGCCCATGTGGGCCCAGTAGCGTTTGCCGGTGATGATGTCCTTCAGGCCGTCCCCATCCATATCCACGAGTTCCACGGCGTGCAGACCCGAGAAGGCCACGCCGTAGGGGTTTTCCTCGGGGGTTTCGCCCATGATCTGGTGGTGGTTGAAGGTGATTTCGCCGTTCGGGCCGGCCACCTGTTCGTGCCACAACAACCCGAACCCGTGGGCGCGGTTGCTCGTGATGACATCGTTGTCTCCGTCGCCATCCAGGTCGTAGGCATGCATATGGGAGCCGCCTTCGGCAAAGACGTAGTCGTGGCGGATCCAGAGCGGTTTACCCTCCAGGCTGGGGGGTTGCTGGAACCATCCGCCGGCTTCGAGGACATCCGTCCGCCCGTCGCCATCAACATCCCCTACTCCCATGCCGTGGGTGAATCGCTGGAGGCCGTTGTCTTCCGCGATCGGCGTGAAGACCCAGGGGCGCTCCGGATGGCTCCAATCCGGTTCCGCATACCCGTAGCGGCCGCCGGAAACGCAGACCAGCTCCGGCTTGCCGTCGCCCGTGATGTCCGTGAATGTGGGCGATTCGTTGCTGGTCTCGTCGAACACCTTGTGTTTTTCCCAGATCGTATCCACCGTGCCGGGATTCCGGTACCAGGCGGACTCCTGACCCGGGAAGCCGATGTAGAAGATGTCGTTGCGGCCGTCCGCGTCGAAGTCGTGCGTAAACGCGAAGAAGTTGTCGGAATAGACTTCGATGGAAAACGGCGCCGGCTCGTAGATCGTATGCCGGTTGATGAAATCGGGACCTTCGAACCAGAATGGGCCGGAGATCAGATCCATGACGCCGTCGCCGGAGACGTCGCCAAACGTCCCCCCTTCGCTGTAAAACGTATCGGAGAGGCGGGCGTAATCGAATCGATGGACGACATGGTCGTCGTTCGTCATGAATACGACAGCGGCGGCAATGCTTCCCAGCAGCGGCAGGGAGAGGAGCAGAGGGTAGCGCTTGAGCATGGTTGGCCTCATCGAGTGTATTGGCGGCACGGCGGGAGGGTAAAGTAAGGGAAAGCTGCGAAACAAAAAACGAGCGTGTATATTGGGCGCCAGTTGTCCACCGAACGGATCATCCACTGCGTGCCCGAACGTGTCGCCATGCACCGAATCGCTATCGTAGGCGCCGGCATGATCGCCGGCTACCACCGTCAGGCCATTGAGGCCTGCGCCGCACGCGGGGCCGAGCTGGCCGCGATGGTCCACCACGACTCCACGCAATTCGAGCGGGTCGAGGCCGCGTTCGGCGTCCCCTGCCGGTCGTTGGACGCTGTGCTGCAGGATCCGTCGATCGACATCGTCACGCTCTGCACCCCGAGCGGGCTGCATGCGTTTCAGGCCATGGTGTGTGTTGAGGCCGGCAAACACGTCCTTGTCGAAAAACCGATGGCGCTTTCGCTCGCGTCGGCCGATGCGCTGATCGAAGCGGCAGAGGCACGTGGGGTCCATGTGGCGGTCGCGTTGCAGCGGCGGATGGATCCGTTGTTTCTGCGGATCAAGGAAGCCATCGACGCCGGCGACCTCGGGGAGCTTACGCTGGGGATGGTATCACTCCCCTACTTTCGCGGCCAGGCCTATTACGATCAGGCCGCCTGGCGGGGCAGCTGGGCCCTCGACGGAGGCGGCGTCTTGATGAACCAGGGCATCCACATCGTCGATCTGCTTGTCTGGTTCATGGGCGACCCGGTCGCGATCCAGGCCGAAGCCGGCACGTTGCATCGGGATATCGAGGTGGAGGATGTGGCCTCGGCCACGCTGCGGTTCAAAAACGGAGCGCTGGCCACGCTGGCGGCGACGACAGCCGCCGGCGCCGGATTCCCCCACCGCCTCGAGATCTATGGTACAAACGGCGGAATCCAGGTGGAAGGCGAAGGAGTCGTGCGGTGGAGCCTGACGGACCCTGCGTTGGCCCGTATCGCGCCGCCGGATCTGGCCTCGGGTGCAACGGCCGGTGCCGGCGCCGACCCCCGCGCTATTTCCTCGGCGGGCCATGCGGCCATACTGGCGGATTTGATCGAGTCGATCGACGAGGGGCGTCCGCCTCGGATTGACGGCCGCGAAGGCCGGCGTAGTCTTGCCGCCGTACTGGGGATTTACGAGGCGGCGGGGCTGTTATGAGGGGGTTGGAGCGTTGAACGTTCGATGACGAGCAGCGAGACATCGTCGGTATACCGGGCGCCGGGGGTCCAGGCATCCAGGAGGGTTTCGAGCTGGGCGAGGCTTTCGGTGATCGAGAGGGCGCGGGTATCGGCGAAATGGCGGGCGATCCGTTCCGGCGTAAACATCTCGCCGGCGGTGTTTTCACACTCGGAGACGCCATCCGAGTAGAGGATGAGCCGCCCTCCGGGTTCGAGCGTCATGTCGTGCGTCTCGAATTCGATGTCGGGGAGCCAGCCGATGGGCAACCCCCCTTCCCCGATCAGCCGGGTGGATCCGTCTGGCTGGATGAGAATTGGGGGGGGGTGGCCGGCTTGCCCGAGATTCACCCTACCCGTGCGCCGGGCGATCGTGCCGTAGACCATCGTGAAATACTGCGAGGTGTCGACGCTCTGGAAACGGTCGTTGAGCGATTGGAGGACGTACTGCGCCGGCTGCGGCTGCGCCATCCGGCTGTCGTGCAGCGGTCGGGCGTCGGGCGGGGACGTGAGCATTTTGGTCACACTGACCGTCAGCAGCGCCGAGCGGATGCCGTGGCCGACGACATCAAACAGGTAAAACACCAGCGTCTCGTTATCACGGGCGAAGACGTTGAGCATGTCCCCGGCGACAATCGAGTGCGGCCGGTAGAGCCAGGCGGCGGTGTACTCGCCGGCCTTAAACAGCGGCGGCGGGAGCAGCGTATGCTGGAGTTCCGCGCCGGCCTCGACATCCCGATCCATCGAGGCTCGGGCTTCGCGCAGCTCCAGGTTCATCTCCAGGAGGGTCTCGCTCCGCTTCGCCAGTTCGTGTTCGAGCCGGATGATGCGTTCGCCGGCGCGAATGCGTGCGTGCAGCACCGGAAAATGAATCGGTTTGGAGATGAAGTCGTCCGCGCCGGCGTTGAAGGCCGCGACGACATTTTCGTTTTCGGAGCGGGAGCTGACGAGGATCGTGTAGATGTAGAGGCCCGCGTCCATGGAGCGGACGAGCCGGCACAGGTCCAGGCCATCGATCTCTGGCATGATCCAGTCCGTGATCAGGATCTCGAACGGTTCCTGGAGGATCGCCTCCCACGCATGTAAGCCATCCTCCACCGCCACGACGGCGTGGCCCTGTCCCCGCAGCTCGTGTTCCATGAGCCGGCGCAGGGTGGGGTCGTCATCTACGATGAGGATCTTCATTCGAACGGTGTTTCACGCCGCTCGCTGAGGTAGTCGGAAGGAACCTCGCCGAGCAGGTTGAGCAGCGGACCGCGCTGCACGTAGTGGATGGCCGAGAGGACGAGCGCGTTGGTCTGGGCGGTATAGGATTCCACGGGAGACGCGTCGCGTAGGTAATAGCCGGTGCGCCAGCCTTTTCGGGGGTCGAGGGCTTTGGCGGCCTCGGTGCGCAGGACCTCCGCATAGTCGGTTTCGAAGAGCGCCGCCCAGCCGATGGCCGCGCCGGCGCTGAAGAACGAGGCATCGTGGCGAGGGGCGCCGTCGTCGTCGACGCAGCGCCA
>JBGSPJ010000352.1:0-13351 GCA_041738655.1 Rhodothermales bacterium | reverse complement strand
GCGCGAGGGCGGTGAAGACCCTCCTCCACCGCCACCGCCCGGCGACGCGCCGGCCGTGACGAACCTGACCCTCATCAACGCCGACACCGACCTCCCGATCGCCGGCTACGACCCGATGCCGGCGGGCGCCACGCTCAACCTGGCGACGCTTCCCACGCGCAAGTTGAATATCCGCGCCAACGTCAATAGCCTCACAAAGAGTGTCATTTTTGGATACGACGCCACCGACACGTTCCGCAAGGAGGCCACGGCGCCGTTTGCCCTCGCCGGCGATGCCTCGGGTAACTACACCTCGTGGACGCCCACGACCGGCGCGCATACCGTCCGCGTAACGCCGTACAGCACCACAAGCTATTCGGGCACGGTGGGCGCCATATACTCACTCGCCTTCACGGTTATCGACCAGGCCGGCGCTTCGAAGGCGCCGGACGCCGCCAGCGACCGGCTGGCTCTGGACGCCGTGCCGCTGGTGTTCGGGATCGAGTCCGCCTACCCGAATCCGTTTACCGACCGGTTCGAGGCGAGCTTCACCGTCGACCGCGACCAGGCCGTCCGGATCGAGGTGTTCGATATCCTCGGCCGGCAGGTGGAACTGCTGCATGAGGGCTTCCTGGAGGCAGGTGTTCGCCACGTGTTCGGGATGGACGGCGCCGGCCTCGCGCCGGGGGTGTTCATCGTCCGGGCCGTTGGGGAATCGACAGCGACGCAGCGTGTTATCATTCATGCGCGATAACTACGTTGAACGTTATTTCGTTGAACGTTGACCCGCTAAACATAGAGCGTTCGCCCACTCGGTTGGACAAACGTTCAACGTTCAAACGTTCAACCTTCAAACGCATCCCCGAAACATTTCCCCCCGTCGCTCTTTGACTCAGGCTGGTGCAAACTTCTGCCACACCCTGATAATCGTATGCTTACCATTGCCGAGTCGCTCGCGCGGGAACTGTCTCTCGAACTGGCGCAAGTCGAAAACGCGCTTGCTCTCTTTGCCGACGGCGGCACGGTGCCGTTCGTGGCGCGCTACCGAAAGGAACGCACGGGCGGGATGGACGAGGTCGTCCTCCGCACGTTGCAGGACCGCCACACGTACCTCACCGAACTCGCCGAGCGGAAGGTGGCCATCCTCAAGTCGATCGAGGAGCAGGGCAAGCTGACCGACGAACTCAAGCAGCAAATCGAGGCCTGCGGGCAGAAGGCGGAGCTGGAGGATCTCTATCTCCCTTACAAACCGAAACGCCGGACGCGCGCTACCCAGGCCCGGGAAAAGGGCCTCGAGCCGCTGGCCGATTGGATCAAATCCCAGAACACCCACGCGCCGCTCAGCCGGCCGCTCGATGAAGCCGCCGCGGCGTATGTAGACGCCGAAAAAGGCGTGGCAACCGCACAGGACGCCCTCCAGGGCGCGGCCGACATCCTCGCCGAGGAGATCTCGGAAAAGGCCGAACACCGCGCCTTCATTCGCGATTTCTTATTCAAGACGGGCGAATTCACGTCCGCCATCAAAAGCGAACACCCGGAAGGCACCACCCAGTTCGAAAACTACCGCGCTTTCAAGGCGCCCGTCAAGTCCATCGCCGCGCACAACATGCTGGCGCTGCGCCGGGGCGAAACCGAGGGCATCCTGTTTCTCGAACTGGCGTTCGATGAGCCGCACATCCAGACGTACCTCGGCGAAAAGGAGATCGTCACCTCCGACGAATCCCTCCACGCGTTTTACACCACCCTCATCGCCGACGCCTTCAGCCGGCTCATGAAAAACCCGATCGTCGGGGAGATCCGGCTCCAGAAGAAGCAGGAGGCCGATGAAGAGTCGATCACAACCTTCGCCGCCAACCTCCGCGAACTGCTGCTCGCCAGCCCCGCCGGCATGCGCCCCACCATTGGCCTCGACCCCGGTTTCCGGACAGGCTGCAAGGTGGCGGTGCTCGACCAGCTCGGCAACTACGTCGCCTACCAGACGATCTTCCCACACACCGGCGCCGGCAAACGCGAAGAGGCCAAAAAGACGCTCCGCCACCTCATCGAAACCCACGCCATCGAACTCGTCGCCATCGGGAACGGGACGGCCGGGCGGGAGACGGACCAGTTCGTCGCCGAGGTCATCGCCGATCTAGCAAAGCCGCCCATCAAGGTGATGGTAAACGAGTCGGGCGCGTCGGTCTATTCGGCCAGCGAGGTGGCCGGCGAGGAATTTAAAGAGCTCGACCTCACCGTCCGCGGCGCGATCAGCATCGGCCGGCGGCTCCAGGACCCGCTGGCGGAGCTGGTCAAGATCGACCCCAAATCCATCGGCGTCGGGCAGTACCAGCACGACGTGGACCAGACGCGCCTCCGGCAGAAGCTGGAGGAAACCGTCGAGAGCTGCGTCAACTTCGTGGGCGTCAACCTCAACACGGCCTCAAAGGAACTGCTTCGGTTTGCGTCGGGCATCACGCCGGCGCTGGCGAAAAGCATCGTCGACTACCGCGCCGCCAATGGCCGGTTCACGAAGCGCGAACAGCTGATGGCGGTCCCCCGCTTCGGCCCGAAAGCGTTCGAGCAGGCCGCCGGCTTCCTCCGCATCCCCGGCGGCGAAAACCCGCTGGACGACACGTCCGTCCACCCCGAACGGTACGACCTGGTCTCCCGCATGGCGGCCGACCTCGCCGTCCCGATCGAGACGATCACGCGGGTGCCCGAGCGCCTCAAGGAGCTGAAACTCAACCAGTATACGTCCGACGAAATCGGCCTCCCGACCCTCCAGGACATCCTCGAGGAACTCAAAAAACCGGGCCGCGACCCGCGCACGGCGTTTACCTACGCCACCTTCCGGGCGGACGTGATGGAGGTGAAGGACCTCCAGGTCGGGATGATCCTCGAAGGCTCTATCACCAACGTCACCAACTTCGGGGCGTTTGTGGATATCGGGGTGCACCGGGACGGCCTCGTGCACGTCTCCCAGATGGCGAATCGCTACGTGAGCGACCCGACGGAGGTCGTGAAAGTCGGCCAGGTGGTGAAGGTCCGCGTCACCGAAATCAACGAGAAGCTGAACCGGATCGGGCTTTCGATGAAGCTGGAGGACAAGCCGGCGCCGAAACAGGGCGGGAAACCCAAGGGGCAGGACAAAAGCCAGAACAAGGGCCCAGATCAACACCCGGACAAAGGCCAGAACAAGGGCCAGAACAAAGGCCCGGACCGCGGGAATGATCGTGGAAATGACAGAGGGAATGACCGCGGCAAAGGCCCGTCGAAGCCCAAACCCGACGCGCCCCGGCACACGATCGAGGACCTCATGAAGAAATTCAATTCCCGATGAGCGCCGCCCCCCCGGACACCTTCCCCTTCGGCCAAGCGGTCGCCTGGGAGCCCAACCCCGAGTGGATCGCCCAGAGCAACCTCGCCCGCTTCATCACCCGCCACGGCCTCGCCGGCTACGACGCCCTGCTCGAAAAAGCCGCGTCGGATGTCGCCTGGTTCTGGGATGCAGTGATGGCGGATCTCGACATCCAGTTCTACCGACCGTACGACCGGATCGTGGACCTGAGCCGGGGGCCGGCGTTCCCCGCGTGGTGTGTTGGTGGGGAGATGAACATCGTCCACAACCTGCTCGACAAGTGGCAGTCGACCTCCGTACGAGACCGGATCGCACTCCGCTGGGAAGGGGAAGAAGGCCAGGTGGAGGCCTATTCGTACGGCGAGCTGCACGAAGCCGTCTGCTGCTGCGCCAACGCACTGCGCGGGCTGGGGCTGGGGAAGGGGGATGCGATCGGGCTGTTTATGCCGATGACGCCGGCGCTCTGTATCGCGTTTCTCGCGATCGCGAAGATCGGCGGCGTGATCCTGCCGCTCTTCAGCGGGTATGGCCCCGGCGCCATCGCCAGCCGGCTCAACGACGCCGGCGCGAAGGCCCTGTTTACTGCCGACGGCTCCCTGCGTCGCGGCCAGAAGATCCCCATGAAACCCGTGGCCGACGAAGCCCTGCGCGACGTGCCGTCCGTCCGGCACGTAATCGTCGAACGCCGCGTCGGGATCGAGACGCCGATGCAGGCCGGCCGGGATTACTGGTGGGAGGAAGTGGTGCCGCACCAGTCGCCGGCGGCGGCGACCGAGCGTACATCCGCCGAGGACGTCGTGATGATCATCTACACGAGCGGAACGACCGGCAAGCCTAAAGGGGCCGTCCACACCCACTGCGGCTTCCCGATCAAGGCGGCGCAGGACATGTCGCACAGCATGGACCTCCAGCCCGGCGACGTAATGTACTGGATGAGCGACATGGGGTGGATGATGGGGCCGTGGCTCGTCTTCGGCACTCTCGCCATCGGGGCGACGATGGTGTTTTACGATGGCGCGCCGGATTATCCCGGGCCCGACCGCCTCTGGGCGATGGTCGAGCGCCACGGCGTCAGCCACCTCGGCCTCTCCCCCGTCCTGATAAGAGCCCTGATGGTGCACGGAGTCGAGCCTGTCCGGAAGCACAACCTCCGCCGGCTGCGCGCCGCCGGCTCGACGGGCAGCCCGTGGGATCCCGACAGCTGGATGTGGCTATTCCACAACGTCCTCGAAGGCAAAAAGCCCATCCTCAACTATTCCGGCGGCACAGAGATCAGCGGTGGGATCCTGTGCGGCAACTTCTTTAAACCGATGAAGCCCTGCTCGTTTTCGGGGCCGGTGCCGGGAATGGATGCCGACGTGGTGGACGACGCCGGCCACCCGGTGCGCGGCGCCGTCGGCGAACTGGTCATCCGGAAGCCCTGGATCGGAATGACCCGTGGATTCTGGGGAGATGACCAGCGGTACCTCGACACCTACTGGCGGCGGTTCGAGGGGCTGTGGGTTCATGGAGACTTTGCGGCCATCGACCGCGACGGGTTGTGGTACATCCTGGGCCGGAGCGACGACACGATCAAGGTCGCCGGCAAGCGGCTGGGGCCGTCCGAAGTCGAGGCCATCCTCAACGCCCACCCGTCCGTTGCCGAAAGCGCGGCGATCGGCGTCCCGCATCCTATCAAGGGCGAGGAAGTTGCCGCCTTCTGCGTCCTCAAGCCCGGCATCGCCGGCGACGAGGCGCTGCGGCAGATCCTCATCAAACGCATCACCGACGAACTCGGCAAACCGATGAAGCCCGGCGCCGTGTTATTTGTCGCCGCTCTGCCCAAGACCCGCAACGCCAAAGTGATGCGCCGCGTGATCCGCGCCGCCCACCTTGGCCTCGACGCCGGCGACCTCAGCAGCCTCGAAGACCCGGCGACGATCGAGGCCATCCGTCGGGCTTCTTGACACCCCCCTGCCCCCTAAACGCCAACGCGGCGCAAGGCCGAAGCCGGGCGCCGCGCGCGGTACTAAACCTGTTGGTAGACTACCGGCCGCCGCCGCCGATCGGAAGCCGGGCGCCGGCGCTGATGACGAGACGACTAAAGTCCGCAATCACGTATTTGAACTCGCCGTACAAGAGCCCAAAGCCAATGTTATAGTCCACGCCGCCTCCGATATTCAACCCGATATCCGTCTGCGACTCATCGAATAGAGGGTCTATGTTTAGGATATCACGATCGAAGTTACGATTCAGGATGTTAATTCCGCCAAGCGCATACAACCCGAATTCCTCCGCGTCAACAACGATATAATTGACATTCAGGTTGACCTCCCACCAGCTCACTTTATTGTTACCAGGGAGATTTTCCCGCAGATAAAACACGAGATCGGGTGCTGCACGCAGCTTCTTATCCTCGGTTACGGGCAAACTCGCCGACAGTTGAAGCCCGAGGTTATTGTAGGCCGAGCTGAACGCCAGGCCGGCGCCGACCTGGAGTTGAGCGAGGGCATCCGAAGGACGAAGCGCAAGAAGGCCCAGCAATACAATCGCGAGGAGCCCAAGACGATAGGGTGGGGAGCTATTACGCATACCGTATGATTGTTTTGTTTATACAAAGGAGGGTCGAACGAACATGGGCCTCACTCTTCGACCCGATGCTCCAGGCACGATGTGGTGGTTTCGCGCCGGGATGGGGTGCCGGCGTATCGCCGGCCCGGGACCATAACAAACGCTGGCTTGTATGATCCTTCAGTCCGAATATACTGAGCACGGGGATACCGTACACCCCCTGCACAGAAACTGCATACTGGCCCGCATGAACCTTTTTTGACCATCTTTCACGACGCATGCGTATTCGTACCCTCATCCCCCTCGTTCTCCTGGTGCTGATCGCCGGCGCCTCCCCCGCCTTTGCCCAGCTCCAGCCCGCCGCCGTCATCACGGGCACGGTCGTGGACGACTCTACGGGCACCCCGCTCGCCGGCGTCCACGTGTTCATCGCCTCCTCCATGAACGGCACAACGACCGACGGAGAGGGCCGCTATCGGCTCGAGAAAGTGCCACTCGGTGCCCAGCGCCTGTACGTCTCGATCATCGGGTTCGACCCGCAAGCGCGCGACATTCTCCTGCGCGAATCCAAATCCTACATCTTCGACTTCCGACTCACGGAGGCCGTCTCCGAACTCGGCGAAATCACTGTAGAGGCCAAGGGCGACAAGCGCTGGGCCCGCCGGCTCGAACGCTTCACCTCGCTCTTCATCGGCGAGACGCCCAACGCGGAGCTGACGAAGATCGTCAACCCCGAGGTGCTGGACTTCGCCGACAAGGGCGGCACCCTGCTCGCCTTCGCCGGCGAGATCCTGGAGATCGAAAACCGCGCGCTCGGGTACCGCGTCCAGTATTTCCTGAAGGACTTCGCCGCCGAGCCCAACCGCACCCGGTACGACGGTGAACCGCTATTCGAGGAGATGACGCCGGCCGACGAGGCCGAAGCCGCCCTCTGGGAAGAAAACCGCCGCAAGGCCTTCTACGGCTCCACCCGCCACTTCTTCCTGGCCGTCCTCTCCGGTCGCCATAAGGAACACGGGTTCGAAACCTTCCAGCGCCCCAAACCCGCCGGCGCGGCGGATCAGGGCACGTTTTCGGCCGGCGGAACGGGCATGGATACGCGTATCCCCTTCGACGCCGCCTCGATGCTGAAGCCGTCCGAAAACCCGAACGAAAAGATCCTGGAGTTCGAAGGCGCCATCGAGATCGCGTTTAAAGGCGAGTTCGAGGACGAGTCCTACGCCAAATGGCAGCAGCAATACGGCGCCATGGGCGGCAAACGCAACGACCGGCTTCAGCGTTCGCTCATCTGGCAGGAAGACGGGCCGACGATCATCGACCAGAAGGGGGATATCCTCAATCCATACGGGGTGACGGTGTCGGGCTATTTCGCCTTCGAGCGGATTGCCGACGAACTGCCGAAGGAATACCGACCGTCGCGGTAGGGACACCACCCCATCCCGACATCGATACATCGCTGTCGAGATTTGCCCCTCCTCGCGGCGAGGAGGGGCCAGCTTGTTGCGTAATGCGAGGAGCAACCATCCATGGCACAGCTGTCCCTGTTCCCATGTCTCGCTATGAAGGTATTGCCCCTACATCATTACATACTGATCCTGACCCTGTTGATCTTCGCCGACTTTCTCCCGGCGGCGCAGGCGCAGGACGGGGCGTCGATCGTCGGGGTCGTCACCAGCGCGGAGACCGGCGAGCCGCTCCCGGGGGCGCATGTGTTCGTGGGATTTACGATGGTCGGGACAGTGACCGACGCCGGCGGGCGGTATGAACTGCTCCGCGTCCCGACGGGGTCGCACAAGCTGTGGGCATCGATGATCGGGTTCGAGACGACGTCGCTGGAGATCGCCGTGGCGGACACCGCCCAACGCGTGTTCGACTTCGCGCTGCCCACCTCGGTGATCGCTATCGGCGAGGTGACTGTCGAGGCGAAACGCGACCGGCGCTGGCGGAAGCGGCTGGAGACGTTCGAGCGGATGTTTATCGGCGAGACGCCCTACGCCGGCCAGACCCGTCTCCTCAACCCGGAGGTGCTGGATTTTGACGCCAGCTGGGTGGGGTCGTTCACGGCCAGCGCCGCCGGACCGCTCCACATCGAAAACCGCGCGCTGGGGTATACGATCCAGTATTTCCTGAAGGAGTTCGAACGCGAGGGCGGCACGATCCGGTACGACGGCGACCCGCTGTTCGAGGAGTTAGAAGCCACGTCGCCCGAGGAGGACGCGTTGTGGGAGGATAACCGGCGGATCGCCTTCGAGGGGTCCTTACGGCACCTGCTGCTGAGCCTCTGGCGCCGGCGTACTCGGGAGGAGCAGTTCGAGCTGCACCGGATTCCGTCGGTGGACGACATCAACCGAAGCGACCGCCGCTTCCCCGTGGACCCCGACGAGCTGCTCGTCCCGGCCGGCGTGCCCAACCAGCGCCTCCTCGCCTTCAGCGGCCTCATCGAGATCACCTACCTGCCGGAAAACGAAGAGCCCGAGTACCTCCTCTGGCAGTCCGGCTCCCCCCATCGCCCGCCTCGCCCCCAACGCTCCTGGATCCGCCTCACCAACGGCCCCACCGAGATCGACGAAAACGGCGAGATTATCGATCCCTACGGGGTGACGGTGTACGGGTACTTCGCGTACGAGCGGATGGCGAACGAGGTGCCGAAAGAATATCGGCCCGCTGGGCCAATGCAAAGTGCAAAGTGAAAAAGGCAAAATGTAGCGCGGGTTAGGCCGCCCCAGCGGCCGTAACCCGCGTCCCCAATTCTCAACCCGTACCCCAGAGCCCGTAACCCGCGTCGCCCCAATTCACAATCCGAATACATCCACAAAATGCCGAATCCTAGGCGGATCGGTGGCGAGGATGCCGACAACGTCGAACCGGCAGTTCACCTCCCCCAGGCCCCGCGTATGCAGATAGGCTTCGGCGGCCGCTTCCATGCGGACCTGCTTGCGGGTATCGACGGCTTCCTCCGGCCGGCCAAATGCCACGCCCCGTCGCATCTTCACCTCCACGAATACCAGGACCGCCCGGCCGTGTTGGATGTGCCGGCAGATGAGATCAATCTCGCCTCGTTTTGCCCGGAAATTCCGCTCCACTACCGTATAGCCCTTCCCCTCCAGATAGGCCGCCGCGATATCCTCGCCGCGGGCGCCTTTTTCCCGGTTATTCGGTAGTTGATCAGGCGCCATCCCCGTGCCGGCGTTTAGTCGGCCTCGCGGGCGACCAGATTCCTCGCCAGCTCGATCAGCTCCCGCGCGTCGCTCATGCTCCGCTCCTTGATAAACGGGAAGAGCGCCTGGGTGAATCCCTCGAACACCTGCATCAGCTCGATCAGGTTATCGATTCGTTCGCCGAACTGCCGCTCGGGGGCGCCGACGGTCTCCTCGCCGGCCACCAGCATCTTCCGGCACTCCTGCAGCTGTTGCATCACGGGTTGAATCTCCCGCTTCTCGCGCTCCTTGATGATCCGCGCCGTGATCTTCCACACATCTTTCTCCGCCGCGTAATAGTCCTTCCGCGACCCCGGCTGGTGCACCTTCCGCACCAACTCCCACCCGATCAGCGACCGCAGGTTCATGTTGGCGTTGCCCCGGCTGATCCGCAGCCGCTCCATGATCTCGTCGGTGTCCAGCGGCGCCTCCGAGGCATACAACAGGGCGTGGATCTGTGCCATCGTACGGTTGATCCCCCAACGCGAAGCCATTTCCCCCCAAAACAGGATAAACCGGTTGAGGGCTTCCTGGTGATTGGCGCTGTACGTGGTGGGGATGGGTTCGGCCTGCGACATGTCGGTAGCGGCGGGTCGGCAACGGGATGGCGGAAATCGTGGCGGCGAAGGACGCGGCCGGCTCCCGGGATCCCTCGCCCGCGGTTGCTGTTCAGACCGGATTGCTCGAGTTCAGTTCCGTTCTTTTCCTGCTTTCAATAAATTCTGAAAGCATGCACCTCCCCATCCGGTGGGCACCACCCCATCCCGACCTGGGGTCGGGATTTCCTCTCCTCCCGGAGGAGGGGACCCGCCCTTTGTAGAAACGATCTGCTCAAATTGCATTTCCCTTTTGTACCTTCCCGTCATTTAGCCCCGGGGCTCATCGGTAGTCGACGTTGAATCGCATCTTAACCTTAACAACCGACTTCGGCGCACGCGACGCGTATGTCGCGAGCATGAAGGGCGTCATCCTCGGGATGGTGCCGGAGGCGCGCCTTGTCGACATCACCCACACCATCGACGCGTTCGACGTCATGGAGGCGGCGTACATCCTCCGGAACGCGGTCGAGTTTTTCCCGGCCGGCACGGTCCACCTCGCTGTGGTCGACCCCGGCGTCGGCTCCGGCCGGCGGCCCGTGGCCGTCCGCTCGGGCGATCGCTGGTTTGTCGGGCCGGACAACGGGTTATTTTCGCTGGTCTTGAACGGCCAGCCGGTGGACGAACGGGTGGTGCTGGACCAGCCGGTGTTCTGGCGCACCCCCTCCCCCAGCGCCACCTTCCACGGGCGCGATGTCTTCGCACCGGTCGCCGCTCACATCCTCCGCGGCACGCCGCTGGGTGAACTCGGCACGCCCATCGAGGCGCTTAAACCGCTCCACTGGGCGCTCCCGATCGACGACCAGCAGGGCATCCAGGGATGGGTGGTGCACGTGGATCGGTTCGGAAACGGCATCACCAACATCACCCGGACGCTTTTCGAGGACCGCCGGCGCGGTCGGGCCGTCAAGTGTTACGTCGGCTCCACCATCCTCGCCAAGGTGGCCTGCACCTACACCGACGCCCCCGGCGGCTAGCCGCTCATGCTGTTCGACAGCAGCGACCACCTCGAGATTGCCGTCAACACCGGGAACGCGGCGGAGCTGCTCGGCATACGAAAGGGCGCGCCGGTCAATGTCGTGTTCCTGGAAGAACGGTGAGTAGCCTGTGGCGTTCGAGCTATACGCAACGGCTCACCACCCCATCCCGGCGGCGACACATCGCCTCCGGGATCTTCCCCTCCTCGGTGAGGAGGGGATTGCCACGTCAGAACATGTAGCGTTCCTTACGGACTCAAGTCCGCTGATGTAATCTCTCAACCTGATGCCCGCTTCACCGTTCGCTTTTCTCTTTGCCGACACCTCCAACGGCCTCGACGATGCCGCCTCGACGGAGCTGCTGCGCCACCTCGAGGCCCTGTACACGCTGGCCCAGGTGCTTTCCCTCGACGCCGACCGGGCGACCCGGCTGGTGGAAGAGACCTACCTCGCCGCGCTGGACGCCGGCGAACCCGTCGACCGCTCGTGGCTCTTCGCGAAGATGCGCGCGCTCTACGCCGCGCACCATGCGCCGCCGGCATCCGATCCCGATTCCTACGGGGATAAGCCGCGTCTCTTTGCCCAACAGCCGACCATCAAACAACGGCTGCTCGATCCCTTTCTACGCAACGCCGCGCCAGTGGCCTACGCCTCACTCGCGGAACGCGATCGGCTCCTGCTGATGCTCTGCGACGCCGAACGCCTCTCGTGCGCCGATGCCGCGCGGGTGCTCGACGAGGACAGCGAGGTCGTCTGCCGGCAGCTCGAGGCTGCCCGCGCCTCGTTTCAGATCGCCATCCAGTCCCAGGCCTCGCCCATGATCCGGGACTTGCTGGAAGCCTTCGACCGCGAAGAATGGGCGCCCCCCACGCTCCGCCGCGCCATCAAGGCCGAGTTCGGGATCGTCCCACCCACGCTGGAGCCGGCCATCAAGGCCACGCTGAATGCGCCGCCCCTCGCACAAACCGAGGCGGATAAACCCCTCGACCGGCCGGCAAGGCGTCGCTCGGCGATGCCGCTGGTCGATCGCCTGAAACGCCTCGCGTTCCCTCTGGCCCTCGTCGTCTCCGCCGGCCTCCTGGGGTATGTGGGCTCCGAATGGCTCGTCCGCCCGATCGACCCGAGCCTGGTGTCCCTTGTCGTCCGTCACGCGGACGAGGCCCGGCTCGGCGCTACAACCGATGTGCCGGCGGATGCCGAACAGTTTATCCGGGAGCGGCTCAACTGGCGGCTGGCGGCCCCGGTCATCGCGGAGGCGCCGCTGCTGGGCGCCGGCGTAACCGAACTGGCCCACGATGTATTCGTCCCCACCCTCGTCTATGCCGACGGCCCGGAGGAAGAGCGGATCGTGGTCTTCGCCCTCACCTACGCCATGCTGGACCGTTTCGCCGACCGGCTCTTCCTGGAACGCACTATCCTGACGGCCATCGCGGACGCCCGGCAGGTCGATCTCCACGCCTATTCCGAGACGCAGAAAATCGCGATCTGGCGGCATGCGGACGACATCTTCCTGGCCGTGGCAAGCGATCCGGAGGGGCTTCGGGACCGGATTCAGCGCCCCTGAACGCCGGCCGGCAACGCGATCCGAAAGGTGGTCCCCTCGCCGATACGCGACTGCGCTACCTCGAGGCTGCCGCCGTGGTACTCCTCCACGATCCGTTTCGCCAGGCTGAGCCCGAGCCCCCAGCCCCGTTTCTTGGTGCTGTAACCCGGCCGGAAGACGTTTTTCCACTGACGACGATCGATCCCTTTGCCGGTGTCGCGCACGTCGATGAATACGTGCTGCGCATCGCGCGATGCCTCGACGGAAATCGCCCCATCCGCCCCTTCGATCGCGTCGAGCGCGTTCTTGAGCAGATTCTCAATCACCCACTCGAACAACTCGACATTCATCGGAACGACAAGATCGGGCGCGACGGTCGCCTCCAACCGCACCTGCTTGCCCACGCTGGGCGTCCGCCGGCGGATATATTCCACCATCCCCGTCACCACCGGCTCGAGCGCGGTTGGCGTCAGCTGCGGGCGCGACCCGATGTTGGAGAACCGGTTGGCGACACGCTTGAGCCGGCTGATGTCGTTTTCGATCTCGTCGACGGCGGCCTCGCGTTGCGCCGCCTCTAGCTCAGGCAGGCGAAGCAGCTCCGTCCATCCCATCAAACTCGAAATGGGGGTACCCAGCTGGTGCGCGGCCTCCTTCGCCATCCCCACCCAGAGGTTGCTCTGCTCGTTGCGGCGGATGTACGAAAAGCCGAAATAGCCCACGGCGATAAAGAGGCCGACGAAGAGCAGCTGGGCATAAGGGAAAATGCGCAGCTCCTGGATGAGGCTGGATTCCCCGTAATGCACGTGCTGCCGGAAGGAGCCGAAGTCCTCGTCGTCGATTTCGATGAGGATGGGGGGATTGACGGCGTCCATCTCCGCCTGAAAGGCCGACAGGCGCTCCATCGCCCCCGCGCGGTCCTTTACCATCAGCGAGTCGATCTGCCCCGGGAGGTTTCGCCAGGAAATCGGGCCGCTGGAATCGGCCAGGATAGAGGGAATGGGGATATCGTCGCTGAGCAGGAAGGCGTTGGCGATGAAGCTGGCCTCGCCGGCCGGCGGCATGCTCTGCGCCCATCGAATGGCCTCCAGGAGGGCGCCCGCCCGCTCCGGAGGCAGCCCCGTCTCTCCCCGGGTAAGCAGCGCTGCCAGTTCGGCGAACTCGGGCTGGAACGG
>JBGSPJ010000262.1:0-16118 GCA_041738655.1 Rhodothermales bacterium | reverse complement strand
GCGCTGGGCGTCGCGGCCGCGGGTGATGAGGCCGGCGTCTTCGAGCACCCGGAGGTGCTTCGCCACCGCCGGCAGCGTCATGTCGAACGGCTCCGCCAGGTCCTTCAGCAGCGCCTCCCCTTCCCCGAGGCGCGCAAGAATCGCCCGTCGCGTCGGGTCGGACAGCGCCGCGAAGGTCTTATTCAGTTGATCTACCTGCATGTTTATAAACCTTTTGGTTTATTTACCAGGTAGTATAGGGCGGGACGATGGTGATGTCAACACATTGTTGGGGCGATCAAACACAGCCGACATGTAGAGACGCCCCGTTGGGGCGTCTCAGCAAGGTTTCCGAATTACTAAAACCGAACCGACGAGCGCCAACGTCAGGAGACGCCCCACCGGGGCGTCTCTACACAATGCTCGATCAAGATCGCCTCTTCGTAGGCATTCATCGGTGCAGTTATGCCCTAATAGAACGCCCGGCGCAGCCGGGCTAAGGGTCTCAGGATGAAATAAACCCGGCCGATCGCATAACATCACTTAACATATCTATATTTATTTCTCGATTCGGTTTACCAACTCCACCAACGTTGAATCGAACGCATATCTTTGCCTCGCTTTTTCCATAAATGCCACAATATCATCTCGGTCGCCCGTCTTCTTCACCCTATCAGATCCAACCATAATACTATATTCCATATAGCTTCTCCATGCATGAAGAAGCCTGAAGTCCGTCGTGACAGAAAACATAGAATCCGAGAGGTGATCGAATCGATTGATCGTTGCCACCGACACAGAATCGCCAAAAAGCATGCCCCTACCAATTCTTCCAACTAAACGCCCAAACTCAATTTCCCCATAGGAACGAGGATCTTCACGCTTCAAACAGTCATAAAAATCATCTGCGGCATCAAATTCGGGATTGCGTTCACGTTTTACTCGGATGACACAATCCGTCCCTGGAAAATAAACGGTCTTTGATATCTCAAAACGGTGATTCGCAAGCACATTCAGTACGTAACTGATCTCGGAATCAGTCTTCACCTTTTTCCAATAGTCTTTCTCTGAGTGCCAGACCACGAGGACACTATCAGCACGTAGACCGAACTCGTACTCAGTCCGTCTGTATGCAAGACCATTGCGCTTCCAGAGATACGGTATTTCGGCCGATCGGTCTCTATCTGAATAACATCGCATGACCTGCTGACAGGTAGCGCAGATCGATGTTCGGAAAAAAATCGAATCCTTACCGTCGGTTGACACGAGGGCTCCTTCGGCGTCCGGCATGGTCCTTTGCGCGATGCAGCCGTGTTCGAAATGCCGCCAGCCCTCGCTCCGAGCCTCTCGGTCGGGGGAGTGGTCGTCCGGAGAGCACCCCGACAGCACCACGCCTACGAGAATAACGGCCCGTACCACCCCCGCAGTGATGCCCAATCGCCAAGAATTACCTATCCGAAACATGCGCGCGACCGTTCGTCCTGAGAATGCATCACCCCTTCTCACCACTCGTCGCGGACTGTCTCGACCCTGAATCGACTACACCACCAGCACCGTCGAACCCGTCGTGGAGCGGCTCTGAAGCGCCGTGTGGGCCTGTGCGGCTTCCCGCAGCGGGAAACGCTGGTTGAGGGCCACGCGGACAACCCCGCCGGCGACGGCCCCGAATAGCTCGCCGGCGGCGGCCTCCAGCTCCTCCCGCTTCGCGATGTAATGGAAAAGGGTAGGGCGCGTAAGGTAGAGCGAGCCTTTCTGGGACAGCAGCACCGGGACGATGGGGGCCACGGGGCCGGACGACTGCCCGAACGATACCATGAGCCCGCGCATCCGGAGGCAGTCGAGCGAACGCAGGAAGGTGTCCTTCCCCACGGAGTCGTACACGACGGGCAGCTTCGCCCCGCCGGTGATGCGGTTTACCTCGGCCACGAAATCCTGCTTCGTATATAGAATCGGGTGATGGCAGCCGTTGGCATGGGCCAGTTCGGCCTTGGCGTCGGTGGAGACGGTCCCGATCACCGTGGCGCCCATGGCCGCCGCCCACTGGCAGAGGAGGAGGCCGGTCCCGCCGGCGGCGGCGTGAACGAGGATCGTATCACCCCGCTGGACGGCGTACACTTTCTTGAGCAGCATGTGCGCCGTCATCCCCTGCAGCATCACGGCGGCCGCCTGCTCGAAGGAGACGGCGTCCGGGAGCTTGACCAGTTTGTCGGCCGGGACGAGGCGCACCTCGGCGTAACTCCCGACAGGGCCGGCATACGCCACCCGGTCGCCCACGGCTATACCCGCCACGCCCACGCCCACGGCCTCGACCGTACCGGCGCCCTCGACGCCGGGGATAAACGGCATCGGCAGCTCGTAATATCCGGTCCGATGATAGGTGTCAATGTAGTTCAGGCCCGAGGCGGCCTGTTTGAGGCGGACTTGCCCGGGTCCGGGCGCGCCGACTTCGATTTCTTCCCAGGTGAGAACTTCCGGACCGCCGGTCCGGTGAACGCGTATTGCAAAGGGCATGATGGGCTCCGGGTTGATGTGGTGGACACGGTACGCCGCCGGGGTTACTATTTCAACTGTGGGATGGCTGGCTTATGCTTTGGGCGGGTGATGGCGGTGCCGGACGATGCCATACGCCGGGTCACGGCCTTCGGCCTGACCCGGCCTACATGCTTTTCATTTTTCACTTTTCATTTTTCACTTTGCACTCCAATGAACGTATACATCACCCGCCCCATCCCCCAACCCGGGATCGACATCATTGAACGCGCCGGCTTTCGGGTTGAGCGGAATAAGGAGGATCGCGCCCTCACGCGCGATGAGCTGCTGGCGGCTGTCCGCGGGCGCGATGGGGTGTTGTGCCTGCTCACGGACACGATCGACGCCGAGGTGTTCGACACGGCGGGGCCGGCGTGCCGGGTCTTTGCCAACTATGCGGTGGGGTACAACAACATCGACCTCGAGGCCGCGCGGGCGCGAGGCATCCGGATCACGAACACCCCGGGCGTCCTCACCGACGCGACGGCGGACATGGCCTGGGCGCTGCTGTTCAGCACGGCCCGGCGGGTGGCGGAGACGGATCGGTTCATCCGAACCGGGGCCTGGAAAAGCTGGGGGCCGATGCAGTTTCTGAGCGCGGATGTGACGGGAAGCACGCTCGGTATCGTCGGCGCCGGCCGGATAGGTACGAACATGGCGCTCAAGTCCGCCGGCTTCCGGATGAAGGTCCTCTACACCGGCCGCCGGCCCAACACCGAACTCGAGGCCGCGCTCGGCGCCCGTCGCGTCGAGATGGAAGAGCTGCTGGCGGAATCCGACTTCGTCTCCCTCCACGTCCCGCTCACCGACGCCACCCGCCACCTGATCGACGCCGCCGCGCTCGGCCGGATGAAGCCATCCGCCATCCTCATCAATACGAGCCGGGGACCGGTGGTGGATGAACCCGCGCTCGTCGAGGCCTTGCGGGAGCGCCGGATCGCCGGCGCCGGCCTGGATGTCTACGCAGACGAACCCCTCCTCGCCCCCGGCCTCGCCGAACTGGAAAACGTCGTCCTCACCCCCCACATCTCCAGCGCCACCCTCACCACCCGCACCCGCATGGCCACCATGGCCGCGACCAACCTCGTGACCGTCCTCCGAGGCGAAGAACCGCCGAATCCGGTCGTCTAAACTCCCACACTCAAATCCTCCCTTCCCCCAGAAACGCCACGAACCGATCAACCGGCACCATGCCGCTGAGGCGGGCGACGAGGCGGTTGTTGTTCGGATCGACGATGGCGTAGGTAGGTAGCGCCACCGTTCCGGTGAGATCCAGCTGGTATCGCTGGAGGTCGGGGCCGGCGTCGAGGTCGTCCGTGTAGAGACGAAGGAGGACGAAGTCGTTCTCGAAGCGCCGGGCGACGTCTGGATGCGGGAAGACGTTCGCTTCCATCTGCCGGCAGTTCGTGCAGGTGTAGCCGGTGAAATCGATAAACACGGGCTTCCCGACCGACCGCGCCTCGGCAAACGCCGGCTCGATCTCATCGAACCAGCCCTCATCCGGATTCTCTGCGCCGCTCCGGGCGAAAGACGTCGTCAGGCTCATGTCCGTCCCTTTGCGCGGCGGCAAAAACGCGTCGAGGTTATTCAGGGGCGCCCCGAACAGCCCCGGGACGAGGTAGAGCGACACCCCCAGAAACGCGATGGCCGCGACGAGCCGGCCGGCGCCGATGTGCTCCGACGCGTCGTCCCCCGAGAGCCGGATCTTACCCAGGAGGTAGAGGCCGGCGAGAAACAGAATCACCGCCGTCACCGCGATGGCCAGCGGCCGCGAGATGAGATTCCAGCCCCAGACAAGGTCGGCATTCGACAAAAACTTGATCGCCGCTGCCAGTTCAATAAAGCCGAACACCACCTTCAGGGTGTTCATCCAACTCCCGGACGCCGGCAGCTTCGACAGCCCTCTCGGAAACAGCGCAAACAGCACAAACGGCAGGGCAAATGTGGCGCTGAAGATCACCATCCCTAATGCGGGATAATTCCACTGGCCGACCGTCGTAGCCGCCAGCAGGGTGCCCACAAACGGTGCTGTACACGAGAACGAGACCAGCGTCAGCGTCGTCCCCATAAACACGACGCCGAGGTAGCCGCTCCGTTCGTTGCTCTGGCGGTTGACGAAGTTCAGCAGCCCGTTCGGCAGGCGCAGTTCAAACAGCCCCAGCAGAGAAAGCGCGAAGACGACGAAGACGAGGCCGATAAACAGGTTGATCCACGGATTCGCCGCAATCGTCTGCGCCCCCGAGGCCCCGAGCAGGAACGCCATCAGCAGGCCGAGCCCGGTGAAGAGGCCGACGATCGATAAGCCGTAGACGGTGGCCATGCGCACGGCTTCGCGGCGGTCGTGCGCGTGTTTCGTGAAGTACGAAACGGTAAGGGGGATCATGGGGAACACACACGGCATGAGCAATGCGCCCAGGCCGGCCCCGATGGCCAGCACAATGAACCCCCAGAGGCTGCCGGACCGGATGGCCGAGGCGGCCGTGATGGAGTCCAGCGCGGGAGCCGGTTCGGACTCCACCTCGCCCACCGTTTCAGGCGAAACCGGCGGCGGCTCGTTGATCGGAGGGACGATGGAGGGAATTACCGCGCCTGACGCGCCACCTGCAACAGTCAGCACCGCTTCAAACGGCATGCGCGACGGCGGCAGGCAGATGAGCGTGACATCGTTGCAGATCACAAACGCCACGGTGCCGGCGATACGGGCGGGTCCGGCAGCGGCCGTTTCCTCTACATTCAGGTCCACCTCGATAAAATGCGACTCCTTGACGTACAGTACCTCGGTCTTGAATCCTTCGTCATATGCGTTGACGGGTTCACGCTGGCGCACGTCGCCGGCACGGACCAGGCCGGGGGTTTCGTCGAGGGTGAAGCGGAGCTCCCAGCTTGGCTTCGGCGATCCGATGGCATACATCTTCCACGGCGCCGCGATGGTGGCGTCGAGACGGAGCGTCAACCGGTCGCCGGCAGAGGCGGTGGTGGCCGGGAGGAGGGAGGACGTCCAGGCGACGTATTCGCTGGCCGGCCCCTGTGCCCGGGCGGCGCGCCCCACCGAGACCACGAGAACGAGGAGAAAAAATGCGCGGAGCAGTCGCATGATAGGGGTATCGCCGGCCTACGATGAAAAAAGGGTGTTCGCTACGTCTCGGTAACGAACACCCTTCCTCAAATGTTGCTGCCAGAAAAACAGCCCGGAGAACCCGCGATCAGGCGGATTCGCCTTCTTCCACCAGCGGCTCGACACGCACCTTGACCTGGGCGATGGCATCGCTGCTGAGGCGCACGGTCGCCGAGTAGACGCCGATCATGCGGATGTCCTCGTTCAGCTCGATCAGGCGGCGGTCGATCTCGAAGCCCTGCTTCGTGAGTTCGATGCCCACCTGGGTCGGCGTCACAGTGCCGAAAATGCGGTTTTCCTCGCCAACGCGGGAGTGGACGACAACTTCCGTCTTTTCCAGCTGGGCGACCAGCGCGAGCTGTTCGTCCTTGCGCTTGGCGATCTTGCGGGAGGCCTGGCGGCGTTCTTCGGCTTTGGCTTTCACCGCGCCGGGCGTGGCCATGACGCCCAGGAGACGGGGGATCAGGAAGTTGCGGCCGTAGCCGTCCTTTACCGTCACTACGTCGCCCTGTTCGCCGAGCCCGATTACGTCTTTTAAGAGTATGATCTTCATGGTCTCACCGAACCGTATCAGAAACAAACGGAATGAGGGCCAGGTGACGGGCGCGTTTGACGGCGCGGGTCAACTGGCGTTGCTGCTTGGCGGTAATGCCCGTGATGCGCCTCGGCAGGATCTTGCCCTGCTCGTTGAGGAAACGCAGGAGCAATTCGGTATTCTTATAGTCGATATACTCGACTTTCTCCATGCCCGGTACTTTTTCCTCCGGGGCTTCGTCGCCGCCCTGAGGCTTGCGTCTCGGTTCCATAGTCGTTACCTGTAGGATCTTAGTGGATTAGAGCGGGATGGGGATCAAGCCGGCTGCGGTGCGCCGCTCTGCTTGGACTGTTCGTAGTGCTTGATCATCTTCGTGTCCATGCGCAACGTGATGTAGCGCAGCACGTCTTCGTCGATCTCGAGCATGCGCTCCAGCCGCGGGATGATGCTGCCCGGAGCCGTCATGTAAAGATTGACGTAGTACCCGTTCCGCTTCTTCTTGATGGGGTATGCCAGCCGGCGATTGCCCCATTCGTCCACGTCCACGACTTCGCCGCCGTTCTCCTCGATCGTCTTCCGTATCCGCTGCGCGACGCCCCGAAGCTGGTCGTCGTTGAGCACAGCGTTTACGATGTACGTGATTTCGTACATGTACCTGTTGTCAGCCATAAATACCCTGTGGAATGATGGTGAATCATGCCCCCGCAGGCCGGGAGCAGGGATAGGGAGCGTGATAACCGCTGTTCGGGGATAAGATCCGATACTGCGCTAATTTTCACGCAAACGACAACTCAAGGCAAAATGGAAAAGGCAAAGGGCAAAACGAAATGGGATCGATCTTTTTCCTTTTACCTTTTACCTTTTGCCTTTTGCCTTGTCAAAGCTGTCCCAATTTCTCCGCATAGTCCGCCGTGCGCAGCGCGTTGATCACGGGCTCGAGGTGGCCGCTCATGACCGAGGCGAGGGGGTAGTTCTTCGCGTCGCCCTCGAGGCGGTGGTCCGTCAGGCGGTCCTGCGGGAAGTTGTAGGTGCGGATCTTGGCGGACCGGTCGCCGGAGCCGACCATCGAGCGCCGGGCCTCGCTGCGTTCGGCATGGAGGCGGGCCAGTTCCTGGTCGTATAGCCGGGAGCGGAGCACGCGTAGGGCCTTGTCCTTGTTCTTGAGCTGGCTCTTCTCGTCCTGGCAGGTGACGACGAGGCCGGTAGGGAGATGGGTGATGCGGACGGCGGAGTCGGTGGTGTTGACGGACTGCCCGCCGGGACCACTGGAGCGGTAGACGTCGATCTTGAGGTCGTTCGGGTGGATGGCGATGTCCACTTCATCCGCTTCGGGGAGGACGGCCACGGTGGCGGCGGAGGTGTGGATCCTCCCGCTGGCCTCGGTGTCCGGCACGCGCTGCACGCGGTGCACGCCGCTTTCGTATTTCATCGTTCCAAACACCCCGGGACCCTTCAACGCAAAAATCACCTCTTTGAAGCCGCCCTGCGACCCGTGGGACATATCCATCGGATCCACTTTCCACCCCTGATCCTCGGCAAATCGGGTGTAGAGGCGGTAGAGGTCGCCGGCGAACAGCGCGGCCTCATCGCCGCCGGTGCCGGCGCGGATCTCGATGATGGCGTTTTTGGTATCCGACGGGTCTTTGGGGATCAGCGTGAACTGAAGCGCCTCTTCCACGCCGGGCAGCCGCTCCTCAAGCGCCTTGAGCTCCTCCCGTGCCATCACCACCAGTTCCTCTTCCTCCTCCGAGCGGATCAGCTCCCGCAGGTTGTCGATTTCATCCAGGATGCTCTCGTAGGCCTGGATGGCCGACACGACCTCCTTGAGCTCGGTGTGCTCACGCCCCAGGGCCACCATGCGCGTCACGTCCCGGGCGATATCCGGATCGGACATCAACTCGGTCACTTCCGCGTAGCGGCGCTTGATTTCGTACAGGGAGTCGAGATTCATCATACGGATTGTCCTCCTCGAGGCATTAGCAAGCCGTTAACGCGGCAATTCCGGGCTTGTTGAGGTGCTATCCGGTATTTTTTGAGTATTCGTAGTATAACGGACGAAAACGTATTCTGGGCGCAACGAAAGCGACACGATATTCAGCCGGACACTCCTTCATCGGATCAGGCATGGACAAAAAGATCTCCCTGGGCACGACGCTCCTCATTGCGCTGATCGCTGTCGCCGGCTCGCTCCTCGCCTACCGCGCCTGGTTTGGTCCCTCTGGCGGCGACATCGACAGGGAAAACCGGGAGCTCTTCATCCGACTCGAACGCTCGCAGGCGATGCGGGACTCGCTGCAAACCATCATCGCCTCGTTGCAATCGGAGCTCGACGAACTCCAATCGCGCGAGGACGAACTCCTGACCGCCCGCGACAGCCTCGACGAGGCGCTCGTCGCCCGCAACAACCGGATCCGCGCGCTCCAACAAAACATCACCCGTTATGATCACTCGGCCGATTCACTCGTTCGCGATCTCAATCATATTCTTGCTCGGCTCTATGCCGACTCAAGCGCAGGCTCCCCGTGACAGTGTCGCCCTCGTGACCCTACCGGCCCGCGGCGAATCCGTCGTCTTGCCCCGCATCGCGGCCATCCACTACCGCAATCTGGTGATGGAGCTGGTGCCGGCGATGGAGGCGAAAATCGCCGACCTTGAAGCCCTCGTCGCCACACAATCCACCCTCGCCGAAAACCGATGGCTCCAGGTGGAAAACCTGACGCAGAGCCGCGACGTTGTGCACCAGCAGGCCACCTCGCTAGAAACCGACCTCGCGGCGCTCCGCGCCCAGTTCGACCGGGTCGATGCCGCCCGAAAACGCGAAATGCGCTGGAAGAAGTTCTGGAAAGGATCCAGCTTCCTCGGCTTCGGCGCCGCGGCGGTGCTGGGCATCGTGGTGCTTACGAAGTAAGTCCATTGAACATTGAACATTGAACATTAAATATTAAACCCCTCCAGGTCCATTACCCTCTTGCCAATACCTCATCGTTTATGACCCAGATCGCTCGAGACCGAGGCATCTTCTGCAATAGAACCCTGAACCTGCGTAGCATCGAGGCCATCGGCTACGACATGGACTACACGCTCATCCACTACGACATGGCCGCCTGGGAGGAACGCGCCTACACCTACCTCCGCGAAGGCCTCAAACGGCACCTCCACTGGCCGGTAGACCACCTACAATTCGACCCGAACCTCGCCATGCAGGGGTTGATCGTGGATACCCGGGAGGGAAATGTGCTGAAGGCGAACCGCTTCGGGTACGTCAAACGTGTTTTCCACGGGACGACGGTGATGGACTTCAACCGCCAGCGCGACCTCTACCAGGGCACGCTCATCGACCTCAACGAGAGCCGGTGGAAGGTGATGAATACCCTCTTCTCGATCTCGGAGGCGTGTATGTACATGCAGCTGGTCGAACTGCTCGACCAGGGCAAGCTGCCGGCCCCACTCGGCTACGAGACGCTCTACCGCCACACCCGACAGGTGCTCGACGACGCCCACCTCGAGGGACTGCTCAAGCAGGAAATCATCGACCACCCCGAGCGCTTCGTCGAACGCGATCCCGACATGCCGCTGGCGTTGCTGGACCAGAAGGAGTCCGGCAAAAAGGTGATGCTCATCACAAACTCGGAATGGAGCTACGCCGCGCCGATGTTGTCGTATGTCTTCGACCCGTACCTGCCGGGTGATATGACGTGGCGCGACCTGTTCCACTACACGATCGTCGGCGCTCGCAAGCCCGACTTCTTCTCCGGCCGATCCCCCATCTTCGAGGTGGTCAACGACGACGGGCTGCTGCGCGAACACCGCAAGCCGCTCCAGGCCGGCGGCATCTATGTCGGCGGCAACGCGGCGCTCGTCGAACGCTCCCTGGGGCTCACGGGCGAAAAAATCCTGTACGTCGGCGACCACATTTTTTCGGATGTCAAGGTCTCCAAATCCCTCCTCCGGTGGCGCACGGCGCTCATCCTCCGTGAACTGGAAGACGAGATCCGCGCGATCGACGGGTTTGCTGAAAAACAGTACACGCTCTCGATGCTGATGATCAAAAAGGAAGAACTCGAAAGCGAGTACTCCGCCATCCGGCTCGAACGCCAGCGGAACAGCAAGAACTACGGCCCGCAGACCGACCGGAGCGCGGCACGGCTCGACGAGCGCATGCAGGAACTCCGCCGCCAACTCGTCGCGCTCGACGAAGGCATCGGCGAGTTCGCCGCCTCCGCCGGCCAGCTCCACAACCCGAACTGGGGCCTGCTCATGCACGCCGGCAACGACAAAAGCCACTTCGCCCGCACCCTCGAACACTCGGCCGACATCTACACCTCCCGCGTCTCCAACTTTCTCCCCTACACCCCCTTCGTCTACCTCCGCTCCTCCCGAGGCAGCCTCCCCCACAGCCCGACGGATACGGCGGATTATGGGATGGTTAATGGTTGACAGTTAATGGTTGATCAGAAGTGTTAACAAAATTCCGAAACGACCAAAAAAGGCAGTTTGTCATCCCGCACTTGATGCGGGATCCAGCAGAATTGCAATACGGCTGGATCCCCGATCGGGGTCGGGGATGACAATACAGTGGTAGTTAGCGTTTTTGTTAACAGCCTTGATGGTTGAGAGTTAATGGTTGATGATATACAAATTGACAATTGACCATTGACCATCAACTATCAACCATCTCCCACGCTCTCGCCGCCGTCCCCAACACCCCCATGTGGTCGCTGAGCTTCGAAATCACAATGGGCACCGGCTCGCCGACGGGGTAGCGGAAGATGTGCTGGTTTACGTGTTTCTGGAGGGGTTCGAGGAACAGGTGCGCGGCGTGGGTCGCGCCGCCGCAGAGGATGATGATCTGGGGCGCATAGGCATGGACCGCGCTCACCAGCAGCCAGCCGAGTTGCTCGATCCAGCGGTCGAGTTCGTCCCGGCACAACCGGTCGCCCTTCTCGACCGCCTGGATCACCCGCTTGAAGTCGATACTCGCCGGCTCCCTGAAGTAGGCATCGCTCAGGCTGGATTCGATGCCGCGCTGGAGGGCGCTGCGGACCGATAACGCCAGGGCGGTGGCCGAGCATAACATCTCGGCCGTGCCCCGCGCGCCGGTGATGCACAGGTGGCCCTGATTGGATTGTTGGACGATGTGCGACATCTGGGTGCCGAACTGGAGGTGGGGATCGCGGAGGATCTTCCCATCCAGCCGGACGCCCGAGCCGACGCCCGTCCCGATCGTGATCGTCATCGCCCACGGGTAGTCCCGCGCCGCGCCGTACGTCGCCTCCGCGTACATCGAAATCCGCCCGTCATTGTCCGCCACGACGGGCACGCCGGCGGCCTCTTCGAGGCGCTCGACGATCGGGAATCCCTCCAGCCCCTTCACCTTACCGGGCAGCAGCACTACTCCCTTTCGTGGATCAACTGCCCCCGAAAACGCCAGCCCGATCCCCTTCGGCCCCTCCCCCATTTCGGCCGAGATGCGCTTGATCTCGTCCAGATAGGCCTTGAGCAGCTTTTTGGGCACCATCGTATAGCCGGACGGCATGATGCCGGCCGCCAGGATGCGCCCCGCACGCGTCACCGCGCCGCTCTTGAGCCGCGTCCCGCCGAGGTCGAAGCCGATGACGTAGTCTTCCGGGTTCAAGGTTCGAGGTGTAAGGTTTAAGGATGTGATGGTATTCATAGTGAGCATTGAACCTTGAACCTACGAACCTTAAACCGTACCGCGTCAGCGGTACAAATGCGCCAGGCTCTTCCGGTACCCCTCATAGAACCGCTCCAGCTGCTCTTCGGCGGGGTCGTTGCCGATGAACTGGTGGCTGGGTAGGAGTTCGGGCTTGACGCCGCGGGCGAGGAGTTTTTCGGCGGTTTCGACGCGGAGCATGTTCATGATCATCCCCCCCGTGATCGTGGAGGTTGGTCCCGTGCGCCATTCCAGGCCGTCGAGCTCCAGGATGCAGTCGCCCGGCGGGCAGTGGTTATCGAGCACGACATCCGCGAGGTCGATCAGTTTTTTGCCGGAGGAGTGCGCCGGCTTCGACTGCTCGCAGTGCGGCCGCGACACCATCGCGATCACCGGCATCCCGCGGTGCTTTGCGCCCATCGCCATTTCAACAATCAACGGCCTGATGCCGCTCGTCGAGATCAGGATAAACGCGTCGTGCGGACCGAATTTAAAGCCTTTCAGCAACTCTTCCGCGTAGCCCTCGACCTTTTCGAGGTGGAGCGGACCGCGGAGTCCGTTCATGCCGACGATCGAGGCGTGGTTCGACACGGCCAGTTCGACAAACGCGACGAAGCCCACGAACCCGCCCTGGCGCGGGGTGATCTCCTCGCACATCATGCGGGAGTGGCCGGCGCCAAAAAGAAACACGAGCCCGCCCTTTGCGATCGCGTTGGCGCAAATTTCGGCCGCGGCGTCGATGTTCGGGGGCTGCGTGGCCTCGATCTGCTGAAGGAGGGCGAGGGTTTTATCGTAGTATTGTTTTCCTGCGGACATGGGATTTTGAGCGGGTTGAACGGAACGGCCGCAAGGTACCGCGCCCGCCGGCGCGCGTCAAACGGATGCCAAACGAATTCCGCGCGGACGGCACCGTTTTTGTGAAGCATCAGTGAACACAACTACCGCCTCTCCCAGCCTCTCCCGCGCCGGCCCCTCCAAGCCCGGCGCCTCCTCCGACAAGGCCTCCTCCGATAGGGGATTGGCCCGATTGCCGTGGATGTCTCACAGGCCCCCTGCCGATAACACACGACCCCATGACTACAGAATCCTTACCCCGTGTACTCGTCATCGACGACTACCCGCTCCATCAGGAGCTTATGCGGCATTTGCTGCGCATCCTCGGCTACAGCGCCGAAATCGCCCGCTCGGGTGAGGAGGCGCTGCATGCGGTATCGAAAGAAGACTTTTGTATCGTCCTTATCGACATCGCCATGCCCGGCATGGACGGCCTCGAAACGGCCCGCCGCATCCGGGCGATCACCGGCTACGAAGAGCCCTGGATGATCGCCGCGAGCGCGATGACGTGGACCAACGCGTTCAACGAGTGCCTCGCCGCCGGCATGAACGACTTCATCCTGAAGCCCATCACCCTCGAAGACCTCCGCCGCACCCTGGCTCGCTACACGGATGAGATGGCGAATGCTTGAGGGGGGCGTCACATCTCCCCTGCCACCCGCTCCACCTCGCGCCAGACCCGCAGCAGATTCCCGCTCCACAACTTCCCGATTTCTTCTTCCGAGTAGCCGCGGCGGACGAGTTCGAGGGTGACGTTCGGGGTTTCGGAGGCGTCCATCCAGCCGCTGATGCCGCCGCCGCCGTCGAAGTCGGAGCTGATGCCGACGTGGTCGATGCCAATTAATTTAACAGCGTAATCGATGTGGTCGACGAAGTCCTTAACCGTCGGCCCCGGGTGCTGTTTTTCGATGGCGGCCATCTTCTGCCGGTAGCCGGCGCGCTGCTCATCGGTCAGGTTGCGCATGCCTCCCGGACCCTCGATCCCATACTCAGCGCGGAGGTCGGCAATGGCTTTGGTTTTTTCGGGGGTATCCTCCTTCACAAAGGAATCGAGCGCGACGATATTCATCACCCCGCCGGTGGCTTTGAGGGCGAGCATCGTCTCGTCGTCCATGTTGCGAGGAACGTTGCAGAGCGCTTTTACGCTGGAGTGAGAGGCAATGATGGGCGCGCGGGAGACGCGGGCGGCGTGGAGGGATGACTTTTTCGAGGTGTGGGAGATATCCACCATGATGCCCACCCGGTTCATTTCGCGCACGACCTCCTCGCCAAACGCAGACAGTCCGCCGTGTGCGTCGCCGTTGTCGCCGAGGTCTTTGCGGGGATTCGCCGAGTCGCCGATGTCGTTGTGCCCGTTGTGGGTGAGCGTCATGTACCGGGCGCCAAGTTTCTGGTACTTCTCGACCAGCGAGAGGTCCTGCCCGATCACGTAGCCGTTTTCGATGGCGATCACGGCGACGAGCTTGCCGCTTTTGTGGATGCGCTCGACGTCGTCCGCCGTGTGGGCGATCTCGATTTCCGCCGGATACATCTTTTCGGCCATGCGGTGGATCGCGTCGAATTTGGTCATCGCGTCGGCCCTGGCCTGCTCGTAGTTCGCCGGCGTACGCTCCGTCTGCCCGACATAGACGATGAAGGTCCCGACATCCAGCTTGCCCTCGCGCATCTTGGGGAGGTCGACCTGCCGTGGTCCACGGACGCCGGGGTCCACCTCGTCCGTCGCAAAATTCGACTCGATGTCGTCGTGGGTGTCGAGCGTGATGACGCGCGCGTGGATGGCGGCAGCGTGGGCGCGAAGCTGATCCTCGTTCATGCCGCTGACATCGGCCGACTGGGCGTGGAGAGAGCGTGTGCCGACAGAAAGAAGCGCGGCGAGGGAGAGGCCGGCGAAGAAGAAGCGGGTGATCATCCGAGTCGTGTCTGGGTGAGGTAGAGCGGGACGCCTCAATATACCTCACGCGAGGGTTACGCGCGAGGGATCGGTAAAAGGCGAGGCGGATGCCGTTATCTTTCGATAAAATTGAATATCTTGCCCCCATCGTCATCCTGAGCCGCCCTGGATCTCATCCAGGGCGGCTGCTAATGACACATAATGTCACCCTGAGCGATAGCGAGGGGCCTTCGATCGGCATAACCCAACGAGATCGCGAATACGTTCGGATCGTGCCGGCTGGACAGGTTGTGCCCGGGGTTGCCTTTAATCGGTTAAGGATCCCTCGCTTACGCTCAGGATGACAAGCTGCAGCACACACCAAGTTATCTTCTCACAACCAACCATGCGCACCCGCCTCGTTTTCCTCTTCGCCCTCCTCCTCGCCCTCCCCGCCTGTGGCCCCCAGGGCGGATCGGACAATGCCGCCCCGGCCGATGAGGTGACCGTCGGCGTCTCCCTCCTCACCATGACCCATCCCTTCTTCCAGAACCTGGCCGCCGGCCTGGAGGAGGAAGGCGCGAAACACGGGATGAAGGTGACGGTCGTATCGACCGAATTCGACGTGGCGAAGCAGAAGGACCAGCTCTCGAACTTCATCGTCCAGGGCGTCGATGCCATCGTGTTGAGCCCGGCGGATTCAAAAGCGATCGGCACGGCCATCCAGGAGGCGAACGCGGCCGGCATCCCCGTCTTCACGGCGGACATCGCGGCGCTGGCGGACGGGGTGAGCATCGTCACCCACATCGCGACGGACAACTACGCCGGCGGCCGGCTTGCCGCCGAGGCGGTGATGGAGGTGATCGGGACAAACGGGCAGGTGGCCATCATCGACCACCCGGAAGTCGAGTCGGTCATCCAGCGCACCAAAGGCTTCCACGAAGTCATCGACGCGGCGAACGCTGGGGGCGCAACAATCGAGGTCGTGGCCCAGCTCACGGGCGGCGGCACCAAGGACAAGGCCTTCAAGGTGGCCGAGGATATCCTCCAGGCCCATCCGAACCTCGACGTGATCTTCGCGATCAACGACGACACGGCGCTCGGTGCTGTGGCGGCGATCGAAAAAGCCGGCAAGTCCGGCACCGTCCAGGTCGTCGGGTTCGACGGGACGGACGAGGCCCGCAAGGCCATCCGCGACGGGAAGATCTATGCGGACGTGATCCAGCACCCCCGCCAGATCGGGGCGATGACGATTGCCTCCATCCGCGCCTATATGGCCGGCGAGGCCACGCCGGCGGAGCAGCTCATCCCCGCGACGCTCTACCGCCAGGCTGACGCGCAGGCCGATCCTCAGATAGCAGAATAACGGTATGGCGATGGCGGATGGGGCGCCCCTCCTGGCGATGGAGGGCATCGAGAAGTCGTTTCCAGGCGTGCATGCCCTGAAGGGGGTCCGGCTGGACCTCCACCGGGGCGAGGTGCTGGCTGTCGTCGGCGAAAACGGCGCCGGCAAAAGCACGCTCATCAAGGTGCTCGCCGGCGTTCACGCGCCGGACGCCGGCGCGATCACCATCGATGGCGC